>QHBZ01000159.1 GCA_003244055.1 Pseudonocardiales bacterium | reverse complement strand
GAGGGCTCTAAGTTGCTGACCTGAGTACTGGTCGCGATCAGCGACAGGTAGGAGGCGGCCGCTGGGTAGTCGTGCGGATCCGGCTCGGCCTTCCAGGTCACCGTGCTCACGGGTGTGCTCCTTGATCGCTGTGGGGATCGAGGTTCTCGGGCACCGCGGGGTGTCACGATTGAAACCTCATGTCGGTGGTTGATCGTTGGCCTCGGGGGCGGGGATCGGGTTGTGGTGGTGGGTGAAGGCTTCGAGGGCTTGGCCGGCGGTGTCGAAGTAGGCGTCTGATCCCACTGCGGTGGTGATTCCGTAGCGGTCCAGTTCAGCGCGGACCGGTTCGAGGATGTTGGACAGGACCAGCCGGGTGCCGTGGGCGTGTTGTTGGTGGTGCACCCGGATCAGCACGGCGAGCCGCCGCGCCGTCTAGGCACAGCCAGCTCGGCGGCTCGCCGTGCTGGGTCAGGGTAGTGATGTCGGCGGCCAACCTAGAGGCGTTGGCGAAATAGAGGCTGGTGCCGAAGCGGTAGATGACCAGCCCCTGGGTGGTGCGCGTGCCCGCGGCGACGGGCAGCGACTGCCAATGTCCTGCTGGTGATTTCACCAGCACGCTGCTGCGCGGGTCATAACTGTGGCGCAGGTGATCCACGATGGAGGCCGCGATGGCCAGCAGCACACCCTGCTCGACACCGATGAACACCACCGCGGCCGCGGTGAACAGCGCGACAACGAACTCTGCCCGGCGCACCGCGTAGATGCGACGCATCCCGGTGACGTCGATCAGTTCAATGCCGATGAGGAACACCACGGTGGCCAACACCGCGATCGGCAGGTATGCCAGCGGCCCAGTGAGCACCAGCACGACCAGCAGCACCACCAGGCTCGTGGTCAGCTGAGACAGCTGGCTGCGGCCGCCAGCGCCCTCGACCATCTGCGTCTTAGTCGGACTGCCATTGACCACGAAGGTGCCGGTGAACGCGGCGGAGAGGTTGGCGCCGGCCAGGCCGACCAGGTCGCGATCCTCACTGAGGTCCTCGTCGTGGTTGGCTGCGTAGGCCCGCGAGAGCAATTGTCAATACCTGTGGATCAAGATTTTTTAGGCGGCTTCCTCGGCGGGGGTGTTGACGGGTTCGGTGTCGGGTCGCTCGGTGAGCTTGCCGGCCTCGAAGCGGGCTCCGGCTCGGACGAGGGCGACGAGGTGTGGTGCGTTGACCGTCCGCCAGCGGGCCTGTGCGGCCTCGATGAGTTTGAACGCCATGGCGAGCCCGGCGGCTCGCGAACCGGGTCCGCGGGTGACTTTGGTCCGGTGTCGTACGGTCCCGAAGGTAGATTCAATGGGGTTGGTGGTGCGCAGGTGAACCCAGTGCTCGGCGGGGTAGTCGTAGAACGCGAGCATCTCGTCGAGGTCGTCGGTGATCTCGGCGACGGCCTTGGGGAACTTCGCGCCGTAGGCGCTGGTGAACCGAGCGACGGCGTCGAGAGCGTGGCGGCGGTCCTCCGCGTTCCAGATCTCCGCCAGGGCCTTTTTCGCCCCCGGATGGGCGGATGTGGGCAGCGCGGCGAGCACGTTTGCGATCTTGTGGAACCAGCAGCGTTGCTCTCGGGTGGCCGGGAAGACCTCGCGTAGCGCACCCCAGAACCCCAACGCGCCATCGCCGATGGCCAGCACCGGGGCGCGCATCCCGCGCCGAGCGGCATCGCGCAGCAAATCGGCCCAGGATTGGAGTGGACTCCCGGTACCCGTCGGCCAGCGCCACGAGCTCCTTGCGGCCGTCGGCGCGGACACCGATCATCACCAGCAGGCACAGCTTGTGTTCCTGAAGGCGGATGTTGACATGGATCCCGTCGACCCACAGATACACATAGTCCACAGCGGAGAGATCCCGGGCGGCGAAGGCGCGCTGCTCGGCCCGCCACGTCTCGGTCAGCTTGGTGATCACCGAGGCCGACAGTCCCGCCGAGGAGCCCAGGAGCTGGCCCAGTGCTGGCCGGAAGTCGCTGGTCGACAGGCCGTGTAGGTACAGCAGCGGCAACACCTCGTTGATCTTCGGGGTCTTGCGGCACCACGGCGGCAGGATCACCGAGGTGAACCGCGCTCGCTCGCCGGTGTCGGGATCGACTCGGCGGTCGTTGACCCGCGGCGCGTGGACCGCCACGACGCCGGCGCTGGTGAGTACCTCGCGGGGCTCGTGGTAGCCGTTGCGCACCACCAGCCGACGCCCCTGCTCGTCACGCTCGTCGGCGAACCGCGCGATGCGTTCCTCGACCTCGGCCGCCAGCGCCTGGGCCAGCATCCGCTGCGCGCCCTCGCGCACGATCTGATCGATCAACGACGAGGACTCACCCAGCTCGACGCTCCCAGTGCGCACATCCCGTCCTGCGGGCTCGGGGGCTACGGTGACCATGGGTCGTACCTTCCCGACCGGCGTTGCTGCGCCGGTCTTGCTTGAGGACTTCAGGATGATCGGGAGGGTACGACCCTCCGTTGATCTTGCTCATCACAGGTTTCAAGCATTGCTCGGCCCGCGACGTCGCAGCGCTCTGCGCCACGATCACCACGAACATCGACACCGCCGTGGGCAGCAGCACTGTGAGGTCAGATAGCGCCAGGCTCGGGATGCTCAGGTGCGGAAGCCCGGAAGGGACAGCGCCCAGGACATGGACCCCGCGCCCGGCCAGGTTCACGGTGCGGCTCAGGGCGATCGCGCCGACGACAGCGATCAGTGCACCGGGCACCCGTCGGGTCACCCTCCGGATACCGAGCACCAGCACGATCACCCCGAGTGAGACCAGCGCAGCAGCCGGGTTGGTCTGCGGAATCGCCGCCAGGGTGGTGATGAGCTTGGTCGCGGTGTGGCTCCCCGCGGCGGTCACCCCGACCATCTCGGCTAGCCCGAAGTTTCTTGATCTTCGCGG
>QHBZ01000158.1 GCA_003244055.1 Pseudonocardiales bacterium | reverse complement strand
TAACGCGGCGCTGCACTAGGTAGTTGGACGGCCGGCATCGGCAAGAACTCGGCTCCCACCCCGGCGGGGCGCACGTTCCTGCTCGGGTCGTTCACCGACCCCAAACAGAGCTACTCCCCGATCATCCTGCCGCTGGGCACCCACAGCCCGACACTGAACAGCTTCGGGGGCGGCCCCGGAACCGTCGCACTGCACACCTGGCCCACGGCCGACGTCTTCGGTACCCGCTCCAGCGACGGCTGCATCCGGGTGCCAAAGGATGCGCTCAACCAGCTGACCCAAGTCCCCCTGGGCACCCTCGTACTCATCGACAACAACTGAGAACGTCTCAGAAAATGTGACCTGCTTCAGATGTTGGAGGCGGCGTCATCGGGTGATTCCGGTGTGGCCGAGGGAGTAGCGGCCGGGCTGCGGCCACACGTCGACACCGTGGGGTCCATTGCCGACGTTGATCTTCCGCACCAGCGATCCGTCCCTGGTGGACAGGACGTAGACCGCGCGGTTGTAGCGACCCGACAACCACAGTTGGGTGCCGTCGGCGGTCACGTTGCCCATATCCGGGCTACCGCCGCCCGGGATCGGCCAGATCGCTTCGACCGCTCCGGTGACAGCGTCGAGCACGCAGATGCTGCCTTGTAGCCGGTCGGCGACGAACAGCCTCTTGGCGTCGCGGTCGAAGACCAACCCGTGGGCACCCTTGCCGGTCCGGATGAATCGCAACACGCGGGTGGCTGCGCCGTCGAGCACCCACAGCCCGCCGGCGTCGGAGTCGGCGATGTAGAACACCGCCCCGTCCGGGGACAACCGGATGTCCTGCGGGCCCATGTGAGAATTGCGCTGCGGCATGTCAATCAGCCGGAGCAGCTGGTGGGAGACCACGTCGACCACCGCGACGCGGCCGGCGAACTCGCAGGTGAAGACCGCCGTGCGCCCATCAGCGGTGAAGTCGCCATGGTCGATACCCGCACAACCCGGGATCGGTGTTTGACCCCGCTGCTGCCACGTCGTCGGGTCATACCACACCAGCGTCCGCAACCTCTCGGCGACCGAGATGGCGAAGGCCCCGTCAGGGGTAAAGTACAGGTTGTACGGGTCCACCACGGGGATCTTGGCGCCCGGTTTGCCGGTCGTCGGATCGAACGGCAGCACAGCGTTGCCCCGGTCGTCCGTGGCGTACAACGTGCGCAGGTCATAGGACGGCACCACGTGCTGCAACTCGATGCCCGCCGGGTAAGTAGCGATGACCTGGAAGCTGCTCGGGTCGATCACCCACACGTCACCGGACTTGCTGTGCGGTACGTACACCAGCTCCTTGGCCCGCTCGGCGGTAGCCGAGAGCATCCCCCGCGCGCCCGCGGCGTAGACGTTGCGCCAATCGGTCACGGCTGGCATTCCAGGCAACGCCGCCACGGACGCCACCGGCGGGCGCGGTGGCGGGGGCGATGTCGATGGCAGGACTGGGATCACCCGGCCGTCGGCCCCGGTACCGATGCCCAGTGCCGCCCAGCTAATGGTCGAACAGGCCGCCAACAGCACGACCAGGCCAGCGGTCAGCAGCGATGCCCGACCCGCGTTGAGCCAGCGGTGTAAACGAGAAGCCGACACGGGCAAACTGAGCAGTCGTGGCAATGAGCGCAACGAGCCCCTCCACCGAGGAGATCGTTCGAGACGGCGCGCAGCGCTGTCGAGCCGCAGGAGACGAGGGGCAGCGAGGCCCTCGGAACGGCTCCGGCGGGCCTGCTGGACAGCGATCACTGGATAGCTTCCCTTGTCGATGGGTGGACGTACGGGGCGCACCGGACCTTGATGATCTCCAAGTACCGCGACGACGCCAGCAGAGTCAAGCGCTGGCGCGACGGGGTATGGCGCTGCACTGGTGCGCCCCCGGCGTCGTCGAGGCCCGGCGTTCCTCGGTCTTCACCCGAAGAAGGCCGGGGGCCCCGGTTACTCCTTGTTACCCGCTGTGGCGGGACGTGAGCGCCACCGGCACTATGCCCTTCTCGACGTGACGTTCGGCCCAGGTGGTCAGGGCGGTGCTGCACGCGTGGT
>QHBZ01000157.1 GCA_003244055.1 Pseudonocardiales bacterium | reverse complement strand
CTCGACACCGACAGTGCCCGGCGCGCCCGCTCGAAAACACTGCGACCCGACGAAATCGGCCACGTCGGCGACACGCCGTAAGCGTGCGGATTGCCTCGGGAACCCCGCACAGTCCATGTTTGCCTCTCGCGTAAAAGCTCAGCCAACCCCGGCGGAGAAGCGCCACGGACCTCTGGCTCGGAAGTGTTCTCGTTTGTTCAGATCCTGACTCGTCTTCTCCGCCACCAACCTGGATATAATTTTCTCAACCGGCCGAACCGCACATTGCGGCAACGAACATGCCGGACCGCTGCCCTAGACCCCGACAGCGCACTTCAAGTGATTTCGCGCCGGGGGTTGATGATGGACTGGTCCGGAAGGTTGTCGTGATCGAGCTCGGTGCTCGTGGCGCCGCTCGTCGGCTTCCTGCCCGCAACCGACGAGCCCATGTGGGCGTCGCCTGCGGGCTGCTCGCGGGCACCGTCCTACTGGGTGCCGCCCCGCTGGCCATGGCCGATGTAGCGGCCAGTGAGAGGGTCAGCACAACAACCGGCACCAGTTCGGCGAGGACCAATTCGGACGGCCAAGCAGCGCCGCACTCTGAGGTGAGCATTCTGGCGGTGTCGCTCACCGTAGGCGGCGCGGTCGCTATGACCGGATCCGGCGTGGCGCTGGTATTGACCCGGCGCCGCGCGATCAGCCGTCCACCCCGTCAAGCGTCCAGATGATCGCGGGACCGGTGCCGGGAAGGCGATCAATCCGGGCCGGCCATGCGCTCGTGCAAGAAGTCCAGTGTCTGGCGGAGTAGCCGCGACACGTGCATCTGCGAGACGCCGACCTGCTCGCTGATCTGGGTCTGGCTGAGTTGGCGGACGAAGCGCAGGGCGATGATCGTCCGTTCCCTGGGCGCAAGCTCAGCCAGCAGTGGGCGCAGCGCCTCGCGCTCGTCGATGAGCGCCAGTTCGCCCCCCGGGTCCTCAATGAACGCTCCCGGAGCGTCGTCTCCGGAGCTGAGAATCTCATCCAGAGATGAGGTTCGGTATGCCTGTCCCGCGTGTAGCCCTTCGATCACCACCGAGGTCGGCAATCCCAACCGCTGCGCGATCTCACTGGGTCGGGGAGCACGGCCGAGCTGTTGGGACAAGTCTGGCAGCGCGGCCCTGATGGCCACGTGTAGAGCCTTCAGCCGCCGCGGTACCCGAGTCGACCAGCTGTGGTCGCGGAAGTACCGGCGTACCTCACCGGTGATGGTCGGTACCGCGAAGGACAAGAAGTGCGAGCCGCGGGCAGGTTCGAAACGGTCGACGGCATGGATCAGTCCCACGATGGCGACCTGGGTCAGGTCATCCAGCGGCTCGCCGCGGCCGGCGAACCGGCGAGCGATGTGGTGGGCCACCGGCAGGTAGCCGCTGATCAGCTGCCCGCGCAGCCACCGCCGCTCGGGGTTGTCGGGAGCGAGCTCGGCGTACCGGCGCTGCAGCTCAACCAGATCCGCGTACTCACCTTGTTCGGGTCCGACCGAGGACACCGACGAGGTCACGGCTGTCGCAACGGCCCCTACAGTCATCAGACGCCCCTCGCCCATCTGTCGGTCAGCGGGCCGACGGCCCTGAACAGCCTGAGCGCCAAGCGTACCGCAATCGTTGCGTAGGTACATTCATTGCTGTGATGTACACACTTTAGGCCTAGCGCCGGTAGGTGCGTGGGCGAACCCCAGCAGGCGTCGACGAACCCAGCCTGGTCAGGACGCAATGTTTGCGTAAACGCAGCTATCGGAGGACGCTTCGCGGATGAACGCCACGCAACCCGTCGGGGATGCGACTCGTCCCACCCCCGAGCAGATCGACGCGGTCATGCTCGCGGCTCGGGTACTTGTCGCGGTCTCCGCACAGTCGGTGGTGAGTGTGGAGGACCGGGTGACGCTGCCGCAGCTTCGGATTCTGGTGGTGATCGCCAGCCGCGGCCCGCAGAATCTCGCATCTGTCGCCCAGGGACTGGGCGTGCACGCCTCCAACGCGACCCGCACCTGCGACAAACTCGTCAACGCCGGCCTCCTACACCGAAGCGATGACCCCGCCGATCGCCGCAACCTGGTCCTGCAGCTCACTGCCTCCGGTCAACAGCTCGTGCAGAACATGATCGAGCATCGGCGCACCGCCATCGCGAACGTCCTCGCCACGATGCCGCCTCAGCTCCGTAACGACCTTTCACCTGCGATGCTGGCCTTCGCGGAAGCCGCCGGAGAGATCCCGCCCAGCCGGGCATGGTCGCTGGGCTGGACGACGGAGCATCCGGGAGTGTCAGGCAGGGCCTGACGGCCCAGCTCTGGGGCGCCGGTGCGCCTCCCGATACCGGCGGGTTTCACTCCGCAGGCACGGGGCTACTCACTACCCGGGCGGCGCCGTGACACCGGCGGCAGAGCGCGTCGTCCCGCGTAGCGGTGCCGCCCGGTGATGGAGAGTGGGAATCGCAGATGGGTAACAACGCCGGGGATTACTTGTGTGAGCGCCTGCTGGAGTGGGGCGTCGACACCATCTACGGGTTCCCCGGCGACGGGATCAACGGCATCTTGGGCGCGTTGCGGCGGTATCACGATCAGCTGCGGTTCATCCAGACCCGGCATGAGGAGATGGCCTCGTTCATGGCCTGTGGGCATGCCAAGTTCACCGGGCAGGTCGGGGTGTGCATGGCCACCTCGGGGCCCGGGGCGATCCACCTGCTCAACGGACTCTATGACGCGAAACTGGACCATCAGCCGGTGGTGGCGATCGTGGGACAGACTTTCGTTCGTGCGTTGGGGGGGCATTTCCAGCAGGAGGTCAAGCTGCTGCAGCTGTACTCCGACGTCGCCTCGGCCTACTGCGAGCAGGTCAACGAACCAGGCAGTATCCGCCACATCCTGGACCGGGCGATGCGGATCGCGCAGGTCGAGAAGACCGTCACCTGTGTGATCATCCCGGCGGATGTGCAGGAGATGGACGC
>QHBZ01000156.1 GCA_003244055.1 Pseudonocardiales bacterium | reverse complement strand
ACGCCAGAGGCATCAAAATCTTAGGTGCGGGGGCGGGTGACCAGTTCGGTGGCGGCGGAGGCGAGCGGGACCGGGGGCGGCCGCGGTTGTGCGCTGGGTGGGGGTTGTCGGGCGGCGTGGGAGATGCGGATGAGCAGGGCGATGAGCATGTAGTTGGCCAGCAGGGAGGAGCCGCCATAGGACAGGAACGGTGTGGTGAGCCCGGTTTCGGGGATGAGGTTGGTGACACCGCCGGTGACGATGAACACTTGCAGGGCGATGGTGACCGACAGGCCGGCGGCGAGGAGTTTGCCGAAGGTGTCGCGCACCGACAGAGCGGCCCGCAAACCCCGGCTGACCAGCAGGAGGTAGATCATCAGGACCGCGGTGAACCCGATAAGACCGAGTTCTTCGCCGATGCCGGCCATGATGAAATCGGAGTTGGCTACCGGGACCAGATCGGGACGACCGGCGCCCAGGCCGGTGCCGGCCACCCCGCCGGTGGCCAATCCGAACAGGGACTGAGCGACCTGGTAGCCCGACTGGTAGTAGGTGGCGAAGGGATCAGACCACACCTGCACTCGAACCCGGACGTGGGGAAAGAGCTGGTAGGCGAGCACGCTGCCGGCGGCGAAGAACGCCAGCCCGATGAGTACCCAGGACAGGCGTTCGGTGGCCGCATACAGCATCGCCAGGACCACCCCGAAGATCAGCAGTGAGGCCCCGAGTTCCTTTTCCAGTGCCAACACGCCGATCGACAGGCCCCACGCGCCCAACAGCGGCGCCAGATCCCGGGGCCGGGGGAAGGTCATCCCGAGCAGCTGGCGGCCCGCGGTGGTGAACAACTCCCGATTGTTGACCAAAAACACCGCGACGAACACGATGATCCCGATCTTGGCGAACTCCCCGGGTTGGATCGACACCGGACCCAGCCGCAGCCACAGCTTGGCCCCGTTGACCTGGGAGATGCTCGCCGGCAGCACCCCAGGCAAGACCAGCAACCCCAACCCCAGCAGACCGGCGGTGTAACCGTAGGACGCCACGCTGCGGTGATCGCGGACCCACCACAACACCGCCACGAACAACTCCAGGGCCACCGCGGTCCACCCCACCTGGCGAGCGGCATCCGCGGTCGCGCCAGGTCCGCCCGCGTCGAGGGCTTGGGTCGCCGCGGCCAGGTCCAACCGGTGGATCATCACCAGACCCAGACCGTTGAGCACCGCCACACACGGCAAAATCAGCGGATCGGCGTGCGGCGCCAACCAGCGCACCGCCGCATGCGCCACCGCGAAAAGACCCAGATAGGCCACACCCAAATACAGCAGCGACCGCGACAACTGCTGTCTCTGATCGGCCTCCACCAGCACCAACGCCAACGTGACCAACCCGGCCGCGAACACCAGCAACGCCAGCTCAACACCACGACCGGTGGCCGCTGGTCGCTCAGCCATGAACAATCCCTGGCCGGCTCGGCGCACACCACGCTCGCTGCGCCGCTCCCATGGAAGTTGGCACCACAACCCTCCGCGTTTGCTGCGTGGCGACGCTCGGTGCGTTCAGGTCGTGTCGGGGTCAATCGGTGGGCGTTCCCCCGCGCCCAGCGGTGCCGCGCTGGCCGGTTGCTGGTCCGAGGTCGGTTCCCAGCCGTCCGGTCGGGGAGGGTAACGGCCGGGTGTGGTGGGCTCCTCGCGCAGGTGCCGCATCACCGCGGCGCGGGGATCGCGCCAGGTACGCAAACCCGATAGACCGCTATGGAGATCATTCAGTGGGGCCCGGATCTCGTCGAACTCCGGGCCGAGCTCGTGGCGAAGCTTCTCATTCGCCTCGCCAGCATAATCCCTGATCTGCCGCACGGTTCGCGCCAGCCACGCTGCCGCGGCGGGTAGTCGCTCAGGACCCAGCACGAACAACGCCACGACCGCCAGGATGAACAGCTTTTCCACGCTCAGACCGAACACCGGCCCCTCCTCGCGATGCCCTACACAGCGGACGGGCGAGTCGCATCGGACTGCGACGCCTGATCGATGGCAGGTGAAACCGCCGGTGCCTGGTGCTGCGCTCGGGTGTGCCCGTCGACGGCCGCGCCCGTCAAACCCGCCATACAGTCTCCACTTCCACGCGCTGGGTGGACGGATTACCCGTCAGGGTACCGGCGCCGAGGTCGTAGAGGGGCAGCTGTGGGCGGGCAGATGAGTGCGCTGTGCGTGGTCAGCCAGCCGAACTGTCCGCCGAGCACGCCCACGGGCAGCCACATCACCCGGTTGGGGTGCGGCAAGGTCCGGCCGCTCGTCGTCGGGAGGGGTCCGCGGCGTCGCCCGCATGGGTTAAGTGTCAGCAGTGGTTGGGGACGTTGCCCTTGTCGTTGCCTTTGAGGTGGAGCGCGGAGACGTAGCCGGTGCCGCCGCTAGCGAGCTGAGACGTAACTATCGTGAC
>QHBZ01000155.1 GCA_003244055.1 Pseudonocardiales bacterium | reverse complement strand
TGCATCCCCGGTCCCTGGGGTTGATCGTGCAGGGCGGTGTGTGGGGTGGGCCATCGGTCGGGGAGCGGTCCGCGGCATCCTCGACCAGAGTCCCGATGAAGATCATATGACATAAGGTAGCTTCGGGGGTATTCATCTGACCGGACTAGTGCATGATCAAGGGAAGTTCGATCGCCGGCATAGAGCACGTACTCCTTCATCGCCGAGCCGGGGACTTGACCGGAACTAGGTATCGGCTGGTAGAGCCAGCCCAGGTTCGCAGTGGCTTTGCACGCATCGATGATCGCCAACCCGCGTGTCGCTGCGAGGTGCTGCGCACCGGGGGTGTTTGTTCATTAGTCCGGTCAGATGAATACCCCCGAGGTAGCTTATCGGATCACCCGCGCCGACCGTCACACAGACACTCCACCAGCTGAAACGCTCTCATTGGCCGCCACTTCTTCGCGACCAACTGACACTCCGGGCGGGTCGCACCGCCCGCGCCAGATTCGCCCGGACGGGAGCGATCCCCGTGCTCACCTCGTCGATCAGCGCGCGAATCACGGTCTATCAGCACACCATATGTACGCGGCAAGCAAACCAGCCGTCTCCGCTATGGTGGCCAATCTGGCTCGAACTCGCCGAGCGGGACATCGCCATCAACGCGATCGCCCCCGGCGGCACCGCCACCGACATGGCAACCAACTACAGCGACAAATACATCCATCCCGCGCTGTCCGGTGTAGCGTCCGACGCGGTAATGCGGTCCATGAACGCGCTCGGCCGATTGGTGCAACCCGCCGAAATCGCCGCGGTAGTCACGTTTCTGTTGTCAACGGATGCGTCATACATCAACGGCACCACCATCGAAGCTGCCGGCGGTTGGTCGCATGCTGCATAAGCAGTTCTGCTCCGCAGCCTGCGGGAGGGCATCGAGCCGCCCGGGAGGCGGCCCGGGTCCGTGGCCGGCAGGTCGGCCGCCCCGGCGCAATCACCGCCGACCAGCTACGGGCAGCTCGGGCGATGCGTGCTGCCGGCGAGCCGATCCCGTCGATCTGTCGGACCCTCGGCGTCACGCGGGCCACCTCTATAAAACGCTGTCAGAGATCGAGGACACGGCCTGATCCCGCTCCCTGACCTCAGCGAGTCTGCGTCTTCTTCGTCCGGGTCGCGCCGCCGCGGGAACGCAGCGTCACACCGGACTCCGAGAGCACCCGGTGCACGAAGCCGTAGGACCGCCCGATCGACTCAGCGAGGTCCCGGATGCTGGTGCCCTTCTCGTACTTCTTGGCCAAGTCCTTTGCGAGCTTGTCTCGGGCGTCGCCGGTGATCCGGCTGTGCTTGTTCAAGTCGGGCATCTCGAAACGCCTTTCTTCCGACACGACAAGGACCGGTCGCCGCCCTTGGAGCGATCGGCCAGGGTAGCGATCTCCGCTCGACGATCTCCGGGTAGATCCGCAGCTCCTCATCGTGGGCGTGCTGCTGTTTGTTACGGGGAGACGCATCGATCCGGTGATCACGGCGACCTCGCCGTAGCCGGATCGACCTCGATGCCGGGCAGCTCTCGGGTTGATCAGCCGGTCATGCCCATCAGCTCACCGATCGTGCGGTGCCGGCTGGCGGCCTTGGCGGCTTCTTCCAGGGCGCTCATCGCCTTGGCCAGGGTCTGCCCGGCCGCGGCGGCCTGTCCAGGTCCGCGCTGGGGGTTGACCGACGTTTGGGCCGCGGGGGCCATCCCGGACAGGGCGGCAGCGGTGAGGCGCATGGTGGGGATCAATGAGTCGCCGGAATCGACTTCGCCCTGGCGTTTGATCGGGCCGCAGAAGTCCAGGGCGCCCAGCGCCCCGGCCAGACGGGTGGCCCGCCACTGGATCAACGCGAGCTCATCGGATTCGCTCTGGCAGTTCACTCCGGCGAAGGCCATCAGTGAGGCTTGAGTGATGTCGGGCGGTTGGGCTCCGGCGTCCCGGTAGGCCTGCTCGGCGCGGGTGGCGTGCGCTTCGGCGCCGCCACCAGAGCGTGTGCCAGCTGCGCGGCCTGAAGCTTCTCGTCAGCCTCGGGACTGGCGTCGAGGCCAACGATCATCCCGAACCGAGCTAGCAGCGCGGTCAGCTCCCCCAGGGGGATCCCGACGAGCGGACCGTCATGTTCGCACCGGGACGGGCCCGACCCTGGCGTCGTAGAGGACGAGCAGGCTAGGCCCGGCTACCATGACATCTTCGGCGTTCGCGGGTCTGTCGGAGGCCGACCGGTACGTGGTGGGCCGGTTGGCGGTGCGGGAGCATGTGCCGGCCGAGGAGTTGGCTGAGCTGCCGCAGGGCGAGATCGATCAGCACATTCCTGGCGCGCGAGTGGCCTACGAACACCGTGAGCAGACCGCTGCTGAGCTACTGCGGCGACGGGGTATCGACCCCGCGTCAGCGGAGTATCGGGCCGCAGCCGTAGAGGCCCGAAAGGTCCTTGATCAGATCGACCTGCTTGGGTCCGGCCACACCGCGTGACCAATTCCCGCCCCCTGATCTTGGATGCCTCGGTATTGGTGGCGTATGAACGTGAGCTGACGCGACGTACCCAAGCCTTTGTGGTGGCGGCCATTACCGATGGCCGGATCCTAGTGGCTTCGGCGTTGTCTCTCGCGGTCGCCGCTGCAGAACTGGTGGACCAGCATGGCGAGCTGAGTTGGCTGGTGGAGGACTCCGAGGGGCCCCTGCAGGTCCTGCACTATCGTCGATGAACGCCCTGGACGTAGGGACGCTCGCCGCTCGGGCCGGCGCGCTGGACGCCGCCACTCTGGAGCTGGCGCAGGTCGTGCACGAGGCTGCTGGTATCCGTGCCATCGTGCTGACATACGAGCCCAAGCTCTACCAGGCGGAGTCGGTTGATGTCATGGACATGCGCCCCCGGTAGCGGTGTCGAGACACGGCATCTCCATCGAGAGCCGAGTCGTGTAGAAGGCGGTCGGCATCTCGATGGCGCAACGGCAATCTATAGCGACTTCACCGAAGCCGATCAGGCCAGCATCCCGAGCAGCGTGTACCACTTCTTGGACCTGGTCAATGCCAGCCCCGAGTTCTCGTACTGTGCGACATCCCGTGGTAGCAGTCGAGGTTCTATTCTAAGATCACAGCGGTGACTCTCACCCCGCCGGCTGACCCGGCGTTACCCGATGATGACGACCCAGCCTTGCATGCTGGGCACGTCAACGTCCTTGCCGACGAGCTGGCTCGGCTGTTCGGCCCCACCCCGCTATCGATACGAGAGGACGCCGCCGAGGCGGCGCTAGACGTCGTTAATCGCCACCTACGCCACGAACAACAGCAAGCGGCGGCGACTGACCGGCCAACAGCTCAATGAGTCTAGTCGTGTCGCATCTTCGCCTGCGCAGCCGTCACGTCATCCGACCCGAGCACACCGCCTGAGGTAGGTGGGCTTCGAGGTCTTGCTTCCCTACAGCTTCGCTGTGGGTTGTGGGAACAGGTTGTGTGGGTCTCTGGGCGCGCCGCCGATGGACAGAGGAACCGGGTGATCTTCTTAATAGCTTAGGAGTGAGCCTGTCTCGCCAAAGTCACGCATCTGGTCGCAGCAGCTCGCGCATGCGACCCAGAGCCGAGGTTGGGTCCATATGATGTAGTGCCGCGACGGAGACGATGACGTCGAGCGCGGCTTCCAGCCTGCGCCACGGGCCCTGCTCAGGGTGCTGACCGAGGTCGCCATCCTGGCCTGCTCGCTGTCCCGGTCGTGGACCGGACACGCGCTCATCAAGCTGCGTAACCGTTCTCCGGAACATATTGTCACTTCGTGATGATCCGAACACGCAGGTGGGCGGCCGTTGTTGGGGTAGGGCTGATCCTGATCGTGGCCGGAGCGTCAGCGACGGCCGCGGATACGACGGACGCCGACGGCGTACCAGGCAGCGCCATCAAGGTGGGGATCAAGCCGCTCGACCCGTTCGTGACCAAAAGCGGCGATCAGTATCACGGCTTCAGCATCGACTTGTGGAACGAGATCGCGCGGCGCAATTCATGGCAGACCAGCTACGTCTGGCACGACACCCTGCCTTCGCTGCTGCGGGATGTGCAAACCTCGACCGTG
>QHBZ01000154.1:5569-6500 GCA_003244055.1 Pseudonocardiales bacterium | reverse complement strand
TGGCGGTGGGTCACGGCGATCGTCGGGCCGGTCCCGCGGTCCTTGCTGTCCCGGATGTGGACGAGGTCGGGGTGGGTGAGGTTGATCTCGACGCAGTTGGCGTTGGCGGCGCTGCGGCTGCTCTTGCGCCACCCTGTTGACGGGGGGTCCACGCCCGGGCTCGGGCGTGTGTCGCGGTTCATGTCATCTCCCTGAGCACCTGATCGATCAGTGCGACCGTATCGTCGGCCCCGAGGGCCGATCGCTGGAGTCTACTCGCGGTGTCCTGGTATGCGGCGATCTCGTCCGGCTCCTCCAGGAACAGGTCGGCGGTCTTGGCCTCCAACAGCACCGCACCCGGTTCCATGCCGAACTCGATGATCGCGAACGAGCCTTCGACCGCGGCGTGGGCGCCTGCGGTGAACGGGATCACCTGGACCGTCACGTTGGGCTGGGTGGTGGCGGCCTCGATCAGCTGCCGCAGCTGGCGGGCCATCACCGCGCGCCCGCCGACCTCGCGGTGCAGCACCCCCTCGTCCAGGATGGTGATCAGCTGCGGCGGGTCGGGCTTGGTGAGGATCGCCTGCCGGGCCATCCGAGCGGCGACCTTGGCCTCGACCTGCCTCGGCGTGACGTCCAGCCCGACGGTGCTGATGACGGCCCGCGCGTAGGCGGCGGTCTGCAACAGCCCCGGCACGACCACCGGCTCGAAGTTGGTGATCGTGGTGGCGTCTTCCTCCAGCGCGATCTGGGTCTGGGTGGCGTCGGTCAGCGCCGAACCGTAGGCCTGCCACCAGCCCCGCTCGGCGGCGCGCTCGGCCATCTCCAGGTACTCCCGCTGCTGGGGCACCGGCACCTGGTAGGTGTCGAGCAGCTTCTCCACCTCATCGACGGTCATGCCGCGCTTGCCGCTCTCGATGCGGCTGATCGTCGGCCCGGACAGCCCGGCTCG
>QHBZ01000154.1:0-5451 GCA_003244055.1 Pseudonocardiales bacterium | reverse complement strand
CCCGCCTGTGACGTCGTCGGGTGAGCGGGTGGCAGTGGTGACCGGGAAGGGGCGGACCATCGAGCAGACCAGTTATCGGCTCGTCTGTGACGCACTGCGCCAGGCCGTGGCGGCCGGGCCCAGCGCCGTCAGCGGAATCGACTCGATCCGCTACCGGGCCGCTGCCGTGTTGTACACCCTGCTGCTCGACCATCCACTCGACCGGCGGGGCCGTTGCCGGTCCTGCCGGCGCTCCGGCGCGCTGATCGGGCAGCGCCGCCGACCCTGCCGGATCCACCTCAGGGCGAGCTACTGGCTGCTGAGCCATCCCGATGCGACCGCGGCGCCCCGGCACCTCGCCGACGCCCTCAGCGCCGTGCCTGATGGCTGGCTGGTCTCGGGAGGTGCGACCAGATGACGCCGGATCGCAACCCCGCCACACAGGGTCCGACCTCGACGCAGGGGCCGGCCGCCCCGCAGGTGCCCGCCCCCGAGTTGCCCACCAAGACTGCGTTGTTTTCGACACCTCCGGCTGGCCGCCGGTCGAGCACCCCCGAAACTCCTGGCGGCCAGCCGGATCCCAGTCCTGTGGTCACGAGGCCAGTGATCATGAACCCAGCTGCGGCTGCCGAGGCACTGTGCGATCACTTCCTGACCAACGCCGACCGCGGCGACCACGCCGCCAACGACGAGCTCATCGCCGAGCTGCTGCACCGCATCCGCGCCACCCCGTCTGGGTAAGGTGCCAAACTGGGGAGGGATGGGCGATAATTCCTGCTGAGCTGTAGATAAGCACCGAGCACCTGAGGATACCTGGGTGATCTCGTCGATGGAGCGGAGGGTCTCGTGATCTTGGATGAGCAGCGACTAGCTGTCACCCGGGATACGGCAGCTCGCATCACTGGTTTGTCGCGGAGACGACTGAATCGCTGGGCACGTACCGACTTCCTCGCTCCGTCCACTGACGATCAGCTGACACCTGGTCGCCGGATCCGGTTCTACGATTTCTTGGATCTACTCGGGCTGATGGTTGCCGCACAGCTCATCGAGCGTGGAGTGCCACTGCCACATATCCGGCAGATCGTGAGCCATCTGCGGGCTCGTGGTTATGAGCAACCTCTGGCGCAGCTGACCTGGGCCACTCACGGCAAACGCGTTTACTTCCAGCACCCTGATGGCAGTTGGGAAGGTGACCTACGACCCCGGCAGACAGTTCTGTCGCAGGTGCTGAACCTTGAGCTTCTTCGTGCGGAGATCAGAGAGAAGGCCCGTCGGCCAAGTGCACTGGCTGGGACAATTGAGCGGCGTCGGGGCGCACTTGGTAACAAGCAGGTGCTCGCTGGTACACGGGTGCCCGTTGAAACAGTTCGTCGATACCTTGATCACGGCAAGTCCACGGCCGAGATACTGCGGTCTTTCCCGGTGTTGAGTGAAGAAGACATTGAAGCCGTGAGGAACACCTCGGTCGCCTAGCCCGTGCGATTCCTCTGTGATCAGAACGTCGACACCGACGTCGCCGCTACCCTGCGGGAACTGGGTCATGAGGCATGGACCGCCGCCGAAGCTGGACTCAGTGATGTCGTTGACGATGAGCTGACGGTCTACGCGTACAATAGGAAAGCCGCACTCATCACTCACGACGTCGAGTTCTCCCGGCGGCGGTCCCGAGCTGTCGTCGGCCAGCACATCTGGCTCAGATGCACCGAACTCGAGGCCGCAGAGCTGCTGCGAACGCACATTGATGAGGTGGTCAGCCTCTTGGAGCACGGCCGCGACGTCTGGATGAAGGTTTCTAAAGACGGACTCACGTTGTCTCGTCGTTGGGTGTGAGACTGGTTCCAAAGTGGTAATAGTGATGGAAAGACCAACTTGCAGGGGCGTCAGAATAGGGAACCTTCAGGCTCGACAGGCCCGTCGATTTGAGAGCGCTGAGCGATGTTTCTGGTGCGCTTGGCCTTGGGTTTCTTCTTGGTGTGCAGGCCCTGACGGACCTCCTCGGCGTAGCGCTCGTGGTTGAGTTGCAGGAGCCGATCCAGCACTTCTACCTGAACGTCCGGCGCGATGGTGAACCGGCGACCCTGGCGGGTGCTGTGAAACCCGTGTCCGAGGTCGAGATCGTGCCAGCTGTACGCCTCGGCGGTGGCCTGGTCGATCTCGGTGTGGATCTCCCGAAGCCGCCGGATCTCCTGGTCGGTGACGGCCGGATCGTGCACCAGGTTGTAGAGCTTGGTCAGCCCCAACTGCCGCCCCAGCATCACCGACCGTCGGAACGAGTGCAGCTCCTCTCCCACCCGATCCATTCGGTCGGTGAGCTCCGGGATCGGAAGATTCCTGCAACAGTCAGAGGGCGCATAAACTGTGTCGGCCTTCATGGTCGAGCTGTTCTTCACGGTCCACCAGTATTGGAATTGACTCGCCCGAAAACAGAGTTGATCACCACTCGATACTGGGAAGACAACAAGTTTTTGATCGAATACTTGATCCGTGCGCACAAAAACCGGGACTTGTGTACTACTCGTCTGAGCGATGACGAGCACCCGGTCAAGGTCGGCGACGGCCTCGTATAGCGACGGAGCGCGCTCCGCGAACTGCCACCAACGTTCACGGCGGACCTTGCGGTTGTTTTTCTCACGTGTGGGCTTGACGTTCCGCTCGACAATGGCGAAGCAGTCCTCGTACTGTTGTGCCTGTTCGATAGGCCAGTCGTGGAAGTTGATGACCCATCGGCTGGCAGAACAACCAGAATGTGAGTTCAGGTCATCCCCGATGAGATAGGGGAAGAGCACGTCCCTGTTGCGGGGGTCCTTTGAGATCAGCGCCTGGGCAGCATCGGGTGTCATGGTGAAGCCGAGGCCGAGAATATTCGATCCTTGGAACGACTGGTCGGCGTTGGTGGCAAGGCGGTGTGGGTTGCCAGAGACCCGGGACTCGGGGTCCAGTGATGGGGTGATCGCCGAGACCAACCGGCCGTCGAGGGTGCGTGGTTCGCCGTCTGACGCGTGGCCGACCCACACCAGGGAGACTTCCAGCGAGGCCGTGCCGGGCCAGGGTTGGGACTTCACGGCGCGGTAGACGCTGACGCCGTTGCCGACTGCCTGGTCGAGTCCGACCTCGCGGGTGTCGCCCTGGGCGATGGTGTTGGTGGCGATGATGCCGACCCGGCCACGCCAGGAAATGTCGAGATTGCGCAGCAGAAAGTAGGAGCACAGGTCGGCGCTGCCGCGCTTGCCCTTGCTCAGGTACGCGACCAGGTACTCGCGGACATCCTTGCCGATCGCGCCGGTCAGGCGCTGGCCGCCGATGAAGGGTGGGTTGCCGACTGCGGCGTCGAAGCCGCCTCGGCGCATGACCTCGGGGAACTCCAACGGCCAGTGCAGCGGCCGGATTGGGTCAACGCGTCCGCCGCGTAGCCAACCGTCGACCGTGTGGCGCAACCGTTCTTCCAGGGAAGGGTCATTACCGTCGCGCATGAGCAGGTCGACGTCGTCGGCGATCGCGGTCAACCGGTCGTCTAGATCCTCTTCCTCGTCGTCATCTTTCTCATGCCACGGCGCGTGCCGGACCGCGGTGCTCAGTGCGGCGCCGACCACGGCGTCGGCGGCCAGCCGGAGCTTGCGGGTCCGCCACTCGGCATCATGGAGCAGTTCCGCCTTCTCTGCGGCGTGCCGGGCATCCCGCACCACGGTCGACTCGATCTCTTCCCGCAGCTCCGCGACGTCGGTGAGCACCGCGTCGATCCGCGCGTTCAACGTGCGGAACAGGTCGGTGCCGACCGACCAGCCACGGTCGACGTCGAGGTGGAATGCGGCCACCTGGCGCTCGGAAACCAAACCCACCAGCGAGTCTCCGCAGCGCAGCGCGTGATCGAGGAAGCCAAACGGCCTGTTCTTGGCCAGGGTGACCAGCCACAACGACAGCTTGGCCAGGTCCACCGCCATGTCGTCGCGGTCCACTCCGTACAGGCACCGGGCGGCGACCAGGCGGCGCGCGGCCAGCAGCAGTTCGTCCCGGTCGCCTTCCGTGCCGACCAGGTCGGCGACGTCGTCGGGCACGCCGTCCCGGTTCCAGGCATCCACCACCCGGTCGGCCAGGTAGCGACATGCCGACACCAGGAACGCGCCGGACCCCATCGCCGGGTCCACGACCTTCAAGGCCAGCAGCTCGCCGGCCGTCTTGGCCCGCCAGACACCGCGCTGCGCGCCCTGGGCCGGGCCGGGCGCGAAGCACAACGGGGCCAGGGTGTGCTCCACCACCTCCTCGGCCAGTTCCCGCGGGGTGTAATGGGTTCCGGTCGCCCGGCGGTCGCCGACCTGGGTGAACAGCACCGATCCGGCGGGGAACACCGTCGGCAGGCCGCGCAGGTCGGTGCGCAGCAGTCCCCAGAACGGCAGCATCCGCTGCGCCAGCGCGGCATCGTTGTCGCACGCGGCGTGTAGTACGGCCCGCTGGTGCGGTGACGGGCAGGCCGCCAACCACTTGTCCACCTGCTTCTCGGTGGCGTCACAGCAGGACCGCAACCACTGCGGGAGTTCGCCGTGGGCGGCGATGGATTCCAGCTCGGCCAGCGCCACTTCGGGTTCGGCCTTGCCGGACAGACCCACGAAAGGCTCGTGCACCTTGCGACAGGAGAATTCCAGCAGGCCCTCGTACACGTGCCCGATCTGTTCCACCCCGAGCCGGGCGTAGCTCAGCCGCTCGGCGGCTTTGCCCTTGTGCCGCAGCACGAGCAGCGCGTCGAGCATCTCCCGGATCACCCGGTCGGTGACCGCGGCATCCACCAGCCACGGGTAGCCAGCCGGGTCGAACAGCGACCCCCCGTACGCCGGCAGCCGCAGGTCCGGGTGCTCGCAACCGTCATGGATGGCGCCGAACAGGGCGAGTAACCGGGGCCACGCCGCCGCCCGCCGATCAGCCACCTCATCGCCATACAGGTTGCGGTCTGCTTCAAGCTGCTCGTAGAGCGTGGACACCGCGTAGCCGTTCGCGTAGATCGGGTCGGTCACCGGCAGCAGCCGTTGTTCTTCGGCGAACAACAGGAACACCAGGCGCAGCAACGTGGTCAGCGCGCCCCGGTAGAGGTCCCGTTCGGATACTGGGGTCAGCAGCGCGCCGCCCGCCTCGCGGTCCAGCCGGGCCAGCTCGGCGACGAACAGCTCGACCGCCCGGCGTACCTGGTAACCCAGTGTCCTCGTGACGTGCGCGTGTTCGTCGGCGCTGCGGGCGAACAGGCCGGCCAGGCTGGTGGATGGCGCACCGCCGGCTGTGGTCGGCGGGGGTAGCACGCGGGAGGCGCAACACAGCGACGCGAACGCGCGCAGCAGCGCCGGCTCCTCCAGCCACAGGTCGGCGTCGAACACCGCGATGCTGGTCGCCTCACCTGGCCGGGCATGCACCAACACCCAGAACCGGCCGTTGGTCAGCAGCGCCAGCGGCACCCGGGTGTCCCGGCACAGCTGCGCCGCCCGCTCGGCC
>QHBZ01000153.1 GCA_003244055.1 Pseudonocardiales bacterium | reverse complement strand
GGGACGATCAAGGCGGATTCGCCTGCCGGTCGCTACCTCGCCGAACGAGGTGTCGAGCGCAAGAACTTCAACTCATACGGATCCCGCCGGGGCAATCACGAGGTGATGATACGAGGCACCTTCGCCAATATCCGGTTGCGCAACCTGCTGCTCAACGATACCTGCGGTGGCTTCACCCGCGACTTCACTACCGAATCCGACGGTCCGGTTCCCATTTACGACGCGGCTCAACACTACGCGGCGGACGGGATCCCGCTGCTTGTCCTCGGGGGCAAGGAATACGGCTCCGGCTCCTCGCGGGACTGGGCGGCCAAGGGCACCCTGCTGCTCGGGGTCCGCGCGGTGCTCGCCGAGTCGTTCGAGCGGATCCACCGCTCCAACCTGATCGGAATGGGCGTACTCCCACTGCAGTTCCCGGCGGGCGAATCGGCCTCGTCACTGGGTCTCGACGGCACCGAGGCGTTCGACATCTCCGGCGTCACCGCGCTGAACAACGGTTCCATCCCGGCGACGGTGCACATCAAAGCCACCCGCGAAGGAGCCGATCCGGTCGACTTCGACGCGGTACTGCGTATCGACACCTGCGGCGAAGCCGAGTACTACCGTCACGGCGGCATCCTGCAATACGTCCTACGCGGCATGGTCAGGCGCGCTTAGCAGACCGTTCCGTTCGCCAACCCCGCCTGACGCGATGGGTGTTGCGGGTGAGTAGCAGCGCGAGGGCGTAGCCGCCGGTGGCGACGGCGAGGATGGCGAAGCTCGGCGGCAACGCCGGGACGGTGTAGCTCAGCGCGAGGCCGGCCCACATCTCCCCCACCGCAAGACCGGCGGAGATCAGCAGCGCCGAAAACGGCCGGGTAGTGAGGCGTTGAGCCGTCCCGGCGGGGGCGGCGAGCATCCCGAGCAGCAGGAGCGCACCGACGGCTTGGCTCGCCTCGGCGGCCGCCGCGCCGACCAAGGCCAGGAAGCCGTAGCCGAGCATGCGGACCGGAACCCCGCGGGCAGCGGCAACGGCACCGTCGATGCTGGCGAACAGCAGCGGTCGGGCAATGGTGACCACGACGGCAGCGATCACTGCGGCGACGATGGTAGCGGTGACCGCCTCGGAACGGTTCAAACCGAAGATCGAGCCGAACAGCACGTTGATCCCGGCATTACCGTTGCCGGCGCTGTTGTTGGTGGTATAGAGGGTCAGGAAGAACACCCCAAGGCCGAGAATCCAAGCGAACACACTGCCGACCACGACGTCGTCGGCCCGGCCCCGTTCACCGAGGGCGCCGAGGGCGATACCAACACCGATGGTCGCCGCGAACAGCCCGAGTCGCTCGTCGACGCCCAGCGCCAGCGCAGCCAGGGCACCGGTGAAGGCCACATGGCTCAGCGCGTCGCCGGTGAAGACCTGGGCTCGTAGCACCACGAAGTAGCCGACAAGTCCGGCGGCCACGGCGATGGCGGTACCGGCCAGCAGAGCGTTGAGCAGGAAAGGCGGCCAGGTCATCGCGCGATCCCGGTCGGGCTCGGGCTCCCTGCGGTGCTGACTGCCCGCCACCGGGGCCGCGTGTGGCGGACCGCCTGGGCGGCCACGTAGCCCGCGAAGGCGAAGCTGGTCACGAAGAACCCGACCGGGAAAGGAGTGTAGTAGGCCACACTCAGGCCGAGCCAGGTGACGACCAGCCCGATCGCGGCGGTCAACGCCAGGGCGCGGGCGGGCCGCGCGGTCAACGTCTGCGCGGTCGCCGCGGGCATCACCAGCAGGGCGAACACCAGCAGGGTCCCGGTGATCTGGCTGGCTTCGGCCGTAGCGGCGCCGAGTAGGACCAGAAATGCCCCGGACAGGGCACGCACCGGGACGTTGCGGGCAGTCGCTACGTCGGGATCGATCGAGGCGAAGGCCAGTGGCCGGCCGATCACTCCCAGGACAGCGAGGGATACCGCGGCGACAACTCCCAGGACAATGACCTGACCGGTGCTGATGCCCAGGAAGTTGCCGAACAGCAGCGCATTGACGCCGTTGAGGAATCCCTTGTAGAGCGCGACGAACAGGAATCCGCAGGCGAGCGCGAAGGACTGTACCGTGGCGATCACCGCCGATTCCGCCGAGTAGCCCCCGGGTCCCGCGCGGGGCATCGCCGCGATTACCAGGGCGCCGGCCAGGCAGAAGGCGAAGTAGCCATAGCTTGCCGCGACACCGATCAGGACCGCGCCGGCTGCGCCAGGAAAACCGATCAGCGACAGGGTGTGGCCGGCGAAGCTCTGCCTGCGTAACACCATGAAGTGGCCCATCACCCCGGCCAGCACCGCGACGATCGTGCCGGCGCGGAAAGCGTTGACCATGAACGGGAATGACCACATCTGCTGCAGATCGATGATCGGGTTCCAGCTGGGACCGTCGGCGAGAGTCATGGCTCCAGCTCGCCGTGCGGCTGCGGGCGAGGCTCACACCGCTGCGGGTGGCCGATCACGACCAAGCGGCCGTCGGATGTGGTGAGCACCTCGATCGGGGTGCCGAACAGCTGGGTCAGCGTCGGCCCGGTGATCACTTGACGGGGTGAGCCGATCTTCGAACCGCCGGGGGCAAGGTAGACCACAGTGTCGACACTCGTCAAGATCGGATTGACGTCGTGTGCCACCATCAGCACCGACACCTGTTGCGCACGGCTGATCCTGGCGATGAGGGCGGCGACGGCGGCCTGATTCGGCAGATCCAGACTATCCAGTGGCTCGTCGAGCAGCAGCAGATCGGGAGCCGGGGCCAACGCCTGGGCGATCAACAGGCGTTGCTGCTCCCCCCCGGAAAGCTCTCCGACCGGGCGGTCGGCATAGCCGCCGGCACCGACCAGGTCGATGACCTCCTCGACGCGCGTGGCAGCCGAGCGCCGCGCCGCACTGCCCGGCAACCAGGCCGGAAGCGGAAGGCCCCACCGATGCCCGTCCAAGCCCAGCCGCACGATGTCGCGGCCCCGTACCCGCAGGGATGGGTCGAAGCTGCGGCGTTGGGGCAGATAGCCGATCCGCTCGTTGGCCCGTCCAGCAGGGCCGCACAGCACCCGCACCTCACCCTCGACCAGCGGTAACGCCCCCAGAATGACCTGGACGAGCGTGGACTTGCCGACCCCGTTGGGACCCAACACCGCGACGAACTCTCCGGCGGCAACCGTCAGATCGAGCCCACTCCACAGCCGGCGGCCGCCCCGCTCGGCGGCCGCATTGCGCAGGGTGATCACCGACTCGGCCACCTGTTGATCCTGCGCCCGAGGTTGGCCGGTGTGACCGGCCTGCCGGTTCACTGCGGAATTGAGCGAGTGGGCATTCATCGCGCGCTCGCCTGCGACAGCGCTTGTTCGATGCCTCGGAGCTGGCCGACCTGCCAGTCCTGGAAGCTGGCGGTGGCCGGGACGAGTGTCTCGGTGATCGTTGCCACCGGGATGCCCTGGTCCTTCGCCGCGGTCACCAGAGCAGCTACGTCCGGTGTCGAGTTCTGCCGGTTGAAGACGAAGATCTTGATCTGCTTGGTCTTGATCTGCTGATCCACCGTGATCTTGTCAGCCGCGGTCGGGTCGGTGCCTTCGCTCACCGCGTCCAGGAACGACTCCGGGGTTGCCAGCCCCAACCCCAGGCCCTCGGCCAACGGGGTCACGATCGATTCCGAGGCGCCGATCGGGGTTGCACCGTACTTGCTTTTGATGTCGGCGATGAGCTGGTTGTAGCCAGCCAAGCCATTGGTTTCGTAGGTCTGCTTCTGCTGGTCGAAATAGCCGGCGTCGGTCGGGTCGATCCGCTCGTAGTCAGCGGCGATCTGCCCGATCACCCGGTGCACGTCATCCGGGGAATACCAGCGGTGCGGGTTGCCGCCCTCCTTGACCCCCACCAGCTCCCCTACCGTCAACACCGACCGGGCAGGCGCAGGATTCGCATTGACCAGCTTGGCGACCCACGGGTCGTAACCGACCCCGTTGGCGATCACGTACTGGGCGGTCGCCAGGGCTCGCCCGTCAGCCGGGGTCGGTTCATAGTCGTGCGGGTCGGTGTCCGGGCTCGCGATGATGCTGCGCACGGTGACGTGTTCGCCACCCACCTGCGCGGCGATGCTTCCCCAGAAGTTCTCTGCCGCCACCACCGCGATCTTCGTGTTGCCGCTGGAGTGGGCCGCCGGACCGCTACCGGCGGGAGTCCCGGTAGCACAACCCGCCAGCAGACCGGCAAGCGTGACCGCCGCCACTGCGACTGCTCCGGCGGGTAAGAGCCGACGCAACACTCCAGCTCCGCTCACGTTCCGGCTCCTCACCCCGACGTCGCGTCACCCACACAGGTGGCAACCTGACGCCGAGGGTAAACGAAATCGATAATCATTCCAAGTCTAGGAAACGGGTTAGGCGGCCTCGGCGAGCACCAGCGCGAACCGCTTGCGGGGATCGGTCCACCACACCTGGTCGCCGAAGCCGGCGTCGACCAGCTCGGCCCCGAGTCGGTCGCGCCGGAACTTACCCGAGACCTCGGTGCGCATCTCCTCGCCCTTGGCGTAGTGCACCGTCATGCCCACTGCGGGCAACTGCACAGTCATCGCACGGCGGGCCCGCAGCCGCATCTCGATCCACTCTTCAGCGGCATCCCACACCGCGAGATGATCGAAGGCATCGACCACGAAGTCAGCCCCGAGCTCGCGGTTGAGCACGTGCAGCACATTGCGGTTGAACTCGGCAGTCACGCCGGCGGCATCGTCGTAGGCGGGCACCATCACCGCCGGATCGGTAGCCAGCCCAGCACCCAGCAGCAGCAGCTCACCAGGTTCCAGCGCGGCTCGTAACGCCGTGAGAAACCCGGTCCGCTCCGCCGGCAGCAGGTTGCCGATCGTGCCACCGAGGAAAACCACCAGCCGGCGACCACCCTGGCTGGCCGGGAGCAGCTCCAGATGCTCGGTGAAGTCGCCGACCACGCCGTGCACCGCAAGCGCCGGGTACTCCCGCGCCACCGCCGCCATCGCGGCGCGCAACGCCGACTCCGACACGTCCAACGGCACGTAGCGCCGCAGCGACCCGGTCGCAGCAAGTTGGTCGAGCAGTAACCGGGTCTTCTCTGAGGAACCCGAGCCGAGCTCGACGAGGGTGTCCACGGCCGACCGCGCCGCGATCTGGCCCACACTGCGGCGCAACAGCTCCCGTTCTGTCCGGGTTGGGTAGTACTCGGGCAGAACGGTGATCTCTTCGAACAGCTCGCTGCCGCGCGCGTCGTAAAACCACTTGGGCGGCAACCATTTCGGATCAGCGGACAGCCCGACCCGCACATCGTGATGCAGCGCGTCAGCGGCATCGGAGTCGGACAGGTGGATCTCCAGCACGGGTGCGGTCATGGCTCCTCAGTAGGGGTCGTAACGCCAGCGGTCAGGGGAATCGGCACGACATCCACGGTGAACCGGGTCGCGGTGAGCAGATGCCGGTCAGGGACCGGTTCCCAATCCGGGGAAGGGTCGGTGGGCTCGGAGCAGACCAGCACTGCTCCGTTACCGGCTCGCACCGTCAGCGCATGGTCCACCGTCGTTGCGGCGATCACGGTGCCGTCGGTGATCAGCAGGTTCAGCCGGGAAGCCGGGGCGCAACCGAGCACTTGCGCAGCAACGGTTCCCACCGCGCAGCCGGGTGATTCACCGGCCGCCAGCCGGCTGCGGACCAACGCCCACAGCAGCGCGGAGTCGGTGGACGCCTCGAGCGTGAGTAGGTCGGTGATCGGCAGACCGCGGGCCAGGGTTGCCATACTGTCGGGCCACCCCGCGACCCTCCCGTTGTGGCTGAACAGCCAGCGGCCGGTGCCGAAGGGGGCGCAGGCGGTGTCCGCTATGGGCATCCCCACAGTGGCCGAGCGCACCGCGGCGAGCACTGCACCGCTGCGGACCTCGGTAGCCAACGCGGCGAAAGTCGCGTCCGTCCACAACGGGATGGCCCGCCGGTACCGGATCGGCGTGACAGCTCCGTCAGGGTACCAGCCCGCGCCGAACCCGTCGGCGTTGATCGTGCCGCCACCACGCATGTCGGCCGGTGCGTAGCTCTGCCGCAGTAGCGAGTGCGACGGGGCCAGCAGCAGCGTGGCAAGATCGCGTGGCGGCCCGAGGTAGGCCAGATGTCGACACACTTGCTCAGTCGGCATTCCGAGCGCAGCGGAAACCGGCGAAGATCTGCCGACGCACCGGGTGGTCCCAGTTGCGGAAGGTCCCCCGGCACACCGCGGCATCAGTGCCGAAGGAACCGCCACGCAGCATCCGGTAGTCCCCACCGAAGAACACCTCGGAGTACTCCCGGTACGGGAACGGCGCGAACCCCGGGTAACCGGACAACCCCGAGGACGTCCACTCCCAGACATCACCGATCAGCTGGTGCACACCCAGCGGGGACGCGCCGGCCGGGTAGCTGCCCACCGGGGCGGGCTGCAGGTGCCGCTGCCCCAGGTTGGCGTGTGCCGGGGTGGGATCCTCATCGCCCCAGGGAAAGCGGCGGGAGCGGCCGGTGGCGGGATCGAACCGGGCAGCCTTCTCCCACTCCACTTCGGTGGGCAGGCGCTTGCCGGCCCAGGCCGCATAGGCCTGCGCCTCGAAGAAGCTGACGTGCACCAGGGGCTCGTCGGGCGCAACCGGCTCGATCACTCCGAACCGGTTGCGCCACCACGACCCGTTGTCGAGGTACCAGAACTGCGGGGCGACCAAGCCCGCATCGCACCGGTGCGCCCAGCCCGGCTCGCTCCACCACCGCGGGTTGTCGTAGCCGCCCTCGGCCAGGAATCGCTGGTATTCCAGGTTGGTCACCGGGGTGGTGTCCAACCAGTACGCGCTGGTGGTGGCGCGATGCGCTGGGCGCTCATTGTCCAGAGCCCACGGCTCGGTGGAGGTGCCCATGGTGAACTCCCCCGCGGGTATCAGCACCTCGTCAGGCAGGTTCAGGGAGCGCTCCGGTTGCGGAGCCGGGGCGTACAGCGCAGCCGGCCCGGTCCGAAGCTGGTGGGTGGCCAGCATCGTCTCGTCGTGCTGCTGTTCGTGCTGCACGATCATCCCGAAGGCGAATCCGTGCTCCACCAGCCGGCGACCCTCCAGCGGGGCGCGATCCAATACGTCGAGCACCTTGCCGCGGACCTCGCGCAGATAGCGTCGGGTCTCGGCGGGGTCGAGTAGCGGCAACGCGGGCCGGTCGGGCCGGGGGTGCTTGAACGCGTCGTAGAGCTGGTCGATGTCGGCCCGTACCGGGTCGCGACCGCCCACGTCACGAACCAACCAGAGTTCTTCCTGGTTGCCGATGTGAGCGAAGTCCCAGACCAGCGGGGACATGATGCGGGAGTGTTGGCAGACCAGCTCGCCGTCGTCGATCGCGTCGGTCAGCGCGACGCTGCGGGCGCGGGTGCGGGCAAGTTCAGCGGCAAGGTGGTCGCGCAGGGCGGCGGTGCCCCGCTCGGCGATCGGCATGGTCACAGCGGATGTCCTCCGTTGAGTCCGGTCGAGCCGGCCATGGCAGTGGAGAGATCGTCTGCTGGGCAGCGACCGCGCCGCACCCGGTGCTCGGTGATCTCCTCCACCAGCAGTTGCACTTCGGCTGGCGCGTCGAGCGCAGGCAGCGCCTGGCAAGCCAACTCGAACACCGCGATCGCGGCCGTGCCGAGAGCCTCGTCACGCAGGCCATGTTGGGCTGCCGGTAACCACCGCCCGACGGTGGGCGCGCAGGCCTCCCGGGCGGCGGCGGTGACCGCCGGATCGGCAAGTAGGGCTGCGATCACTGCCACTGGTACCAGCCACTGCCCTACCGGCTGGGTGTCGAGGTAGCGGACCTCGAGGTAGCCCTGCGGTCGGACCGGCGGGAATAGCGTGGTCAGGTGATAGTCCAGATCAGCGGTGCTGGGACGCCCGGGTAGCGCCCCGGACAGCCAGTCCGCGAAGGTGACCCCGTTCGGCACATCCCATGTGCCCCAGGCTCGACGCTGGCAGAGCACCGGGGTGTCCAGCACACGGCGGGCCCAACCCGCCGCGGGATCCCAGTCAGCCGCCGGGTCGCGGCGAACCCGGCTGGGCCTGGTGCGGGCCGGATCCAGCGCGAACCAGGCCTGCATCCGGGACGACGCCCACCCGGTCGGCAGCCCGCCCAACCAGGGGGAGTTGGCGAAGGCAGCCAACAGCACGGGCCCGAGATCGTGTAACGCGGTCCACCGCAGCGCCACCTCGGCGGGGGTGCCGGCGTCCAGACACACCTGTACGGCGGCGGTGGAGCACATCATCGCCCGGCCCATCGGGCCGATCCGGTCGAAGGCGGTCTCCATCGCGGCGTAGCGGGGGATGTCGACCAACCGGCGCGACGGTCGATGCGCGTCGGAACCCGAACCACTGAGGGCCAAGCCCGTGGGATCGAGCAGATCGGTCAGTGCGGCGGTATCGCCTTCAACGGTGGCGATGAGCTCGGTCAGCGAGGCGCGAGGCGGGCTGGAGATTTCGAGCTGGCCACCGGGTTCGACCGTGACGGTGGAGCCGTGGGGTAGAGGGATCTGGGGACTGTCGGGGACAAGGGAACTGGGCACGTGCGCGCCGAGCGCGTCGGCGAGGTGGCGGACCTGCAGCGGGAGATGGGGGTTCCCGGAATGCTGCACCACCCACTCGAGCTCGGCACCGAGCAGCTTGGGGGGCCCATGCTTGAAGCAGACCGAGGCGACGTACACCTCGGCCTCTGCCCGGCTGCGCAGCACCGTCGGCGGAGCGACCGCCGGTGATGCCCAGGGCAGCGTCGCCTCTGGAGTCACATCTACCTCCCACGAATCGGCAAGCCGAGCCCACGCTACCCAGTTGTTCAGGGGCCCGCAGTGTTACGCAATGCGTAAATAAGTACCGGCGGCGTTACACGAGAGCGAATTGGGTGTGGTGCAGCTGCGCATATCGCCCCTGCGCGGCCAACAGCTCCTCGTGCGTACCGCGCTCGACTATCCGGCCGTCCTCGATCACCAAGATCTGGTCCGCGGCGCGGATCGTGGACAATCGGTGGGCGATGACCAGGGCAGTGCGCCCGTGCAGCGCCTCGGCGAGCGCGGCCTGCACCGCTGCCTCGGACTCCGAGTCCAGATGAGCGGTGGCCTCGTCGAGGATCATCACCCGAGGTTGGGCCAGCAACAGCCGCGCGATGGCCAGCCGCTGCCGCTCACCACCGGACAGGCGGTACCCGCGATCACCCACGACCGTGTCCAACCCGTCGGGCAGCGACCGCACCAGCAACTCCAGCCGAGCTCGCCGCAGCGCGTCCCACAGCTGCTCATCTGATGCCTCGGGCGCCGCGAAACGCAGGTTGGCCGCGATGCTGTCGTGGAAGAGATGCCCGTCCTGGGTCACCACACCCACGGTGTCCCGCAGCGCGGCGAAGGACAGGTCCCGGACGTCGACGCCGTTGAGCCGGATCGCCCCGGCATCGACGTCGTAGAGCCGCGGCACCAGCGACGCAATGGTCGACTTGCCCGCGCCCGAGGAGCCGACCAGCGCCACGAGCTGCCCCGGTTCGGCGCGGAAATCCACCCCGTGGAGCACCTCGGCGCCACCGCGGGTGTCCAATACCGCGACCTCCTCCAGCGAGGCCACTGATACCTGATCGGCCGACGGGTAGGAGAAGCGCACGTCGTCGAACTCCACCGACACCTCGCCGGGCGGCACCGTCCGGGCTCCCGGCCGCTCAGTGATCATTGGACGGACGTCGAGTACCTCGAAGACCCGTTCGAACGCGACCAGTGCGGTCATCACGTCGACCCGGGCGTTGGCCAGCGCGGTCAGCGGCGAGTAGAGCCGGGTGAGCAGCAGCGCGAGGCTGACCACGGTCCCCGCCGCCAGGTCGCCGCGCAGGGCCAGCCAGCCACCCAGCCCGTACACCAGGGCTTGCGCCAGCCCGGAGACGGTAGTCAACGCGGTGAGAAACACCCGCGCCGACATCGCGCTGCGAACGCCGATGTCGCGGACCTGGGCCGCCCGGTAGCCGAACTCGGCGGCCTCGGCCTCCGGCCGCCCGAAGAGCTTGACCAGCGTGGCGCCCGGTGCGGAGAATCGCTCGGTCATCTGGGTGGTCATTGCCGCGTTGTGCGCCGAGGCTTCCCGCCGCAGCTGCGCCATCCGCACGCCCATCCGCCGGGCCGGCAGCACGAAGATCGGCAGCAATACCAGGGCCAGTACGGTGACCTGCCACGACAGCGTCAGCATCACCGCCAGCGTGAGCACCAGCTGGATCACGTTGGTGACCACTCCGGACAGCGTGGAGGTCAACGCGGTCTGCGCGCCGATCACGTCGTTGTTGAGCCTGCTGACCAGCGCCCCGGTGCGGGTGCGGGTGAAGAACGCCACCGGCATCCGCTGGACGTGCTCGAACACCGAGCGGCGCAGGTCAAGGATCAGCCCCTCACCGATTCTTGAGGACTGCCACCGCGAGGCCAGGCCGATCCCCGAGTCGATCACTGTTATCAGCGCGATGAGCACGGCCAATCCCACGACCAGCGACGCGCCCGCGTGCCCGACGATGGCGTCGACGACCCGTCCAGCCAGCACCGGAGTGGCGACAGTGAGCACCGCGGAGACCGTGCTCAACGCGAGGAAGATCAGCAACGAGGTTCGGTGCGGCATGGCGAACCCGGCGATGCGGCGCAAGGTACCCGGTGCGAGGGCGCGGGGTGTGCTGCCCTGGCGCATCGAGCTGTACATCAAACTCCACGAGTTGTCCATGAACCGTCCTCCGCTGCCGCGAACCGGTGGTCGCCTCCCCTGAAACGTTGTAAACACCCCGTTGTTCCCTACCTGACGTGGCTGGTCGCTGGACACGATGGAGTCGGCCACCCAACTCCATGATCACGGTCTATGTGCGTCGCGCGACATCAGGTGTCGCCTATTCGTCTCGCCTGCGTTGTCTTGATCGCCAAAAGTGAGTGGTGACCGTGCAGGATTGCACTGTGATCACTCAGTTTCGGTGATCATGGCCGGTGGTGGGGCGTTGGTGGGTGGTTGGGGCGGTCCCGGTGGGGGTTATGGGTCGGTGGTCCATCGCTTGGCGCGGGGTCGCTTGTGGTGGTGGGGCTGGTGGCGGCGGCGTGCACCGAGCGGTCTTGCCCAGGGCGATCAAACCGGTCCGGGCCGGGGGCGGCGAGGGTGTCGGGGCTGGCGTAGCCGGCGTCGAACAACAGGGTGCCCAACTCGTCGCGGGCGTCGAGCGCTGCGGCGGCGTGTTCGGTGGCGGCGACCCTGGGGTGGTAGCTGACGACGTCGGCGGGATTGGTGCTGACCTCGGTGGCCAGGATGATCTGGCCGGCCGAGACCGAGAACGGGGGGGTGTAGCCCGGGACCCAGCCGTTGTTGGTGGGCATGAGCGTCGAGTCGGGATCGGTGGTGGTGGCCCGCAGCGCTTTGTCCTGGCGGTCGGGGTCAGCGCGACAACCAGGTCGGGGTGCGTCGTGATCAGCCGTCGCCCGCCGGAGGAAGAGCCGCTCATCGCGCTGCATCGAGCGTTGTCAGAGGGCCTGGCCAGGATCTACGACACCGACCAGAACGTCCTGCTCACCCGGACAAGGTTGATTTTCAGCACGCCGGCGCTACGCGCCCGCATGGCGGATAACCAGTACGCCACCGAGCGCCTGTTCACCGAAGTCCCTCGCCGCCCGCGGGCAGACGCAAGTCACCCTCGAACTTCGAGTCCACGCCGCGGCGGCGCTGGCTGCATTGATCGTCGCGCCCAGCGCATGGGTGCAGTCCGACGGCGCCGACCATCTGCCCACGCTGGTTGACCGCGCTTTCCACGCCCTGGCGCCAACATCCCGTGGGACAAATGACGAACAATGACGACGTTGCGCGGGTCTACTTCTTCTTGGTCCGGGTGGCGCCGCCCCGACCACGCAGCGTCACACCAGACTCCGAAAGCACCCGGTGGACGAAGCCGTACGATCGTCCGGTCGACTCCGCGAGTGCCCGAATGCTGGCTCCCTTCTCGTACTTCTTCTTCAGCTCCGATGCGAGTTTGTCCCGGGCTACGCCGGTGATCCGGCTGCCCTTCTTCAGGTCGGCCACCTTAAAACGCCTTCCTTCCGACGCTAGATGGGCCGGTCACGGCCCTTGCGGCAATGATCGACCAGGTTAGCGATCTCCGCTAGACGATCTCCGGATGGATCTGTGAGCGGTCGCTGCAGCGGGCTCAAATGCGCAGTGCACACAGTTCTGCAAGGTCATCAAGCGGTTGCCGACCAACCACTCTGCGTAAGAAGAAGGGTGCTCGTCAGGCGAGCTGCACCAAATCGAGGTAGTCCTCGCTCCAGTGATCCTCGGTGCCATCCGGTAGCAGGATCACCCGCTCGGGGCGCAGCGCCTGCACTGCTCCGGAGTCGTGAGTCACCAGCACCACTGCACCGGCGTAGTGGTGCAACGCGTCGAGGACCCGCTCCCGGGAAACCGGATCGAGGTTGTTGGTCGGCTCGTCGAGCAGCAGCACATTGGCCGCGGAGGACACCATGGCCGCCAGCGCCAGCCGGGTCTTCTCACCCCCGGACAGAGTGCCGGCGAGCTGGTCCAACTGCTCGCCACGGAACAGGAACGCGCCGAGCAGGGTGCGTAGCTGCTGATCGGGCGCCTCCGGCGCGGCATGCCGGATGTTCTGCCAGACCGTGGTACCGAGATCCAGCGTGTCGTGCTCCTGGGCGAAGTACCCCACCCGCACTCCGTGGCCGGCTTCGACCTGCCCGGCATCAGGGCTCTCCATCCCGCCGAGCAACCGCAGCAGGGTGGTCTTCCCTGCCCCGTTGAGACCGAGGATCACTACCCGGGCTCCCCGGTCGACCGCGAGGTCCACCCCGCTGAAGACCTCCAGCGAGCCGTAGGACTTGGCCAGCCCGCTGGCGGTCAGCGGAGTCCGCCCGCAGGCGGAGGGCTGGGGGAAACGGATCCGCGCTACCCGCTCAGCCCGCTGTTCGGTCTCGGCGCCGGCCAGCAACCTGGCGGCCCGCCGCTGCATGTTCTGCGCGGCGACGGCCTTGGTGGCCTTGGCCCGCATCCGGTCGGCCTGTGCCATCAGCACGCCGGCCTTCTTCTCCGCGTTGGCACGTTCCCGGCGTCGCCGTTTCTCGTCCGCGGCCCGGGCCTCGAGGTAGCGCTGCCAGCCCAGGTTGTAGACATCAGCTTCGCCGCGGATCGCGTCGAGCAACCAGACCTTGTTGACCACGGCGGCGAGCAGATCGGTGTCGTGACTGACGACGATGAGACCGCCATCATGTGCCGTCAGGAAATCCCGCAACCAGGTGACCGAATCGGCGTCGAGGTGGTTGGTCGGCTCGTCGAGCAGCAGCGTGGTTTTCGAGCGTCCGCCAGAACCATCCGAAGCACCGAAGAGGATTCGGGCCAGCTCGACCCTGCGGCGCTGGCCGCCAGACAGCGTGTGCAGCGGCTGGGCCAGCACGCGGTCGGGCAAGCCCAGGCTGGCGCAGATTCGCGCGGCCTCGCTTTCCGCGGCGTATCCCCCCAGCGCGGAGAACCGGTCCTCGAGGTTGCTGTATCGGCGCACCGCCCGACCTTGCTCGTCGCCGTCGACCAGCTCTGCCATCTCTGACTGCGACTTCTCCATCTCGTGCAGCAGCTGGTCAAGCCCGCGGGCGGATAGCACCCGGTCCCTGGCCGAGACCGAAAGGTCACCCTCGCGGGGGTCCTGCGGCAGGTAGCCCAGCTCTCCGGTGCGGCGAACCTGACCCCCGTAGGGCGTGCTCTGGCCGGCCAGTGCCCGCAACATGGTGGTCTTGCCGGCGCCGTTGCGGCCGACCAGACCGATCCGGTCGCCGGGCTGCACCCGCAGGGTGGCTCCGGACAGCAAGATCCGCGAGCCGGCACGCAGCTCAAGGTCAGTGGCGGTGATCACGATGCGGGGACTCCAAAGGTGGTCGCTGGCAGGGACAGGTCCCCCACGCGCCGTGGCGCGCAGGGCCGGCAGCAGATCAGCTTGTCGCGACCACGACCTCATACTACCGACGGCTGCACCCGGATTACTGTGCCGCTCGCCACCGGGCGCCTAGGCTAATCCCGGCGGTCGAGCTGCACCTCCACGCAACGAGCCCTTCGGGCGGCCTCGTCGAGCACTGCGCGGCGCGGTTCTGCGACGTCCAGCACCCGAGGTTCGGCGCGCTCCAGCAACGCGACCAACCGGGGGTCGACGGCCAGCGTACGCAGCGCGGCGGTATCCCCACCGAGAACGACGGCATCCAGCTCCCCGGCGCGGGGCAGCAGTACCCGCGCCGCGGTGTCGGCCGCAGCCCGCAGCGCAACCCGCGCTTGCCCCTCCCGCCGCCGGGCGAAACGCTGCTGGGATTGCCCACCCGCCGCGGAACGGCCATGCACCAGCCGGCTCCCGGTGCTGGAGGTGAGTACCATCCCGCCGCGGGCTATTCCGACGCTGTATCCGCCCAGGCGGACCAGGAGCAGCCCGATCGTGCGTACCGCCATGACGTGGTCGAGCAGATCGTCCACGGCGAGGCCGGCCCGTTGCCCTGGGATCGCCACCAGCGGGCCGAAAGGCACCGGAATGGCTGCCGCCGCGCCGTCGCCAGCCACGACATCCACCCGTTGCGGCGCGACCGTGGTGGTCAGCACGCCGCCGTGCCGGGCGGCGAACCTCTCCAGGAACCCGGCTAGCCGCTCGGGCTCCACTTCCACCGCCCGCCCACCGTCGGCAAGCTCCCGGGTCCGGCTCATTCGGGCACGCTAGCGCGTGCTTGTGAGTGGTAATGCGACCTATAGGTCGCATTACCACTCACAAGCAGCCCTAGGCTGCATCAATGATCGATGTGCTGGTCGCCGGCGGTGGCCCGGCGGGGTGGGCGGTGGCGGCGGCCTGCGCGCGGTTGGGACTGGACACCGAACTGGCGGACCCTGCGCCGGACCGGCCGTGGCGGGCCACCTACGGTTCCTGGCGGCGGGAGCTGCCTACCGATGCCGCCCCGGCAGTGGCAGCGAGTGGCTCCGGCGACGCCATCGGCACGACGGGGCACCGGCTGGGCTGGGACTACGTGATTCTGGACAACGCAGTGCTGCGCGACGGCTTCGCGGCCGCTCCGGTCAAGGTGGTGAAGGGCCGGGTGCGGGCTGCCCGACCGGACCCCGACGGGGTCACGGTGGACTTCGACGGCGGCCAGCGGCGGGCCGCTGTACTGCTCGACGCAACCGGTGCGCCGCGCTCGGTGCTCGGTGCTTCCCCCCGCCGGATCGCCGCAGAGCAGACCGCGGTGGGTGTGCTGGTCGACGCCGACGCCGCGCGGGATCTGGTGACGCCGGGCAGCGCCCTGTTCATGGACTGGCGGCCACATCACGGCGAGACGGGATGGCCCACGTTCCTGTATGCGGTGCCGGTGACGTCGGATCGAGTGCTGCTCGAGGAGACCTCGCTGGCCCGCCGTCCAGGCTTCGAGCTGGGCGTGCTGCGTCGCCGGTTGCACGCCAGGTTGGGCCATCACGGCATCGCGGTGCCACCGGGCGCCGAGGAACGGGTGCGCTTCCCAGTGGACCTACCGCTACCAGCACCCGGGGACTGGCGTGGGCCAGTGATCCCGTTCGGGGCGGCGAGCCCGTTGGTGCACCCGGCGACCGGCTACAGCGTGGCGACGTCGCTGCGGTTGGCCCCCCGGGTGGCCACCGCCATACGGGATGCGCTGGCGCGTGGTGGTTCCGCGGCTGCCGGTGCCGCTGCCTGGCAGACGGTGTGGAGCCCGGCAGCGCTGGCGGTGCACACCCTACGACGTCGCAGCCTCGAGTCGCTGCTGCGCTTCCCGCCTCGCCTGGTTCCGGAATTCTTCGACGTGTTCTTCGCGCTGCCGGAGCGACACCGCTGGACCTACCTCACCGGCCGCGAGGACGTCGCAGGCAGCGCCGCCGCGATGGGCGCGCTGTTCGCCGCGTCTCCCTGGTGGCTTCGTAAACGGCTGGTCCTCGGAGCCCTCGATGCGCGTACGTCAACACATTCGGTGACGGGATGAACAACTCCAAGCACGCGGCGACGATCATCCATGGCACTCAGGGGGTGCACAGGACCTCGCCGTGGACCACGGTGAACCAACCGTCGTCCGAGGCCGTCCAGCGGCGCCAAGCCTGGGCGATTTCCTCGAGCTCGGCTCTCGACGCCAGCCCTCGCTGCACCGCCTGGTCGGCGAGCGCCGAACCGACCACCCGATCAGCCCACATCCCTCCCCAGAAGTCGCGGTTCTCCGGTGTCGCGAAACACCACACAGAGGCGGACGGAACCACGTCCGAGAATCCCGCGCGGCGCGCCCAACCGAGCAGCCGGCGGCCGGCGTTGGGATCACCGCCGCTGTCCCGGATCATCTGCAGCTGCAGGTCGAGCCAGCGGTCGAGGGCAGGATCCTCGGGGTACCAAGCTGCCGTCGAGTAGTCGCTGTCCCGGGCGGCGACGACCCCGGTGGGTCGGCAGATCCGGCGCATCTCCACCAGCGCGGCGACCGGGTCGATGAGGTGCTGCAGCAACTGGTGCGCGTGGACTACGTCGTAAGAGGCATCGGCGGCTGGCAACCGGTAGACGTCACTGACTCGAAACTCGACGTTTGCGACGCCCTGCGCCTCGCGACGTGCCGCCTCGACCAATTCGGTTGCGCGGTCGACGCCAACCACTCTCCCGGGCGCCACCCGGCGGGCGATGTCGACCGTGATCGTCCCCGGGCCACAGCCGACGTCGAGCACATTCATCCCCGCCGCAAGTCGGTCCACGAGGTAGGCGGCGGAGTTGGCAGCCGTTCGCCACCGGTGGGAACGCAACACGCTCTCGTGGTAGCCGTGGGCGTAGGTCTCACGAGCTTCGGACATACTCCCAGCATGCACCGCAACCGCGCTCGCTACCGTGAGTAGGCCTGAACCGTCGTCAGCCCTTCAGCGACGACGTGAGTACCGCTGTCAGGGGTGCGGGACGCTGATGTTCACTTCCACGTCGGGCTTGACCTTCAATGCGCCGAACTTGGAATACGGCTTGATGCCGTACTCACGCTGATCAAGGGAGACCTTCGCATTCCAGTGCTTACCGTCGTCGCGGGCCTCGACCGAGATCGTTTTCGTGACGCCGTGCAGCGTGAGGTCTCCCTTGATACGCGCCAGGTCACCATCGCGCACCATCGACACCGAGCGAAACTGGATCTTCGGATGCTTCCGTACCTCGAGTGTCTTCTCAGTGTTCTTCTCGATTTCCTTACGATCCGACTCCTTGACCGCTTCGGTCGTCACCCGCAGCGAGCCGGCGTCGAGATCGACGGTGACCCCGTCGTCATCCCCCACATCCAGGGACAAACTGGTCACCCTCATGGTCACGTCATGGCCCATCGAGGCCAGGAGCCCCTCACGAAAGACCGATACCCGGCAATCCACTGCTTCAGCGTCAAAAGTCGTCACCTAGCCAGCTTAGCCGGACACAAAGAGTCACTACCATTCGCCCGAGGTGGCGCCGGCAGACGGCAGGGTCCGCTCGACCAGATCGTGCACTCCGACCGTCGCAGACTGCATCGCCTGGCTCGTTGCTGCACGTCAGGGCCGTGTCCAGCCCGGTTAGTCGCACGTCAAAGCCTTCGCATAACTGATCGAATGCGGCCGGGAAACCGGCCCGACCCGGCAGGTGCATGATCACACCGTGCAGGATCACACCGTGCAGGTACTGATCGACGCGGACAACCTCGACGTGCCGCGACTGCGTCTGCTCATCGCAACGCTGGAGGCGGTGCCATCCCGTGACGTCGTGATAGCCGGAGTACCGGCAGCGCTGGAAGCCCTCGACTGGCCCCCGCAGGCTCAGGTTCTGCCGGCCAGCGGATGGCAGGGCGCCGACCTGCTGCTGGCCCGCGCCTACCGCACCGATGACCAGCCGCTGCTGCTGGCCACCGGTGACGGGGACTTCGCTCAACTGGCACGACGCCACCCAGGCACCGTGCTTGTCGTCGGCGGGACATCGAGCCGGTCCAGAACGCTCACCGGTCCGCGCATCACCACAACCGACCCGGCCGCCGACGGTGGCGCGCAGCTTCGCTCGTGGCTGGACCGGCAGGCAATGCTGTGACTGCCCCTAGCTGTGCCTGCTCTTAAACCGGTTATGCACCGAGAGGAGAATCGTGTCGACACTGTTCAGCCGAATTATCCAGGGTGAGATTCCGGGGCGGTTCGTCTGGCGTGATGAACGCTGCGTCGCGTTCCTCACCATCGCTCCACTGCGGCCTGGACACACGCTGGTCGTCCCTCGGGATGAGGTCAACGAGTGGACCGATGCGGACGACGACCTGCTGACCCATCTCGTGGTGGTAGCAAGGTACATCGGCGCCGCGCAGAAGGCCGCGTTCGACGCACCCCGTGCCGGCCTCATCATTGCCGGGTTCGAGGTGCCGCACCTGCATGTGCACGTGTTCCCCGCCTGGAACGTCGGCGACTTCGACTTCGGCAACGCCAATCCCGATCCAGATCCGGCCGAACTCGACGCCGCCGCCGACACGCTGCGCCAAGCATTGCGGGATGCCGAACAGGGATCGCCGTAAATTCTCGTACTCCCCGGCCGTGAATCGCGTGATCCGGGGGCGCAGGACGTAACCCTGGCTGGCGATGGCCAGCCCACCGGGCCCATTGCCATGATCGTCGTTGTCACCGAGGCCGTTGCGGCCGTGGTCATGGGGCACTGGCGCGGCGTGACCCACGACCGCCTCGCCGAAATTGATCCCGAAGCCGAACAACGCCACCAAGCCGGCGACCAAGGGAACCGGAGTTCTCAGCTGCCCGGCCCGGAATTTTCGAGTGTCAAGCATGTAGGTTCGAGGTCCTGATCTGATATCTCAGTCTGATATCAGACTGAGATATCAGACTGAGATCTCGTAGCCGGCTTCGTCGACCGCAGCGCGGACCATGGCGGCGTCCAACGGCCCGTTGCTGGTGACGCGAACCCGGCCGGTGGCCAGATCGACCTGCACATCTGTGACGCCAGCGATGCCACCGACCTCCTGCGTCACCGCCGAGACACAGTGCTCGCAAACCATCCCCGTAATGGTGTACTCACCGACTGTGGCGGTGTCCCCCATGTCATAACCTCCTCAACCTCGTTGGGCCGCTCTGCGCGGTTCGTCAGGACCGGACCAGGCGAGCGATCGCGTCGGCCGCTTCCCTGACCTTGACGCCGGCATCAGACCCGTCGGCCGCAGCGTCGACCATGCAGGTCGCCATATGTTCTTCGAACAGAGCCAGTGCGAAGGATTGCAGTGCTTTGGTGGCGGCCGAGACTTGGGTCAGGCTGTCCTCTCTCGACCCCTACCTGATGAGGCTCAACGTACCCCCGGCCGGTATATCCCTTCACCCTGCCGGCGGCTAGCTCGGAACCAGCACAACCCACACCGGGCCGGGAGCGAAGGTCAGCGGCGATCCGTCCGGCAGGGTGAAGGTGGTGATCGCGTCGGGGTTGGGACGCGACCAGCTCCCGCTGAACGCCAGCCCGTCGCGGAGCACGACGGCGTCACCGGAGCCCACGGTCGCCGCGAACGGCGATGCTGCTCCGGCCGCGTCGTGAACCGCGGTAGCGTGCACTGACACCCGCTGCAGGACCACAGTCGCCGCACCTGGCCGCGGTCCAGACGCGGAGCGCAGCGGGGCGCCGTCCATGGAAATCACCCACCTGGACTCCTCTGGCACCCACTGCACGCCGATGGCCGCCGCCGAGTACCTGACCTCGGTCCCCGGTACCGGACGACCACCGGGCGGAGGAGGTCCGAAGCGGAACCCGATATCTCGCGGTCGCGCGCCGCCTTGGCGTAGCAGGTTGGCGTCGCCGTAGAGGTTGTGCGGCATCGGCCTTCGCCGGTCGCGGTGATAGTCGCCCGCTCGCGCGATGGCCGAGACGTCAAGTATCGGAGCGTGGTCCACCAGCGCGCCGACTTCAGGCGCCGCGCCGGAGAACGCCAGCGCGGGCCGGCCGAAATTGGCCAGCAGCTCCACATCGGAGGCTCGCGAGCTGCGTACCGGCCCCACCTGTGGCGGGACTCGGGACTGATACACGGCAAGCAGCCGGCTCAGGCCGCCCTCGACGGGCTCGACGTAGACCAGATCGGCCAGCTCAAGTCCGCTTTGCGGGCGGGCCACCGACGCATTGTCGATCTTCACGCAGAGCACGGGCGCGCCGAGGTCGGTAGGCATGCCGGTGAATGGCGAGACCGGGGGCGGACTGGGCGCGATGGTGGGCGGCAGGCTGAGCGCCGGGTCGGGCGGGATCACGATCGGCGCAACCATACCGGGCCCCACCGAGCCGGCAGGAGGTTGCGAGACGGGTAGGGCGACCGTCGCGGATGGCATCACGGACGCACTGCCGGAGCTGGACAGCAAGCTGGCGGGCAGCGCGTAGACCACCAGCAACAGGGCCAGCACCCGCAGGGCTTGTCCCCGTCTGCTCACGACCACCACCCCCTCGCGGAGCGCATGATGCGACTCTGGGTGACACTTCATACCAGCGGCGACCGGTGCACGGGAAATCCTGGCACACCACGCGGGCGTCACTCTCAGCCATTCGGCGGTACCGAATGGCTGAGAGTGACGAAAGATCCGCTGGATGTGGCACTCCGCTCGGAGGATGACAAAGAGTCGCCTGCCGATTACGCTGGGGGAAGATCGCTCAACGTCACTACCGGGGGAAACCTAGTGAGTATGAGCCACGGGTTTGAACGCGTCGAACCGAGGCGCGGCCTGATGGCTCTGCACCCTTGGCAGTGGAAGTTGTGGTGCGAGCGGAAAGTTGTCATCGCCTACGTCCTCACGGTGGACATCGTGGCGTTGGCGCTGGCTGCCGGGATCACCGTGGCGATACCGATCCGCTCTGACGATCTGGTGCGCTTCGGGCTGCTGGCCGCAGGGGCGGTCGTGCATCGCGAGGCGGTTCGCCGGATCGAGAGCCTGCGTGAGCGGACGACGGGCACCGGCCTGCTGACGAGTCTCACCTCGTTATGGATTTTCGCGGCAACCTTGTCAGTTCCGCTACCGCTTGTCTTCGGCCTGACCGGGTTGGTGCATCTGCACTCCTGGTACCGAGGTAGCTCGGGCAAGGTGTACCGCAAGCTGTTTTCCGCCGCGACGATGGTGCTGGCGCCCACGGCCGCAGCCGCCGTCTTGCAGCTGGTCCAGCCGGCTGAGTACCCGATCATCCCGCAGGGGCCGCCGGGTCTCGCTGTCCTGATCGGTTCCGGGACGGTGTTCTGGCTGGTCAATTATGCCTTGGTGGTCGGTGCCGTGATCATGTCCGACCCACTGCAGCCAGCCCGCCAGGCCCTGGGTAACCCGGGTGACCAGATCGTTGTGGCGGCCGCGCTCGGGCTCGGTGTCGGATTCGCGGTGATGCTGGCCTTCGCTCCGTGGCTGATCACCGTCCTCATGGTTACCGTGTTCGCACTGCACCGTGCCCTGCTGCTGCCGCATTTCCAACAGGCCGCGCGCACTGACAGCAAGACTGGCCTGCTCACCGCGGGCTTCTGGCGTGAGGCGGCCGGCCGGGAGCTTGAACGCTCCCGCCGACTCGCCGACCCGCTCGGTGTGCTGATGCTCGACCTTGATCATTTCAAGTCGTTCAACGACCGGATGGGTCATCTCGTCGGCGATCAGGTGCTGCGGGCCGTCGCTGACGAGCTCCGTTCCCAGACCAGGCCCTACGACCTGGTTGGGCGGTTCGGCGGCGAGGAGTTCGTGATCCTGCTTTCCGGCGTGGGCATTGACCAGGTCGAGGACATCGCGGACCGGATCCGCGAGCGAATCAGCCAGCTGCGCGTGCTGGTCGACAGTTCGCACGATCGGCCGGTCACCGTGGATGGGATATCGGTGTCGATAGGTGCGGCGGTCCGACCCAATGACGGTGACGAGATCGACCAACTACTAGTTGCCGCTGACGGCGCCCTGCTGGCCGCCAAGGCCGCCGGCCGCGACCGCGTACGCCTGGCAACGCGCTAAACCGCACTCTCGCTGCCAGGGTAAAAGGCATGACGAACGACGGGGGCGAGCTTGCCCGGCTCCGTACCGGGGAGTTGGCGCGGCGAGCTCGCGCGGTGCGGGACGCGGTGCACGGCACGCGGGTGACCTACTCGCCCAAGGTATTCCTGCCGTTGACCATGCTGTGCCGGGACAGCTGTGGGTACTGCACCTTCGCGCACGCTCCCCGGGAACTGCCATCGCCCTACCTGGAGCTCGACGAGGTGTTGGCGATCGCCCGGCGGGGCGCGGAGCTCGGCTGTCATGAGGCGCTGTTCACCCTCGGTGAGCGCCCCGAGCGACGCTACCCTTCGGCCCGGAGCTGGCTGACCGATCACGGGTACGACTCCACGGTGGACTACCTGGTTGCGGCCTGCCGAGCAGTGCTCGAGCAGACCGGGCTGCTCCCGCATGCCAACGCCGGCGCTTTGTACCCGGATGAGCTGGCTGCGCTGCGCACAGTGACCGCCAGCCAGGGGATGATGATCGAATCGTTGCGATCGGACCTGGTCGCGCACCGTGGCGCCCCGGACAAGCACCCGGACCGGCGCTTGGCCACCCTGCACGCCGCGGGTGAGCTGGCGATCCCGTTCACCACCGGAATCCTGGTCGGTATCGGCGAGACCGAGACCGACCGCGTCGTGGCCCTGGAGGCGATCACCCGCGCGCACCGGCGCTTCGGGCACGTCCAAGAAGTGATCGTGCAGAACTTCCGACCCAAGGCCGACACCGCGATGCGCCGCGCTTCACCCTGCCCACCGCGGGAGCACCTACGGGCCATCGCGCTGGCCCGGCTGCTGCTGCCGCCGCAGGTGCACGTGCAGGCCCCGCCCAATCTCACCGATGATCCGGCGAGCATCCTTGCGGCCGGCATCGACGACTGGGGCGGGGTTTCCCCCATCACCGCGGACCACGTCAATCCCGAGCGGCCCTGGCCGGCGCTCGACGAGCTGCGCAACGCTACCCAGATGGCGGGCCACACGCTGGCTCCACGCCTGACCATCTACCCGGAGTACGCCCTGCACCCTGAGCGCTGGTTGGATCAAGCGGTCCGGTTCGGGGTGCTAGACCGCTCCGACGCCGAGGGTCTCGGGCGCGACGATCCGGGCGCGGTGTTCCCGGAGTCCGCGCCGCGAGCCGCCGACGTCGGCGATGGCGCGGAGGTGGTCCTGGCCGGGCGCCGCTCCACCGCCTGGTACTCCGGCGGCAACACCGCGCCGCCAGTGTTGCTGCCCGCATTGGGCCGGGTGACCGGCGCTGTGCGGGCAGTGCTCGATGGGGTTCGCGCGGACCAGCGCCCCGGGCTCGAGGAGCTGGTCACGTTGTTGCGAGCCCGCGGCCCCGAGGTCGGCGCCGTTGCCGGGCTGGCCGACGAGCTGCGCGCCGAAGCCGTCGGCGACACCGTCACGTATGTGGCCAATCGCAACATCAACTACACCAACGTGTGCACCTTCCGGTGCCGGTTCTGCGGGTTCTCCAAGGGCAAGCTGTCGCTGAATCTGCGTGGCGCTCCGTACCTGCTGGAGCTGCCCGAGATCGTGTCGCGGGTGCTGGAGGCGCAGCGCCTCGGCGCCACCGAGGTCTGCCTGCAGGGCGGGATCCATCCCAGCTTCGATGGTGACTACTACGTCACGGTATGCCGGACTATTCACGAGGCGGCCCCCGGAATCCACATTCACGGCTTCACCGCGCTGGAGGTCACCGAAGGCGCCCGGCGGCTGGGCGAGCCGCTCGCCGCCTACCTGACCCGGCTCCGCGAGGCCGGTCTGAGATCGCTGCCCGGTACTGCCGCCGAGATCCTCGACGATGAGGTCCGCGCGGTGCTGTGCCCCGACAAGATCACTACTGCGGAGTGGCTGGAGGCGCACCGGGTGGCGCACTCGGTGGGGCTGCGCTCCAACGTCACGATGATGTTCGGGGCCATCGAGCAACCGGTGCACTGGGCCCGGCACCTGTTGAGAGCTCGGGAACTGCAGGCACAGACCGGCGGCTTCACCGAGTTCGTCGGGCTGCCCTTCGTGCACATGGCGACGCCGATGTATCTCAAGCGGGCGGCCCGGCGGGGACCGACCTGGCGAGAGGTGCTGCTGGTGCACGCAGTAGCCCGGATCGCGTTGCACGGGTTGATCGACCACGTACAGGCGTCCTGGGTCAAGCTCGGCGCCTCAGGTGCCCGCCAGCTGCTGCAGGCCGGTGTCGACGACCTGGGTGGCACGCTGATGGACGAGAACATCAGCCGTGCAGCGGGCGCCAGCCACGGGCAGGGCCTGGAGGAGGCCGGGTTCCGCGCTATCGTCGAGCCGCTCGGCCGACCGCTGGCCCAGCGCACCACCCTCTACGAGCCGATGGAGATCACGCCCCACTAGCTCCTACCAGCATCCGGAGTTGGGCGAACAGCTCGTCTCGGCTGGTCACGTCCAATCTCTGACGCATCCGGGCCACGTGGTGCTCGACGGTCTTCGCCGAGATGAACAGCCGTTCGCCGATCTGCCGGTAGGTCAGGCCGGTCAGGATGAGTTCGGCGACCTCGTGCTCCCGGCTGCTCAGCGTGGCCCCGTTGGCTGGCGGGGCGGTCGGACGGGCGGCAGCCGCAGGTTCAGGCGAATCGTCCTGCGCACCCTCAAGTGCAGGGCTGGCCGCGCCGGGGCCGGTGGCCTGCAGCGCCCGGGCACATCCGAGCAGCGCGACCATGGCCTTGCGATCCGTGGTGCGGATCGCGGCCTGCCCGACGAGCCGGGAGCCATCGTTGGCCTGGCCGATTGTCTGCAGTCCGCGCGCCGCGGCCTCCACCTCAGCCGGGTCGAACCGCCCGGCCAGCACCTGCATCCAGGCACGTCCGGCGGCAGCGAGCACGGCAGCGTAGTGGTTGTTCTCCGCGGCCTGAGCCAAAGCCGCCGAATGGGGCTCGGCCGCATTGGGCTGCCCTCGCAGCATCGCGGCATGCATGGCGTACCAGTGCAGCGGTGCGGCCCACAGCGGCGGGTCGCCCAGCCGTTCAAGCAGGATCCAGGCCTGCGCCAAGTGCGGTGTCACCCGGTCGAAGTCTCTTAGTCTGGCCGCGGCCACAGCCAACTCACCCAGCGGCAACAGGGCGAACAAGTCGGCTGGGTGCCGGACGATCGCCTCCCGGGCCGCAGCCCACGCTGTCTGCAACGTAGGAATGTCGCTCTCGCGCCGGGCTAGACCAACCGCCAGCGCGGCGGCGAACAGCTCCTCCCGTGGTTCGAGGGTGCCTGAGTCGGGGACGGTGCGGGCCAGCCATCGCCTGGCCAACGCGAGATCGCCGCGGATCATCGCGGTCCAAGCCAGCAGTAACTGGTGGCGGGCTCGCGCAAACAACCCGCCGGCGTCGCTGGCCAGCGCCCGCTCCAGGACCGAGACGGCGACGTCAAGCTCACCACAATGCAGCGCCACGATCGCTGCCAACGCCGCTGGGGTGTCTGGGAGCAGCGCGGCGCGTCCACCTGGTTCGAGCAGCGCGGCGGCTCTGGTCAGCATCGACAGTGCCATCATCGGCGCCGTCGTGGGGGCGGCCATCGGTGAACCGACCACCGACTCGAGGACGCCGGCGGCCATCAGCGACTCCGCCCCAGCGACCAGCGTCGGCGGGCGGTCACCGTCAGAGGTCGCCAGCACGTCCCGAGCCTCGGCCAGCGACCCGGTGCCCAGCAGCGCCAGCGCCGCCAGCGGCGCCGCCGATCCCATCCGGGCGGGGCCGACCCAGCGGTAGACCTCGGCGCTGCGAGCCAGCAGACCGCGCTGAGCCAGAACTGCGGCCGCGACGTTGCCCGCCCTGCCGAGGTCTGGGCATGATGGGTCAGACAATGCCTGGTCGGCGAGACGCAGCGCCTGGTCCAGGTCACCAGCGAGAGCCGATGCCTCGGCCCGTCGGGGCGCCAACAAGGCCGGGTCGGCACCGGCGGCGACGGCCTGGGCGTAGAGCTGCGCGGCCTGCGCCGCGGCGCCGGACCCGGACGGTTCGGACATGGCGGCGTCGCCAGCCGCCTCGAAGACGGCCGCGAGATCGTTCCCTCGGGCACCCGCATCGACCAACTGGTGGGCCAGGCTGAGCACCGGCCGGCCACTTCCGAGGTGAGCAGCGAGCGCCAGCCGCTGAACCACCCGCCTGGTGCCGGGCGCGGCAGCAGCCACAATGGCTCGCCGCGCCAGCGGGATCACCTGGCCATCGCTGCGCAACAAGCCGGCCGCCTGCGCCATCGACAACAGGTCGACAACGACAGCCGGATCCAGCACCAGCACCTCGGCCAGGATCTCCGGGTCCGGGGCCGCGCCGAGACCCACCGCCAGCAGCAACCCACGGAGCTGGGGGGCCAGCCGGTCCAGTCCGTGCCGGACGCGGTCGACGACGCCCGGCGGCAGCGCTGGACGGTCGCCGTCGAGCCTGCCGCCGATCGGGAGCGAGTCGACCACCCAGTCGATCAGCATCGGAACCCCGTCGGTCTGCTCGCAGAGCAGGTCGACGGCAGATGCGGACAATGCGCCGCTGAGCCGCGCAGCGCAGCGGATCTGGATGCCACGACGATCCAGCCGATCCAACAACACCGGCGCATGGTGACCGCGCACAGCATCCTCGAGCCCGTCGAGTTCCGGCTTCCTCGGCCAGGGCCGGTAGGCGACGACGAGCCGCACGTCGCCGGTCACCGCCAGACGGCGCAGCCGCTCAAGGCCGGGGCCGTCGAGCTGATGGGCGTCGTCGACCAGCATGGCCACATCCGAGGACGGCTTGAGTTCGATGGGAACCGCGCCGGTTCCGACGACGCTTACCCCGGCCGCAAGGTAGGCCTCACGCAGCGCCGCTAGCAGCGCGCTCTTTCCACATCCTCCGGGCCCGACGATGCACACCGCCAGTGGCGCCGATGGGTCGGCGCAGACCGCCTTGTACAACGTCTGCGCCGGCTCCAACCCAGCCAAGGAGACCTCTGCGCCGTAGTGCCTCGGATGGTGGCGAGCCGTTGCCTGGTTCATCCAGCCTGCCCTTGACGCCGGCGGGGAGTGGTGGTCGGGATGGCCTTGGTGGTCGTGGGCAGCGAGGACTCCGTGGTTGTCGTAGTAGTAGGACGTGGCGGGGGCGGCGGCTCTGTGGTGGTCGGGGAAGGAGGTGGGCTGGACCAGGTGCTGGTCCAGGTGTATGTGGTGACCCAGCTCGGCGGCGGTGCGGTAGCGGGAGCCGCGGGGGGACCCGGCCTGGCTACGGCGCCGGCCGGCTTGTTCGGTGCGGCACGCGGCGCCGCACGGACAGGTCCGCTCGATCCCCCGCTGTTCGAGTCGTTGTCGCTGTTCGTTCCGGCATCCGGCGCTGGACTGGTGGCACCGGGTGGCGGAACGCCGAGCGGCGGGGCACCGGGCGGCGCCGGCGTGCCGGGCGTCGAGGTTCCGGCGTCCGCTGGCGGGATAGGACCCGTGCGGGAGGTCAGGAACGGGACTGATGCCACGCCCGCGACGGTGAACACAGCGAGGGCCCCGGCGAGGGCAACGTGTTTCACCCGTCGGGTCCTGGCTTTGCGCCACTGCAGCGCAGCGGCTTCAACGTCCAGCGGCAGGGCCGTCAGGGATGGCCGCTGGGGAGCCTCCGCTGGGGTGAACGCCGGGCGTTCGGATCCGGCGGATAGCGCCGAGGTCTCGGTGATGGCGCCGCCATCCACCGGCCGGTCCGCGAGGTCCCCCTGGACCGGCCGGTGGACGGCGGCGCTGAGGGGGGTGACGGGAATGGGGATGTCGGCGGGTAGTGCGCAGAGGGCGG
>QHBZ01000152.1 GCA_003244055.1 Pseudonocardiales bacterium | reverse complement strand
CCGTGCGCGTACTGGGTGAGCCGGATCGTGGTGGCTGTCATAGCGACACCGTAACCGCCGCCGGGCGGCTGTCGCGCGGCCCGTGATCGCCGTCAGAGGTGCCAGCCCATCCACCAACCAAGAATGACGCTGAGCACACCGACTGCAACAACACCAGGATGATAATGAACAGGTGACCAGAACCGGACCGTGGTCGTCGGAACCGAAACCGACGAACCCGCTATCTTCGATGTCACTTCACGCATTCATCCGGCTTAGTCGACTTGTTTTGCGACCCCGATAAGCCCGCCGAGTCCGTTGAATGCGTCGGCGGGCGCAAGCAGGCGACGACCTGCTCGTCAGTGGTTTGGGAGAAATCGGTGTACCACGCACCTATCGCCTGCAGCTTCGCGGGAGTGAGCAGGGCGATCAGCTCATCAGCGGTATCGCGCATTCCGCGGACCCAACCCGACGGGGCCACCGGGACCGCGACCACGATATGCGCCGCACCCTGAGCTCGGACCACCTGGCAGGCCGCGCGCGCAGTAGACCCGGTCGCGATGCCATCGTCGACCACGACGGCCGTCCGCCCGGCCAGCGGGACGCGGGGTCGGTCACCGCGGAACCGCTCGGCCCGCCGCGCCAGCTCAGCTCGCTCCCGGAGTTCCACCTCGGCGAGCGCGGCTGGGGTGATACCTGCGCGCTGGACCGTCTCGCGCAGCAGAATGCGGACACCGTCCTCCCCGATGGCACCCATCGCCAGCTCAGGCTCCGCAGGCACACCGAGCTTGCGCACCACGATCACGTCCAGTGGGGCGCCGAGCGCCGCTGCCACCTCGGCCGCGACCTGAACCCCGCCGCGCGGCAGGCCCAGGACCACCACTGAGCTCCCGCCGGACCCCGTCTCGCAGGCCCGGAGCCGCCGCAACCGCTGGCCCAGCTGCCGCCCCGCGTCGGCACGATCGGTGAACATCGGCGCCACCTCCGTCCCCGGGACGATTATCCTCCCTCGCCGGAGCGGTCTCGGCTACCGCGACGGTGTTGTTATAACGGTGAACCCTGTGGACAATTCGTTGGCGCCGCAGATCGTGGAGATCTGGTACTGACCCGCAACCGCATTCGAGCGGACGGTGGCGGTACCGAACAGGCGCCATGGTTGGTGGCCCTCGGGGTTGCCCCTCAACGCACCGATGTCGAGCACCGGTGAGTGCACTACGCCGAGGTTATCCAGGCATGCCACGTCGAGGGAGACGGTCGAACCCGGAGCGCCCTGCTGGGGCGACAGCCGCAACCAACTCGCCCCGGGCGCCTCGGCGGGCGTGGAGGTCGGCGTCGGGCTCAGCTCCGGGGTCTGCACGTCCGGCGGCTGCACGTCCGGGTGCTGCACAGTCGAGCTTGGCAAGCTGGGTTCGGTCGGCCTGGCCGGCCCCGAGCAAGCGACACCGAACATTCCCAGGACGACGATGCTGGCGAGTGCGACACCGGTTCGGACGCTCATAGCTCGCGCAGTATGCCGCAAGCACCACACACCCCGCCTCGCCCCGCCAGCCACGCCCCCGCCAGCCACGCCCCCGCCAGCCACGCCCCCGCCAGACAGGTCAGCGCCAGACAGGTCAGCGCAGTATGCCAGCGACCGGCTTGAGACGCGGGGAGCCCTCGTCTTGCTCGTAGTCGGTCGGGTTTGTCTCGTCGGTACCGTTGAAGACCCGCAGCCGGCGCAATACCACCGTCACCAGCACGGCTATCACAAGATTGCCGATGAGCGCGACGAACCCGACGTAGATCTGCGTCGGCGAACCCGCGAAGGGCTGCCAGCCGAGGATCGACAACTTGTTCAGCGCCATCGCTGACCCGCCGAAGTGTTGCTTGCCGCTGGCCGGGTTGGGGATCCCGTAGAGCAGTGTCAAGCCCCAGCCCATACCGACGATCCAGCCGGCGACCAGGCCCCAGATGTGGAACCAGCGGGTATAGAGCGCGATCGCCACCATGGGCAACGTCTGCAGAATGATCACGCCACCGATCAGCTGCAGATCGATGGAGTACTGCGGGTCGATCAACACGATCAACGCCACCGCACCGAACTTCACCACCAGCGAGGCGATTTTGGCCTGCCGGCACTCCTGTTCGGTGGTGGCATCACGGTGCAGGTATGCCTTGTAGATGTTCCGGGTCCATAGATTCGCCGCCGCGATCGACATGATCGCCGCCGGCACCAGCGCGCCGATCCCGATGGCCGCGAATGCGAGCCCGGCGAACCAGGAGGGAAACTGCCCCTCGAACAACATCGGGACAACGGTATTGGAGTCCGCCCGACCGGTGGCCGCATTGACGATCGGCTTTGTGTGCGCGGCGATCGCGGCATAACCCAGTAGTGCGATCAGTCCTAATACAAACGAATACGCCGGCAGCGCCACCATGTTCCGTTTGATCACGCCCCGGCTACGGGAGGCCAGTGCACCGGTGATCGCATGCGGGTACAGAAACAGCGCCAGCGCCGAGCCCAGCGCCAGGGTGATGTACTGCAACTGGTTGTTGGCACCCAGCAGGATGCCGTCGCTAGGCGTTTTCGTGGCGGTGAACTTCGCATTCGCGGCGTCGAAGATGGCGCCCCAGCCGCCGAGCTTCGCCGGCAAGATGATCACCGCGGCGATGATCACCAGGTAGATCAGCCCGTCCTTGACGAAGGCGATCAGCGCTGGGGCCCGCAGGCCGGACTGGTAGGTGTAGAGGGCAAGGATCACGAAGGCGATGAACAGTGGGGCATGCCCGGCCAACCCGCCCCCGTTGAGACCCATCGTGCGCAGCACCGCCTCCAGCCCGGCCAGTTGTAGGGCGATGTAGGGCATCGTGGCGACGATGCCGGTGACCGCCACCAGCAGCGCCAGCGGCGCCGATCCGTAACGGCCCTGCACGAAGTCCGCCGGGGTGACGTAGCCGTGTACCCGCGACACCGACCACAGCCGGACCAGCGGCAGGAGCACCAGCGGGTAGACGATAACGGTGTAGGGCAACGCGAAGAACCCCATCGCGCCGGCACCGAAGATCAGCGCCGGCACCGCGACGAAGGTGTACGCGGTGTAGAGATCACCACCGATGAGGAACCAGGTGACCCACGAGCCGAACTTGCGACCGCCCAGGCCCCACTCATCGAGGTGATCGAGGGTGCCGCCGCGCTGCCACCGGGCGGCGTAGAAGCCCAGCCCCGTGACGAGCAAGAACAGCACCACGAAGACGACCAGTTCGGTCCAGCGCAGGGTCATCGCCGGTCACCCGCCTTGTGGTCCGGGGTCTTGTAGTAGACGACCGCCACGCAGATCACCCCGACCGGGATGAACAGGAACTGCACCCAGTAGAACAACGGGAACCCCAACACCCGAGGCTCGTCGCTGTTGTACAGCGGCGTCACCAACACCGACAGCGGCACCAGGAGCAACACCTTCCACCACATCCGGACAGTATGCGGGCTCAGCGGGGTAAAACGAGGCCGGATAACCCCGCTGAGCCTGCTGAATGCGGGTCAGAGGCGGTGCTTGAGGGAGGAGAGCTCGTCGTGTAGGGCGGTGGGGAGCGGGTCGCCGATCTTGGTGAACCACTGCTCGATGAAGGGGATCTCGGCGCGCCACTCATCGATGTCCACCGTGAGCGCGGCGGCGACGTCGTCGATCGGGACGTCCAGGCCGGACAGGTCGAGCTGATCCGCTGTGGGCACCCGCCCGATGGGGGTGTCCACCGCTGCGGCCCGACCCTCGATCCGCTCGATGATCCACTTGAGCACCCGGCTGTTCTCCCGGAAACCTGGCCACAGGAAACGCTGGTCATCGCCGCGGCGGAACCAGTTCACGTAGAAGATCTTGGGGAGCTTGCTGGCGTCGGCGCCCTTGCCGGTGTCGATCCAGTGCTGGAAGTAGTCACCGGCGTGGTAGCCGATGAACGGCAGCATCGCCATCGGGTCGCGGCGCACCTCACCGAGCGGGCCGGCCGCGGCCGCGGTCTTCTCGCTGGACAGTGTGGCGCCCAGGAACACCCCGTGCTGCCAGTCGAAAGCCTCGTTGACCAGAGGGATGGTGCCGGCCCGGCGTCCGCCGAACAGGATCGCCGAGATCGGCACGCCGTCCGGATCGTCCCACTCAGCCGCGAGCATCGGGCACTGCGCCATCGGCGTGCAGTACCGGGAATTCGGGTGCGCGCAGCGCGCCCCGGCGGCGCCGTCGTCGGGCGTCCAGTCCTGCTTGGTCCACGAGGTGGCGTGCGCTGGCCCGTCCTCCATGCCCTCCCACCAGACGTCACCGTCGTCGGTGAGCCCGACGTTGGTGAAGATGGAGTTGCCGTAGTCCAGGGTGCGCATGGCGTTGGGGTTGGTCTGCCAGCTGGTGTTCGGCGCCACTCCGAAGAACCCGTTCTCCGGGTTCACCGCGTAGAGCCTGCCGTCGGCACCGAAGCGCATCCAAGCGATGTCGTCACCCAGAGTCTCGGCCTTCCAGCCCGGGATGGTCGGTGCGAGCATCGCCATGTTGGTCTTGCCGCAACCGGATGGGAACGCGGCCGCGATGTAGTGCGCCACTCCCTGCGGGTTGGTCAGCTTGAGGATCAGCATGTGTTCGGCGAGCCAGCCCTCGTCACGGGCCATCGCCGAGGCGATCCGCAATGCGTAGCACTTCTTGCCCAGCAACGCGTTGCCGCCGTAGCCGGAGCCGTAGCTCCAGATCAGCCGTTCGTCGGGGAAGTGGCTGACGTACTTGGTGTCGTCGCACGGCCATGGCACATCAGCCTCGCCGGGTGCCAGCGGATGACCCACCGAGTGCAGGCATTTCACGAAGTCCGCGTCGCTGCCGTCGGGCGCGGTGAACTTGCGCAGCGCCGCGTCGCCCATCCGGGTCATGATCTTCATTGAGCACACCACGTAGGGGGAATCGGTGATCTCGACACCCACTTTGGGTTGCGGGTCCCCCAGCGGGCCCATGCAGAAGGGCACCACGTACATGGTTCGACCGCGCATGCACCCTCGGTAAAGCCCGGTCATGATCGATTTCATGTCGTCCGGGTGCATCCAGTTGTTGGTGGGTCCGCAGTCCCGCTCAGCTTGCGAGCAGATGAAGGTGCGCTCTTCCACCCGGGCCACGTCGGAGGGGTCCGAGACGGCCCAGAACGAGTTCGGTTTGCGGTCCAGCCGGCGCAACGTATCGGCGTTGACCAGCTGGTTGGTGAGCCGCTCCCACTCCTGCTCTGATCCGTCGCACCACTCGACGCGCTCGGGATTAGTGAGCTCTGCCATATCGCGCACCCAGTCGCACAACCGTGCGTGGCTTATCGGGGCATCATCCAGGCCCGGAATGGTCGCTGCAGTCACTGCTCACCTCCTACCGGATGGCATCGAGGTTAACCCCAGGTGACCACCCAGTGCAGAGCTCGCGCTTGAGAGATCGCTCACCCTCCCAGAATCGGTTCAGTACATTGCACTGTGATATCCAAGGTGCTAGATGGGATATCTCAGGTGCTAGATGGTATATCCAAGGTGCTACACGGGATACCGAAGGTGCTAACTGGCGGGGCTCACCGACGACATGTTGAAATCCGGCACCCGGATGGGGGGCATCGCGGTGCGGGAGAACCAGTCCTTCCACTCCCGGCACAGGGTCCGCTCAGTAGCGCCGACTTCGGTGACCCGCCGGAGCATGTCGATCGGGCTCTCGTTGAACCGGAAATTGTTCACTTGGGCCACCACCTGACCATCCTCAATGAGGTATACCCCGTCCCGGGTCAGCCCGGTGAGTAGCAACGACACCGGATCGACTTCGCGGATGTACCACAGGCAGGTCAGCAGCAACCCGCGCTCGGTGCGGGCCACCAGGTCGTCGGTCGACGCCGCCGAGCCCCCGGCCAGCACCAGGTTCTCCGGCGGCGGGGTGAATTGCCCACCCAGCTCCTCGGCGGCCGCCCGAGGGTAAGCCAGCGCGCTGACCGTGCCATCGCGCAGCCAGTCCACCCGGTGCATCGGCATGCCGTTGTCGAAGACGCTTACCGAGTCGCCTGAAGCGGTGGTCGCGAGGAATGGTGTGGTCTGCAGGCCCGGCGCGGCGGGATCGCTGCACAGCGTGAGTGGCAGGTCGGTCAACCGCTCACCCAGCCGGGTGCCGCCCGGCCGGTCGCCGGGTGCCGCGAAGGGTGAGCGCCCCTCGTGCGCCGGCCGGCCGTCCATCGACTCGGCCATGTACAGCATCAGATCGGCGACCGCCGAGGGCGGCAGGATGGTCTCGTACCGACCTGCGGGCAGCTCCGCCCGCCGGCCCGACCAGCTCAGCCGCCGGTGCACCTCGGCGGCCAGCGCGGTGAAATCCAGATCGGTGAAATCAGCCGTGTAGGAGCCGGCCCAGGCGCTTCGGGCTAGGTCGCCGGCGACCTTGCCGTTGAGCTCCACGGTGCCGGTGGGTTGCACCCAGCGGCGGCGTAGCCCGGTCGAGGACGCCAACCAGGTGGTCTCCAGGCGGTGCTCGGCGAATCCGTAGAGCAACTCCTTGCCACCGGCCGAGCCGGCAACCCGGCTACCGCCGCGAAACGCTGCAGCCAGCTGATCGGTCAGACGGGCGAACACCCCGATTTCAGTGGCCGCCGCCAGCGCGTCGAAGTCGTCGTCAACCGCACCGTCCAGCAGTGCCGCGGCGTCCCGGCTCGGTCCGGACTGCCGGGCAGCGTCCTCACTGGCCGCAACCACAGCGCGCACCTCTTCGAGGTCGACACCGTTGCCGCTGACCACACCGACCGAGTCGCCGACAACCGAGATCACGGCGAACGAGCGGGTGGTGGTGTGCCCATTGGTGGTCATCGTGCTGTTCGCCCAGCGCAGGTTGACCTCGCTGGTGTCGGTGAGCGCCACGATGCAGCCGTCAGCCTTCGACACGGCCAGCGCGGTCGCGGTCAGCTCGTCAGGACGGATCACTGGCCGGCCTCCTCGCGGGAATTGAGCACATTGATGCCGCGGAACAGCGCCGACGGGCATCCGTGGCTGACCGCCGCGACCTGACCAGGCTGAGCCTTGCCGCAGTTCAGTGCTCCACCGAGTGCCCATGTCGAGGGACCACCGACTGCCTCCATCGCACCCCAGAAATCGGTGGTGGTGGCCTGGTAGGCCACGTCGCGGAGCTGCCCAGCCAGGACGCCGCCCTCGATGCGGTAGAACCGCTGCCCAGTGAACTGGAAGTTGTACCGCTGCATGTCGATCGACCAGGAACGGTCGCCGACGATGTAGATGCCGCGTTGCACTCCGGAGATCAGCTCCGTTGTCGCGGTATCGGTATCGGGATCGGGCTGCAGCGACACGTTGGCCATTCGCTGGATTGGCATGTGGTGAGGCGAGTCGGCGTAGGCGCAGGCCGCCGAGCGTTCCAGCCCCAGCCGGCGGGCGAAGACCCGATCGGTCTGGTACCCGACCAGCGTCCCGCCGGCCACCAGATCCCACTTCGAGGTGGCGACGCCGTCGTCGTCGTAGCCGATCGTCGCCAGCCCCAGCGTCTGGGTGCGGTCCCCGGTGACGTGCATGATCGGAGTGCCGTAGCGCAGCGTGCCGAGCTTGTCCGGGGTGGCGAAGGAGGATCCGGCATAGGCAGCCTCGTAGCCGATCGCCCGGTCGTACTCGGTGGCGTGCCCCACCGACTCGTGGATCGTCAGCCACAGGTTGGTCGGGTCGATCACCAGGTCGTAACGGCCGGCCTGCACGCTGGGCGCCTTGACCTTCTCGGCCAGCCACTCCGGGATCTGCGCCAGCTCACCGTCCCAGTCCCAGTGGGTGTTGCCGGCCAGGTACTCCCAACCGCGGGCGGTGGGTGGCGCGCAAGTCCTCATGCTTTCGAACGATCCGGACGCCCGGTCCACCGCGATCGCGGTGAGCGCCGGGTGCATCCGTACCCGCTGCTGGGTGGTGCTGGTACCGGCGGAGTCGGCGTAGAACTTGGTCTCCTTCGCCGCCCTGAACGTTACTTCCGTGTGCTCGACCCCGTCAGCGGCGAGCAACCGGCGCGACCACTCCGACAGCAGCGCCACCTTCTCGCCCAGCGGCACAGTGAACGGGTCGATCTCGTGGTCGCCCACCCACACCGCGTCGGCGTGTACCGGCTCCGCCGCCAGTTCCACCCGCTCGGCATTGAGCGGGCGTAGCGTCCGAGCCACCTCGACCGCCCGCTGCGCAGTGGCCATGGCGGACTGCGAGGTCAGCTCAAGGTGCGAGGCGAAACCCCAGGTGCCTTCGACGATCACCCGGACGGCCAGCCCGACGCTGGTCGAGTCCTGCGCCATCGCGACAGTTCCGTCGCGCAGCCGGATCATCTGCTGGGTGGTCCGCTCGATGCGGACGTCAGCGTGCTCGGCACCCAGCTCACGCGCCCGCGTCAGGGCGGCGTCGGCAACCGGCCGTAACGGCAGGGCGAGGAAATCGGGATCGATCATGCCGGTACTCACGATCACCGACCCTAACCGGTCGCCCGCGCCAGCAGCCGGGCCGCCAGCGCTGCCGCGGCCGTCCCGAGTATCCCGGACTCTCGCAACACCACCAGCGGGACAACCGGCACGTCGATCGGGGTCTTGTCCTCGATGAACCGGCGCTCGACGCTGATCACCCTCGCCACCGGGAGCTCGTCGACCAACAGGACCCGGATCGTGCCCACTATCGCAACCACCGCAAGCTCGCTACCGACGGTGATCTCATCGGGGTCGAGCGGATCCAAGGATGACTCGAACACGCCCAGCGAGCATCGGGCGGCCCGCACCACCCGATGGAATGCCTTGAGGTCGGTCAGCCGCAGGTACACCACCATCTCAGGATTCTCGATCGGGACACCTTGTAGACCCGCCGCGAACTCACCGCCGACGACCATCGGTACCCGCACCGCCAGCGCGGGCCATATCACCCGGTTCGCCAGCAGCCAGGCGTCCAGTCCTATCGGATCCGCGCCGGGTTCCAGCCGCTCGTCAAGAGCAGCGGTATTCGGCTCCACCGCAAAGGTGACCGCCAAGTCGAACTCGTCCAGTATCCGACGCACCATTTCCAGGGTTGGCTCGCGGGCGCCTTTCTCCCAGCGGCACAGCTGATATCTGCTCACGCCGGTGCGCCCGGCCAGCTCGTCCTGAGCCTGGATCCACCGGCTAA
>QHBZ01000151.1:35125-35487 GCA_003244055.1 Pseudonocardiales bacterium | reverse complement strand
CGCCCGTTCGTGGTGCCCGACAGCGCCAGGATGGCCTCGCAGGCGTGGGTGTCCTTGGCCAGCGACGGCCGCCCGGCGGCACGCCCGGAGATGACCGCGCCATTGACCGCCCTGAGGTAGGCGACCTCGGCGTCCGGGTGGGTGGTGACGCCCTTGGTGGTCAGGCCGACCCGTTCGACCATCGGACCGAGCGCGGCCATCTTCTCGCCGATCGCCGGGTAGTCACGTTCCACCACGACGATCCGCGGCATGGTCTTGCCGGGTATCGGCTCGCACTCGCCGGCTTTCCAATCCAGCACCCGGCCGCCGGGCTGCGCGGTGGCGTCGGCGGTGTCGTGCTGCAGGGGGACGGCCACGATGTC
>QHBZ01000151.1:0-35069 GCA_003244055.1 Pseudonocardiales bacterium | reverse complement strand
TTGGTCTCCCACTGCGGGGAGATCGCCGGGGAGAAGGCGTGCACGAAGGGGTGCATGTCAGTGCTGGATAAGTCGTGCTTCTCATACCAGGTGGCAGCGGGCAACACGATGTCGGAGAACAGCGTGGTGCTGGTCATCCGGAAGTCCAACGACATCAGCAGGTCGAGCTTGCCGGCTGGGGCCTCGTCTCGCCAGGTGACCTCGACCGGGCGCACCCCGTCACGGTCGGAGGCGCGCAGAGCGGAGTCGGTGCCCAGCAGGTGGCGCAGGAAGTACTCGTTGCCCTTGGCTGAGGAGCCGAGCAGGTTGGCCCGCCACACCGTCAGGCATCGCGGGAAGTTCTCCGGAGCGTCCGGGTCCTCGCAGGCGAACCGCAGGTGCCCGGTTGACAGCCCGTCGACGACATGCTCGGCGGCGTCCTTGCCCAGGCGCTGCGCCTCGTCGGCCAGATCCAGCGGGTTGCGGTTGAACGTCGGGTAGCTGGGCATCCAACCCAGCCGGGTGGCCAGCGCGATGTTGTCCGCCGCGGTGCGCCCCGCGAAGCGCCCCTTCGCCAGCGGTGAGGCCATCACGTCAGAAGTGAACGGGTCGTAACGCCACTGGTCGGTGGCCAGGTACCAGTAGATGGTGCCCTGCATCTGCCGTGGCGGGCGCTGCCAGTCCAGGCCGAAGGCCAGCGTCGACCAGCCGGTGATCGGTCGGCACTTCTCCTGACCGACGTAGTGCGCCCAGCCACCGCCGTTGACGCCCTGGCAGCCGGTGAGCATCACCAGCGCCAGGAACGACCGGTAGGTCTGGTCGGAGTGAAACCAGTGGTTGGTGCCCGCACCCATCAGGATCATCGACCGGCCGCCGGAGCGCTCGGCGTTGTCGGCGAACTCCCGGCCGATGCGCTCGGCCGCGGCCGCCGGCACCCCGGTGATCGGCTCCTGCCAGGCCGGGGTGTAGGGCTGCTCGGCATCGTCGTAGCCAGTGGGCCAACTGCCTGGCAGGCCCGGCCGGTGCACCCCATACTGGGCCAGCAGCAGGTCGAACACCGTGGTGACCAGCTTGCCGGCAACGGTCCGAGCCGGCACTCCCCGGCGCAGCACCCCTGGTTCAGCGGTGTCGAACCGGGGAAAATCAACTTCGACGGTGTGCTCGCTGCCGTACGCGCTCAGCAGCGGGTCCACGCTGCGCAGGTCGAGGTTCCAGCGACCTTCCCCGGAGCGGGTGAACCGGTGGCCCAGCGAACCGTTCGGGACTACCGGCTGGCCGGTGGCCGCGTCGAGTAACACGGTCTTGGACTCGGCACCTTCGCCGGCATCGCCCAGGTCGGCTGCGGTGAGGAACTTGCCGGGAACGTACGCGCCGTCTCGCTCGTCGAGGGCGACCAGGAAGGGCAGATCGGTGAAGCGCTTGACGTAGTCGGTGAATCGCGGCGTCTGCCTGTCGACGAAGAACTCTTTGAGGATCACGTGCCCCATCGACATCGCCAGCGCGGCGTCGGTTCCGGGCCGCGCCGGCAACCACTCGTCGGCGAACTTCGTGTGGTCGCCATAGTCCGGAGAGACGACCACAACTTTTTGACCGCGGTATCGGGCCTCAGTCATGTAGTGCGCGTCCGGGGTGCGGGTGACCGGGACGTTAGAACCCCACATGATCAGGTAGCCCGCGTCGAACCAGTCGGCGGACTCGGGCACGTCGGTCTGGTCGCCGAACACCTGCGGCGAGGCCACTGGGAGATCGGCGTACCAGTCGTAGAACGACAGCATCGCCCCGCCGATGAGCGAGATGAATCGAGCGCCGGCGGCGTGGCTGACCATGGACATCGCCGGGATCGGGGAGAACCCGGCGACCCGGTCGGGACCGTAGCGTTTGATCGTGTGCACGTGCGCCGCAGCGGCGATCTCGGTGGCCTCCCACCACTCGGCCCGCACGAACCCGCCCATGCCGCGTGCCGCCTTGTACCGGCGGGCCTTCTCCGGGTCGTCGACAATATCGGCCCAGGCCAGCACCGGATCCTTGAGCCGCTGCTTGGCCTCGCGGTACAGCTCCAGCAGCGTGCCGCGCACATACGGGTAACGCACCCTCGCGGGTGAATAGGTGTACCAGGAGAACGACGCCCCCCGCGGGCAGCCGCGGGGTTCATACTCGGGCTTGTCCGGCCCGATCGACGGGTAGTCGGTCTGCTGCGCCTCCCACGTGATGATCCCGTCCTTGACGTAGATCTTCCACGAGCATGAGCCGGTGCAATTCACCCCGTGCGTCGACCGAACCACTTTGTCGTAGGCCCAACGATCCCGGTAGAAAACGTCAGCCGACCGGCCACCGATCTGGTGTACCGTGCGTAGATCGGCTGAGGCCTCGCCGCGCTGGAAATGCCTACCCATGCGCAGCAACGAATCGGCGAAGTCGGTGTCCATCCCAACGCTCGAGCTTTCGTCGCGGATATTAGGCACGGACGCCACCTCTTCGGCTGATATTCAGGTTCAGGGGCTAGCCCACTCACCCTAGACGGTGGTTTCCTGGCCTTCAAGCAAGGCGCTTCCTGCTCACGTCGCCGTCGCGATGACGGTGCGCTTTAAGTAACATGACCTTCATGCGCTGCGCCGACCGAAAGTGGTCCTCGCAGTGCTCTGAGCTGGCATTATAGCTCTGTTCTCCGGGTCGTTGAGGCCCAGCGAATGACGTGTGTCACGCAGCAGTAACCGTAGTTTTCCTGGCCGTTCGCATACCGTAACACGCCGGTTACGTCACACCGTGATCAATCCTGCAGGTCGACCATGGCGATCAGCGCGGTGGGAATGCGGTCCTTCCCCCGGCGTCACTTCCGAAAAGAATCGGACGAAAACGCCGCTGCCGCGCTACTCCCCGCTTCCCGAACTCAACAGCAGAGCTGTTCGGCCGGGTTGCGACGACTCTGGTGCTGAGTTCACCGAAGACGGAAGCGGCGGCACGGCGCAGGAGTGTGTCCGGTTAATGATTAGCGCGGTAGCGGTGCATCGGGATCCGGCCTCCCTCGGCCAGTACGCCTTCGGCGCGTAGCCGGGCCAGTTGCTCGGCGGCGAGGTGTGGCGCGGGGGTGCCGTCGGCGCGTAGGACGCGGTGCCAGGGCAGGTCGTGGCCGTCCTCGGCGAGGATCCGCCCGACCAGCCGGGCCCGGCCCGGGAGACCGGCGCGCGCGGCGACCTGCCCGTAGGCGAGTACCGATCCCGAAGGGATAGCGGCCACCACACCGCGTACTCGTTCCAGATCCTCGTCGTCCATCGCCGGCCATACTCCCGCACCGCGGGCTGTCGGGGGGGCGTGGTTGCATGCGCTCCGTGGCCACCTTGGTTCGTTCCGTCACCGCCGCGGCGCAGGCGGCCGTGTGGGGTCCAGACGCTCGCGGGGTGTTGGCACACCCTGGCGGGCCGCTGCGGGTGCTGGGCGGCCCGGGCACTGGCAAGACCACCCTCGTCGCGCATACCGTCGCTGATCGGGTGCTTCGTGGGGTGGATCCCGAGCGGGTGCTGGTGCTCACCTCCAGCCGCCGGGCCGCAGCCGACCTGCGGGAACGCATCGTGGAGCGGCTCGTCGCGCAGGGTGTCACGCCGACCGTGCGCGAACCGCTGGTGCGCACCGTGCACTCCTACGCCTTCGCCGTGCTGCGCATGCAGGCGGCGCTGCATGATCTGCCGCCCCCCCGGTTGCTGTCCGGCCCCGATCAGGACGTGGTGATCCGGGAACTGCTCGCGGGCGAGCGTGCGGCCGGCGGTCGGGCCTGGCCGGCGCGGCTACGTCCGGCGCTGAGCCTGCCGGCCTTCGCCGCTGAGCTGCGTGATCTGCTCATGCGCGCTGCGGAACGCGGGCTGGCGCCGGAGGATCTCATCTCGCTGGGCCGCGCCCATGGGCGCGACGAGTGGGTGGCCGCCGGACGCTTCTTCCGCAGCTACGAGCAGGTCATGCTGCTACGCGGGTCGGTGGGCACCGCCGCCCCGCAAGCCACCGCGCCTGCGCTGGACGCCGCCGAGCTCGTGTCGGCCGCGCTGCTGGTGCTTGACACCGACGCCGAGGTGATGCGCAGGGAATCCGACCGGGTGCGGCACCTGATCGTCGACGATGCCCAGCACCTCGACCCGTTGCAAGCCGCCTTGGTGTCCCGGCTCGGCGCCAGCGCGCATGAGCTGCTGCTGCTCGGCGATCCTGACCAGACGGTCTTCTCCTTCCGCGGCGCGGACCCTGCCCTGCTCACCAGCGTGGGGTCCGCGGCCATCCGGCTGTGCACCGACCACCGGATGGCTCCGGCGGTGCGGGCCGCGGTATCCCGGCTCGCCGGCCGGCTGCCGGGCCCACGTGCCAGCCTGCACGGCCCCCCCGGGCAGCAGCCCGATGGAGACGTCACCGTTCGACTGTTCGGCTCCGCCGCCACCGAGGCTTCCTGGGTGGCCAATCAGCTTCGCCGTGCCCACTTGCTGGACGGGGTGGCCTGGTCGGATATGGCGGTAGTGGTGCGCTCCACCGGGCGGGCGCTGCCGGTGCTTCGCCGGGCGCTGCTCGCGGCGGGCGTGCCGGTGGCGGCGCCGCGGGAGGAGGCGCCGGTGGCCCGACAGGGTGCGGTGCTGCCGATGCTGTGGGTGTTGCGCTGCGCGGTACACCCTGGTGCCCTCGACGAAGAGACGGCGGTTGCGCTGCTGACCTCTCCGCTGTGCGGGGCTGACCCGCTGGTGTTGCGCCGGCTGCGCCGGGAGCTGCGGCATCGTGAGCTCGCCGTTGAGGGCACGAGGACCAGCGGCGCTCTACTGATCGGCGTGCTGCGGGCGGACTCCGAGTCAGCTGAGGGAAGCCGAAGCCCGCTGGATGGTCTTGACGAGCGCACCGCTGCGCCGGCCAGACGGTTGGCGCAGCTGCTGACCGCTGCGGCCAGGGCGGCTGCGCGTGGGGACAGCGCTGAGGAAGTGCTGTGGCAGGTGTGGCAGGCCAGTGGGCTCGCGAAGCGCTGGGCCGCCACCGCGGCCCGCGGCGGCACGGCCGGGCTACAGGCCGATCGGGATCTCGACGCTGTGGTCGGGTTGTTCGACGCCGCCGCCCGGTACGCCGATCGCCTACCCGGCGCCGATGGCGGCCCAGCCGGCGTGCTCGGTTTCTGCGACTACCTCGCTGATCAGCAGATATCCGGTGACTCGCTGGCCGCGCGTTCGCCACAGGGCGAGTCGGTCAGCGTGCTCACCGTGCATGCCGCGGCCGGCCGTGAATGGTCACTCGTCGCGGTGCCTGGAGTGCAGGAGGGTAGTTGGCCGGACCTGCGGCTGCGCGGTTCCCTGCTCGGCGTGGAGCATCTGATCGACGTCACCACGGGCATCGACGCCACCACGGTGTCGCGTACCGCACCGCTACTGGCCGACGAACGACGGCTACTGCTGGTAGCAGCCAGCCGCGCCCGGCATCGGTTGCTGGTCAGTGCGGTGCGCGGGGACGACGAACAGCCGTCACGGTTCCTCGACGAGATTGACTGCGCCGACACACCGATGCACGAGCGACCGGTCGCCCCCCGGGAACGGGGTCTGATCCTTCCCGAACTCGTTGCCGAGCTGCGGCGGATATGTTGCGATCCGGCCGAGAGCCGCGAGCGGCGGCGCAGCGCTGCGACCGGTTTGGCGCAGCTGGCGCAAGCTCGGGTACCTGGCGCGCACCCCGATGCCTGGTATGGGCTGGGGCTGCCGTCAAGTGACGCTCCGCTGCGGGAGCCCGGTGAGCCGGCCTGGGTGTCACCATCGCTGGTGGAGCTGGTCTCGAGCTGCCCATTGCGCTGGCTGCTCACCCGTCACGGTGGCGAGGACGTCCGGACCCTGCCTGCGATCACCGGGTCGCTGGTGCACAGGTTGGTCCAGGCGGCGGCGGCCGGTGCCACCGATGAGCAGCTCGACCAGGCCCTGAGCCACGCCTGGGCCGGCGTTGACGCGGGTGCCCCGTGGTATTCCCGCGCCGAGCAGCAGCGGGTGCGCCAAATGGTCGCGATGTTCCGCCTCTGGTGGCGGGAGAGCCGGGGCGAGCTCACCGAAGTCGGTTGTGAGCAGGAGATCGAGGTAGAGCTGCCACCCGCTGGCGGCCCAGCTGACGACCCAGGTGGCCAACCTGCTGACGACACAGCTGTACTGCTCCGCGGGCGAGTGGACCGGCTGGAATGTGACCGTGAGGGCCGCCCCGTGATCGTCGATGTGAAGAGCAGCAAGATCCCGATCAGCAAGGAGGCCGCGGAGGATCACGCGCAGTTGGCCATCTACCAGCTTGCCGCTGCCCATGGTGCCTTCGCCGGACACGGCCTGTCTGCGGAACCCGGTGGGGCCCGCATCGTCCAAGTCTCCGCGCGCACAGCCACATCCGTGCAGCGCAACCAGCAGCCATTGGACGCGCCCGCCCTGGCGCGCTGGCACGGGGTCGTGCGTGAGGCCGCCCGCCGCACGGCGGGACCGGAGTTCGTCGCTATCGACAACGGTGACTGCACCCGCTGTCCCGCGAAGATCGCCTGCCCGCTGCAGGACGCCGGCCGGCAGGTGACGGGATGACGACCAGTCCCGGCGGCTGCATCGGGCCCACCGAGCTCGCTGCGGAACTCGGCATCGCGCCCCCCACCGCGGAGCAGGCCGCCGTCATCGCCGCCGACCCGAGCGGCCCCACGCTCGTGGTCGCCGGCGCCGGATCCGGTAAGACCGAGACGATGGCCGCCCGGGTGGTGTGGTTGGTGGCCAACGGGTACACCACCCCCGAGGGCGTGCTCGGCCTGACATTCACCCGCAAGGCGGCGCAGCAGCTCGCCGAGCGGGTCCGGACCCGGCTGCGCCGGCTCGCCGGTTCGGCGGTGCTGGATCGACTCGACGCCACCGGGCAGCGTAGGGCCGCGGTGCTGGCCGGCGACGCCACCGTGTTGACCTACCATGCCTACGCTGGCCGGCTGGTTGCTGAGCATGCGCTGCGGCTGCCGACCGACCCGGGGGCCCGGCTGCTCACGGAGACCGGCGCGTGGCAGCTCGCGCACCGGGTGACCGCCGGCTGGGAGCCGGACCTGGAGCTCGACGGGAAGGTGCCGCACACGGTCACCGGTTGGCTGCTCGGGCTGGCTGGGCAGCTTGCCGAGCACTTGTGCGAGCCGGAGCAGCTGCGGGAGTCCACCGAGGCGCTGCTGACGGCACTGCTCACGGCGCCGCAGACGGCACGCCAGCGGGGGGCGCTGCGCGCCGATCTCAAGTCGGTGGTGCGCAGTCAGCAGTCGCGGCTGGCGATTCTGCCGCTGGTGGAGCGCTACACGGAGCTCAAGCGGCGCGAGGCCGTGCTCGACTTCGGTGATCAGATGAGCATCGCGGCGAAGCTGGCGCGTGACCATCCGGAGGTCGGCGCGATCGAGCGGGTTCGCTTCGGCGCCGTGCTGCTCGACGAATATCAGGACACCGGGCACGCCCAACGGGTGTTGCTGCGGTCGTTGTTCGGCAGCATCGCTACACCTGGGCGCGCGGTCCCGGTCACCGCGGTGGGCGACCCTTGCCAGTCGATCTACGGCTGGCGCGGCGCCTCAGCCGCCAACCTGCCTCGGTTCACCACCGACTTCCCCTGCGGCGACGGGACCCCCGCTGCCACTCGCGGGCTGCTCACCAGCTTCCGCAACCCTCCAGAGGTGCTCGCGGTAGCCAACGCGGTCTCCGGTGAGCTCCGCGGCCGGCCGGTGCGCGTCGGCGAGTTGCGCTGCCGGGACGGTGCCGAACCCGGTGAGGTCCGTTGCGCGTTGCTGCCCGACGTCCGTGCCGAGGTGAACTGGGTTGCCGACGCCATCGCCGACCGCTGGTTCTCGGCGATAGCGGACCGGGGCTCCCCACCGACCGCCGCGGTGCTGGTGCGCCGCCGCGCCGACATGGCGGCGCTGGCCGCCGCGTTACGCGCCCGCGATGTCGCCGTCGAGGTGGTGGGCCTGGGCGGGTTGCTGGACGCGCCAGAGGTCCGCGACCTGGTCAGCGTGCTGCGGTTGCTCGTCGATCCGCTGGCCGGCACCGCGGCGGCGCGGCTACTGACTGGTGCGCGGTGGCGCCTCGGCGCGGCGGATCTGGCCGCGCTGTGGCGTCGTGCGCGAGAGCTGGCGATAGATCCCTGGACCCCACCGGGCCAGGACACCGGCAGTGCGGGCAGCGCCCCGCAACAGGTGCTGGCTGCCATGCCCGGCGAGCTACCTGGGGAACCTGTCGACCAGGCGGGGCTGGTAGACGCGCTGGATTCGCCCGGCGATCCGGCCCGATACTCCGAGCTGGGCTACCAACGGCTGCACGCCCTGGCTGTGGAGCTGCGGGCGTTGCGACACCGCGTCACCCAGCCGTTGACCGATCTGGTTGCCGACGCCGAACGGACCCTACTTCTCGACATCGAGTCGTTGGCCCGTCCCGGCCCCGCTGGCCGGGCCCACTTGGACGCCTTCGCCAGCGTGGTCGCGGACTTCGCCGCGGCCAGCCCGCTGGCCGGCCTACCCGCGCTGCTGGACTACCTGGCCACCGCCGAGGAAGCCGAAGATGGTCTGGAGTCGGGCGAGGTCGAGGTCGCCCACGACCGCGTGCAGGTCCTGACCGTGCATGCGGCCAAAGGTCTGGAATGGCAGCTGGTGGCCGTCCCACATCTGGTGGATGGGGTGTTCCCGGCAGCCAAGAAGAGCTCGTCGTGGTTGCGGACGGTCACCGAGCTGCCGGTCACGCTGCGTGGCGACCGGGTAGATCTGCCCGATCTCGCGCTGCCCGCCGGAGCTGACCAGAAGGAGGTCGCCGTGGCCGTCGCGGACCATGAGGCCGCCTTCGACGCCCGCAGGCTGACAGAGGAACGTCGGCTGATGTATGTCGCGCTTACCCGGGCAGAGCAGATCCTGCTGGTGAGTAGCCACCATTGGGGCGAGGGCACCAGCACGCCCCGGTCGCCGTCGGACTTCCTGTTGGAGATCCGTGACGTCGAACACTGTGTGATCGACCATTGGGCCGCGGCCCCCGCCGAGGGCGAGCCGAACCCGCTGGACACCGAACCGCGGCGCAAGTCCACGCCGGCCGACCCGCTGGGCCCGCGGCGCGAGGCAGTCGCCGAGGGCGCCCAGCTGGTGCGCGATGCGCTGGTGCTGGCAACCGCCGATCGCCCCTCGCCCAGGGGCGGTGCGGCGGGTTGGCAGCGCGAGATCGACGTGCTGCTCGCCGAGCGGGACGCCCGCCGCGCTGCGCAACACGTCGTGCTGCCCGCGCACCTGTCGGTGAGCCAGCTTGTGGAGCTCGCTGCGGACTCGTCGGCGCTGGCCGCGCGGCTGCGCAGGCCGCTGCCGTTCCCACCGAATCCGATGGCCCGCCGCGGTACCGCCTTTCATGCGTGGTTGGAACGCCGGTTCGACTGCACGCGACTGATCGATCACGACGAGTTGCCCGGCGCCGCCGATGAGGGTGCCGCCCCGAACGCCGAACTCGGCTTGCTCCAAGCGGCTTTCCTGTCCAGCGAGTGGGCGGCACGTAGCCCCCACGATGTCGAGGTGCCATTTGAAACCGTGATGGACGGGGTGGGCGTGCGTGGCCGGATGGATGCCGTGTTCGCCGATCCTGACGGTGGCTGGACAGTGGTCGACTGGAAGACCGGGGCGGTGCCCGACGCGGTCACGCTGCGCGCTGTGAGCGTGCAACTCGCCGCCTACCGGTTGGCCTGGTCAGCGCTGGTCGGTGCGCCGCTGCGGCTGGTGCGGGCGGCATTTCACTATGTCCGTGACAACCGAACGGTGCAACCCGCAGACCTGCTCGACGCCGACGGATTGTGCGATCTGTTGCGCACGATCCCGGTCGGCTGACTCGGCGCCGGCCCGAGGTTGGCCTTCCCGGGCGGGCCCCGGGGGTCCTAGTCGGCGATGCGGCGTTGGTAACCGATGCCCGCGATCTCGGTAAAATATTTCCACTGACTACGTGTTGGAAAAGTGACTCCGCTGCTAGGTACTCGACCCAGGGATTTACGTGCGACTACCGATTGCCGCATGACGTTACTTCTCGGCAGGGTGTGTGGTACTGAATCGGTAATTGTCACCGATGAGGTGGTTTCATGTGCCCGGGTCACCGGGACTTACCTTTCCTAGGAGGACTTATGTCTGATGCAGTGAGCTTTGCGGAGATCGATGGGCAGCACGTGGAGCTGCTGCCGGCCCGCACCGTCCTGTCGATGTTCAGCACCGGCAGCGGCTCCAAGGGCGGTGACGCCGGCAACGGCGGCGCCGGCGGCACCAGTGGCACGGGCGGCGCGGGCAGTGGCAAGGCGGAGTTGACCGGTGGCTGGTTCTACACCGAGGGCGACGTGTACAACAACCTCACCGGCGGCGCCGGTGCCGCCAGCGGCACTGCCGACGGTGGTCCCGCTACCGGTGGTGCTGGCGAGTCCGAGTCCTGAGTCGACCATTTTGTTCCAGCGCAGCAGCGCCATCGCTTCGGCGTGGGTGTTTAGGGGAGGGGCGGCCGCCCGGTTGCCCCTCCCGGCATGCTGTGCTCGGCAGTACGTACACGCGCCGACGAAATGTACGGCGCGAAATGTTGCTGACTACGTATTCGAAAGACAAGTTCACTGCCTGCGGTCCGTTGCATAGGTAGCACACTGGGACGAGTTAGGTGTTACTACTGATTGCCCTGTGACCATACCGGGGGCAGAGTATGTGTTGCCGAATCGGTAATGCCGCCGATGAAGCAATTATCGTCCCGGATCTCTGGGACCACCTTTCCTAGGAGGATTTGATGTCTGATGCGTTGAGCTTTGCGGAGATCGATGGGCAGCACGTGGAGCTGCTGCCGGCCCGCACCGTGATGTCGATGTTCAGTGCCGGTGAGGGCGGCGGCCGGGGCGGCAACGGCGGCCACGGTGGCACTGGCGGCGTCGGCCGGGGAGGCCTGGGTATCAACCTCTTGAACATCAACCTCTTCGGTGACCAGACCAACAGTGCCGGTGACGGCGTCGGTGGCGCGGGCGGTGCCGCCGACGGCGGTGCAGGTGGAAAAGTTGGAAGCTGACCTGAGTTGGCGCCACTAGCGATCAGCTGATCGCGGCGCGCCGTTTAGTGGGAGGGGTGGCCAGGTCATGGCCACCCCTCCCACTGGTATGACGCCTCCTGCTGCAACGGCACTTGCGACCACGGCGCTCAGCGCGCGGTCGCAGCGACATGAAGATCGCGGTTTGTGTGCCGACCACGAGAGTATGTGTCGCCGTTGGCACACAAACCGTGATCGACCCTTGCTGAGGGGAGTCCAGCGACCAGTCCCACGTACTCCTGGCGCGTTTTTCTAGGAGAATCGATGTCTGAGGGACTGAGCTTTGTAGCGATCAGGGGCGACAACCACAGCTGAACCGTGTTGGCGCCGTCGGGTGGTCATCTGATCGGCGATAGATGGTGGCTGAGAGGGTGGGTGCCCCGCTGGCGTAGGTACTCCCAGTCGGCAATGTTCCGTAGTCTGTGCGGCCGCCTACGTATTCGCAATAGTAGCCAGTTCTACGTAGTGCCCTTAGTTGAGTTACGTGTGACTACTGATTGCCACGAACGTTACTGCGCGGCAGTGTATGAGTTACCAAATCGGTACTGCCACCGACCAGGTACTTGTGCCCGGCTCGCCGGGATCACCTTTCCTAGGAGGATTTAGATGTCTGATGCATTGAGCTTTGCTGAGGTCGACGGTCAGCACGTGGAGCTACTGCCAGCTCGTACGGTGATGTCGATGTTCAGCGCTGGCGGTGACGGCGGCGGCCGTGGCGGCAACGGCGGCGGGGGCGGCACGGGCGGCGTCGGCCGGGGTGGCCTCGGTCTCAACCTTCTCAACATCAACTTGTTCGGTGACCAGACGAACGACGCAGGCGGCGGCTTCGGCGGCGCCGGCGGCAACGGCGACGGCGGTACTGGTGGAGCCGTCCGCAGCTGAGTCGAGCTGGCGCTGCTAGGTGGTCACCTATTCGTGGCGGCGCCATAGGCTGGGAGGAGTGGTCGACTCGCTCCCACTCCTCCCAGCTATCATAGGGCCTACTACCTGCGGAAACCTGATTTGTGAGAGCTGCGCCATAGGTACTTCGGTCCCAGCGCTTGCGTAGATCCGCCGAGGCACTAGGTACCCGGTTAGCTCGGATAGCCTAAGTAGAACACTCGTAAGAGTTAAGTACCGCTACTGATTGCCACATTGATCTCGCCGTGGGCAAGGTATGTAGCGCCGAATCGGCACTGCCACCGATGCGGTGTTTGCAGTCCTGGGGTCATCTGGAGACCACGGGACCCACCTTTCCTAGGAGGATCTATGTCTGACGCACTGAGCTTGGCCGAACTTGACGGACAGCGCGTGGAGCTGCTGCCGGCCCGTACCGTGTTGTCGCTGTTCAGCGCCGGTGGTCCCGGACGTGGTGGCAACGGCGGCGCGGGTGCTCCCGGTGGGGTAGGCAGGGGCGGCCTCGGCCTCAACCTCATCAACGCCAACGTGCTCGGCGACCAGACCAACCTCACCGGTAGCGGTGTCGGCGGCGAGGGTGGCGGCGCAACTGGCGGTGCTGGCGGGGCTGCTTACAGCTGATTGCCGATGCCACCGGCAGTGCGGCTGTTGCGTGCGGGGGGCGTGGGGGGGTGGCCAGGTTACGGCCGCCCCTCCCCGCAGCGGAGCCCGTTCTTACGTAGTGGCGTTGGCGAAACTGGGTAGCGACAGCCGTGCCCGCGACGTTAAGCGTCGGTAGGCTGGGTGACATTAAGTAATGCTATTCGTGGCGTGTCTCGGGACGGCGGTCTTTGATTCGAGCAGGTTTCGATTCGACCAAGTTTCGATTCGGCGGAGGGACGCGATTCGGCGGAGTGGGACTCGAGTCGGGGAGGGCGTCATCGATACTGAGCGTGTGGAGGTTGATTCCGGATCGGCTGTGGGCACCGTGCCGCGGTTGGCTGACGGGGTCGAGCTGATCGGGGAGTACCAGGGCTCGGGATTTCAAGAGCCTCGGTTCATAGTCCGTCGGTCCGATGGGCAGGTCATCCAGCTGCCCCGGTTGCTGTATCTGCTCGCAGCCAGCATGGATGGTCATCGCGACCAGGTGCAGGTTGCCGGCGTACTCAGCGCCGAGTTCGGCAAGGTGGTGCAGGCCGAACAGGTAGCGTTTCTGGTGGACAACCGGTTACGCCCGGCCGGGATTGTGGCGGATGAGCCTGGCGCGGTAGACCCGGAGACAGGACCGGCCGGTGCGGCGCCGAAAATGGCGGTGAAGTCGGATCCGTTGTTGGCGTTGAAGTTCCGGGTCGGGGTTGTCCAGGAGCCGACGGTGTGGCGCATCGCTGGGGTCTTCGGTCCGATGTTCTGGCCGCCGGTGATCCTCGCTGCGTTGGCCGGCTTCATCGGGCTGGATGTGCTGATCATCGCCCAGGGCGGTCTGGGACGGATCGTGCCCAGCGCGATCGCGTTGGTCTACCAGCCGGCGTTGACCCTGCTGGTGTTAGGTTTGATCCTGGCCTCGGCGGCGTTTCACGAGTGTGGGCATGTCACCGCCTGCCGGTACGGCGGCGCTAAACCAGGGGTGATGGGGTTCGGGCTGTACCTGGTGTGGCCGGCGCTGTACAGCACGGTCACCGACTCCTACCGGCTCGGCCGGGTGGGACGGCTACGCACTGATCTGGGCGGTGTGTATTTCAACGCGGTGTTCATCGCCGGGATGAGCGTGGCCTACCTGTATACCGGGGCACCGTGGCTGCTGGTGGCCATCGTGGCGCTGCATGTCGAGACCGCGACGCAGTTCCTGCCGATGATCCGTCTGGACGGCTATTACATCCTCAGCGACCTGATCGGGGTTCCGGATCTGTTCAGCCGGATGGGGCCCGTACTGGCGAGCATCATTCCCGGGCGGGCGAACCACCCTCGGGTGCAGGAACTCAAGCCGTGGGTCCGTCGAATGATCACCGTGTGGGTGCTCATCGTGGTGCCGTATCTAGGGTACTGGTTGATCGGATTTCTGATCGTGATCCCTCGGGTACTGCCAGTGGTGTGGAACCGGCTGGTCTTTTTGACCCACGCAGTGGGGGAAGCGGCATCGGCCAGCCACTGGGCCGAGGTTTCGCTGGGCGGCGTGCAGATTGTTCTGCTGTTGCTACCGTGGGTGGGGTCTTCGCTGATGCTGGGAATGATGGCGCGGCGGCCGCTCCGGTGGCTACGACGGCGGGGGACGCCAGCGGCGGTCAACGCAGGAGGGTTGTAAGTGCTGGTCTACCCAAACGGTGGCACCGAACGTGGCCGCGATCGTGGCACGGGATGGTGGACCGTCCGGCTTGGTAGGGGGGTGGCGATGCTGGTCGCAGTGGGGTCGCTGGCGGGCTGCCTCGGCACATCGGCCGGTGGTACCCCCGGTTCGGGTGGCACTGGCAGCCCCGGCACCAGTAACAGCGGCGGAAATGGCTACGGCGGCAATGGCGGCGACGCCAATGGTGCCGGGGGAACCGGGGGTAACGGCGGCAACGGCTATGGCGGTTGGGGCGGCAACGGCTATGGCGGCAATGGTGGCAATGGTGCTGACGGCCGTGATGGCGCCGACGGTGCCGATGGGATAGGAGGAGCCGGGGGATCCGGTTTCTCCGATCCCGCCGCGGTGGCCGGTTCTGGCCGGCTGACCACGCGGACGATCGATCTGGCTGGGGTCACCTCGGTGGTGACGGGGGCCAATTTCGTGGTGCACCTGCGGACGGGTCGCCCTCCACAGGCCGCTGGAAAAGCCACCGTCACGATGGATGACAACCTGATCGATCGCGTCGAGGCCTCTGTCACCGGTGGCCAGCTACGCCTGGGGATCAAGCCGGGCATGAGCGTCCGGAATGCAACGTTGTCCGCCGACGTCGCGGTGAGCCAGCTCGATCGGCTGGCCACGACGGGGGCCAGCCGGGTAATGCTGGATCCGGCACTGACCAGTCCCGCGCTCCAGCTGGGCATCGCCGGGACCAGCGCAATCACCGGCCCTGTCGCAGTCGGTCGGGTGCAGGCCACCGTCTCGGGTGCCGGCACCCTGACGCTGTCCGGCGATGTCCAGGAGCTACGTTTCAATGCCTCGGGATCCAGCCGGTTACCGCTGGCGGATCTCACTGTCCGTTACCTTGACGCGACGCTGTCCGGGGCCAGCCAGGCCACCGTGACGGTCACCGACACGCTGGCCGCGCAGGCCGCAGGCGCGTCGATGTTACGTTACCGGGGTAACCCGAACGTCACTCACTCCCAGACGTCGGGGATGTCGTCGATCGTGCGGGATTCACCGTGAGCAAGTGAGAGTCATTGCTGCGTGATCGAGCCTAGTTCACGTAGGCTCAAAAACACCTGAACGGAATGTTACCAAATGAGCACACGCTGTTACCGGGCACGGATCTCACGATCCCACTCGCGCTAATATCCACATTACTTGACGTGTCGCCCATGGCGATTTCGTCACCGTTAGCTTATGCTGACCGCAAGGGGTAGTTGGTCAGCTATTGGCGCGACGCGGGGGGGCGTAGCCAATGTGTCAGAGGGGCTGGGGGCGGTCGGCTGTTCGCACCATGCCATCAACTGTGCCCCCGACCAGCGCGAAGTACCGAGCGCGTTGGTCGGGGCAGTTATGAGGGCCGATCCGTGGACGCTCACGGGGCGTGACTTAGAGTTACAGTTTATCGCTGAGCGTTTAACCAGTGGAGAATCACGCAGCGTGGTCATTGCCGGCCCGGCTGGAGTGGGCAAGACGCGACTGGCTCGGGAAGCGCTGGCGGTCGCCAAGCGCGGTGGTCGGGTGACGCAGTGGGCGGCGGGGACGAGTGCTGCGGCCGGGATCCCGCTGGGCGCTGTGGCGCACCTGTTGCCCTCAGTGGGGACGGTGTCCGATCCGTTGACACTGTTGCAACGCGCCGGCGCCGCAATTGCGGAGCAGGGCAACGGCCACCGGTTGGTCATCGGGATCGATGACGCGCATCTGCTCGATGAACTGTCAGTGACGTTGCTCCACCAGCTCACCTTGACCCGCACCGCGTGTGTGGTGTTGACCGTGCGGACCGGAGAGCCTGCTCCTGATCCGGTGGTGACGCTGTGGAAGAACGGTCTGGCTGATCGGTTGGAGCTGGCACAGCTGCCACGAGTGGAGCTGGACCGGCTGGTGACCGGCGTGCTCGGCGGGGTGGTGGACAGCCGCACGATTGAACGGTTGTGGCGCGCCACCCGGGGCAACGTCCTTTTCCTGCGGGAGCTGGTGGAGGGCGGGTGCGAGACCGGTGCTCTGCGGTTGCGCGGGGACGTGTGGCGCTGGGAGGGGCGGATGGAACCCACCCCCCGGCTGCGCGAAATCGTCCGGGCCCAACTGGGGGGGCTGGGCGCTGACGAGCGGACCGCACTGGAGTTATTGGCCACCGACGAGCCGCTGGGGCTTGGCCGGGTAGCCAGCCTGATCAACCCTGAGGTAGTCGCGGTGCTGGAGCGTCGCGGCCTGGTGACGGTGGTCAACAGCGGCTGGCGGGCCGAAGTGTGGTTGGCCCACCCGATCTATGCCACCGTGGTTCGCGACCAGCTGCCGGAGGCCAATGCCTGCCGGCTGCGTCGCCGGCTGGCCAATACCCACCTGCCCTGGAAGCGCCCGGACGACTTGCTGCGCGCCGGCATGCTGCTGCTGGACAGCGACCAGCCCGGGGCACACGCCAGCCTCCTGGCCGATGCCGCGGTGCACGCCAACGCACTGCTCGATCATGGCAATGCCGCTCGGATGGCGCAGGCGGCGATTGACGGGAGTGACGGCCGGGACGGTATGCGGGCGCATCTGGCGTTGCTAGAGGCGGTGCGCTGGCAGGGCCAGCCTGACCAAGCCGAGCAGGTGGCAGCGGCGGCAGCGCCATTCGCCACCTCGGCGGAGGACCGGGCGCACCTGGCCGTAGTGCGGGCTCTGAACCTGTTCTTCGGTCTTGGCCAGGTAGCGAAGGCCGAAGCCATGCTGCACAAGGCAGCCGCGGACGCGGCTGACAACGAGATTTGTCGGCACACCAGCGCTGTCCACGGGGTGCTGGCGTTCTTCGCGGGACGTCCCCAGCAGGCCGCGGAGTCCGGTGCTGAGATCCTGGCCTCGGCAGGGGTCAGCGCGGAGGCGACGGTCTGGGCGTCGAGCGCGACCGCGGCGGGTTTGGCCGCGCGTGGTCGCATCACCGAGGCGCTGTCGGCAGTGGAGGGGGGCTGGGCGGCACTGTCGCGGTGCACGATCGAGCCGGAGATGGCGTTGTGTCGCCAACTTCTGGCTCATGGTGAGATTTCGGCATTGTTGCTGGCCGGCCGCGTGCAGGACGCCGTGGCACGGGCAACCGGCCTGCACGAGTGGTGCATGACTCAGCCACAGTGGGCCGGGGATGCGTTGGCGGCGGCGCATGTCGGGTGGTCAGCGCTGGCCGCTGGACGTCCGCGCACCGCCGTCCGGTGGTTGTCTGAGGCGGTGGCCGGCCTGGGCCAGCTTGACCCGGGCGGTTTTGGACAACTGTGTATCGCGCTGCTTGCGCAAACCCACGCTCAGCTCGGCGACGCCGCGGCCGCGCGGCGGCTGTTGGATGGCGGCGGTGTTGGGCACCACTGCGCGGTGTTCGAGCCGGAGTGGCTGTTGGCGGAGGCCTGGCAGGCCGCCGCTGAGGACCGGATCTGCCAGGCGACGGATCGGGCGCTGCGGGCAGCGTCGGTGGCGGCCGGGATGGGCGAGCGCGCGGTGGAGGCACAGGCCCTGCACACCGTGGTGCGGCTGGGACGCGCTACCCAGGTGGCCGGACGGTTGCGGCAGCTGGCCGGTCAGGTCGATGGTCCTCTGGTGGCTGCCTACAGTGCGCACGCGCAGGCGGCGGCCGCCAACGCCGGTGGCCCGCTGGATGAGGTGGCGGCCGAGTTCGAGGAGATGGGAGCCCGGCTGCTGGCTACCGACGCGGCTGCGCACGCCGCCGCGGCGCATCTGCGCGCCGGTGATCGGCGTCGAGCTGCCGCATCTACCGCTCGGGCCGCCAGCCTGGCCAGAGCCTGCGAGGAGATCCGCACGCCTGCCCTTGAGCAGCTCGCTCCGCGACCGCTCACCAGCCGGGAGGGCGAGGTCGCCAGTCTTGTGGTGCAGGGCATGAAGAATCAGGCCATCGCGGAGCGCCTGGTGCTCTCGGTGCGAACGGTGGAGGCCCACCTGGCCAATGCCTACGCCAAACTCGGGATCAGCAGCCGCGCCGAGCTGGCTCGAGCGTTGCGGACAGACTGAGCTAGTGATCGTACTGTTCGGCGCGACCGGGTACACCGGCCGCCGGACCGCCGAGGCGATGGTCCGGCGGGGTCTGCAGCCGGTGCTGGCCGGGCGCAGCGCTGGCCGGCTCACCTCGTTGGCGCAGCGGCTCGCGAAGCTGGGGTTCGGCAAGCCGGACGTGGTGACGGCTGATGTCGGCGATGCCGCGTCGGTTCGGGCGTTGATCGGGCGAGGTGACGTGCTGGTCAGCACCGTCGGTCCGTTCATCCGGCTCGGTGATCCAGCGCTGAGCGCAGTGGTCGACGCGGGGGCGATCTACCTCGACTCGACTGGCGAGGCACCATTCATCCGCCGGGTGTTCGAGGAGTTCGGTCCACCGGCGCAGCGATCCGGAGCCAGCTTGATCACCGCGTTCGGCCACGATTACGTGCCCGGCAATCTCGCCGGTGCCCTTGCACTGCGGCGCTCGGGTGGCGGGGTGCACCGGGTTGAGATCGGATATCTGATCAGTGCAGGCGGCCGGTCTCAGGTGATCAGTCGAGGCACGCTGTCCTCGATCGTTGGGCTGTTTACCGAGCAGAGCTTTACCTGGCGGGCCGGGATACAGGCAGAACCCATCGGGTCGCGGATGCGGACATTTCTGTTGGACGGTCGAGATTGCCCGGCGCTGACCATCGGCTCCACGGAGCACTTCTCGTTGCCCCGGCTCGCTGGTCCGCAGGGCCTACCCGAGGTGGATGTCTACCTCGGTTGGTTCGGGCCCGCGGTGCGCGCGCTACATCTGTCCTCCCGAGTCACCCCGGCGTTGCTGGTCCTGCCCGGGGCGCGTTCGGTGGTGCGCAGAATCGGAGGGTTCGCTGCGCGTTGGTCAGCCGAGGAGCCTGATCCAGCGGCCCTGGCGCGCGTCACCTCGCATATCGTCGGCACCGCTTACGACGCGTCTGGCACCACGCTGGCGCAGGTACACCTGGTCTCGGGGGATCCCTACCAGCTCACCGCGAACCTGCTGGCCTGGGGTGCGCAGCGTGCCGCTGAACAGGGCGTATCCGGACCGGGAGCGCTGGGCCCGGTTGAAGCCTTCGGACTGGATGAGCTGGAGGCCGGAGCTCTCCAGGCCGGCCTGCGCCGGCAGTAGACTGCGGCTGCGCCGTTCGCCAGCCCAGTGGCTCTACTCAGGTCGGCTGGGCAACTCCAGGCCCCACCATCCTGCACCGCTGCGGCTGAGGACCTTCGCCGCCTGCCTGCTGGCTACGATGCTCCGGTGAGAGCGAGCAAGATCGCCGGAGTCGGTGCCGTGCTGCTCGCCGTGCTGATGGGACTGGGATCGCTCGGGATGGGATGGCTGCTGTGGCCAGCTGCTCGCGGCGTTGTCCACGCTGCCAGCGGCACCGTGGTGCAGTCGGTGCTCTGCGGCCCATCCAACGCCCAGGACCTGGTACGCGTCGAGTTGAACGACGGCCGTGAGGTACAGGCGCTGTTGGATGGCTGCGGTCACCGGCTGGGTGAGGTGTTGGCCGTGGAGGTGCCTGACCCGTTGCCCGCGGGAGACCTGGCCGTTCGCCTCGCGGGGACCGGGGTGCCAACCAAACCGTCGGCCGGGCAGCGCCTCGGTGCTGTCGGTGTCGCGGTCGCCGGGATCGCTGGTGCGCTGCTGGCGTGGCGGCTGCGCAGCAACTGGAGCGCAGCCCGCCGTAGGGTGGGCCCATGACCCGTATCCCCACGCCCACGGTCGAGCTGCACCGCGAGACCCTGTCCAACGGGTTGCGGGTGGTACTGAGCCCGGATCAGACGGCACCGGTGGTGACCGTCGGTGTGCATTACGACGTCGGCTTCCGCTCCGAGCCGGAGGGTCGCACCGGTTTCGCGCACCTCTTCGAGCACCTGATGTTCCAGGGCAGCGAGAGTCTGGAGAAGCTCGCGCATTTCCGCCATGTGCAGGCCTCTGGTGGGTCCTTCAACGGCTCCACGCACCCCGACTACACCAACTACTTCGAAGTACTGCCCTCGGCAGCGCTGGAGCGTGCGCTGTTCATGGAGGCGGACCGGATGCGGGCACCCCGGATCACCGCGGAAAACCTGCGCAACCAGGTCGACGTGGTCAAAGAGGAGATCCGGCTCAACGTACTGAACCGGCCCTATGGCGGGTTCCCGTGGATCACGCTACCGCCGGTGCTCTATGACACCTTTCCCAACGCGCACAATGGATACGGCGACTTCTCCGAGCTGGAAGCGGCCACCGTGGACGACTGCGCGGCGTTCTTCGATGCCTACTATGCGCCGGGCAATGCGGTACTCACGGTGTGCGGGGATTTCCAGGTCGACACCGCTGTCGAGCTGGTGCACCGACATTTCGACGACGTTCCGGGCCGTCCGGTTCCACTGCGACCGTCGTTCGGGGAGCCGCAACCGGACCGGGAGCGGCGGCAAGGCCTTACCGATCCGCTCGCCCCGTTGCCCGCGTTGGCGATCGGCTACCGGCTGCCTGATCCGACCGCCGGTTTCCAGGGCTATCTCGCCTACGAGGTGCTCGCCTCGGTGCTGTCCGACGGTGATTCCTCTCGCTTTGAGCAACGCCTCGTTCATACCGACGCGCTGGTGACCGATATCGGCGCGAGCTGCGGTCTGTTCGGTGCGCCGCTGGACGCCCGCGACCCGGACACCTTCACCATCACCGCCATCCATCCATCCACCGTGGACGTCAACCGGGTGATCGAAGCGATGGACGAGGAGATCGCCCGGCTCGCCGCGGACGGACCGGATCCAGACGAGTTGGCTCGGATCACCGCGCGGTGGGCCGCGACTCTGTTCCGGGAACACGACCGGTTGGTGTCGCGGACGATGGCCATCGGTGCCTTCGAGCTGCTGCACGGGCGCGCGGAGCTCGTCGGGGAGCTGCCGGTCATGGTGGCCACGATGGGCGCTGAGCAGGTCGCGAGCGCCGCTGCGACACTACGACCGGACTCCCGCGCGGTATTGATCGTCCAACCGGAGCTAGGACAGGAGGCGTGATGACCCACCGCAGCGCGGAGCAGATCGGCAGGACCGAGCTGGGGCCGCGCCCGCTACCGCCGCTGGGACCGCCGCGCACGCCGATCGCACCGTCTGTGGTGGACACCGTGCTGGACAGCGGGTTGCGGGTGATCGCCGTACGGCGGCCCGCGGTGCCGATGGTCGAGCTGCGTTTGGAGATCCCGTTCGGTGATACCCGGCGCACCCACCCGGCCCGCGCCGAGGTGCTGGCGATGACCCTGCTTCGCGGTACCCCCCGGCGAGATCGGTTCGCCATCGACAAGGTGTTGGCCGCCGTCGGCGGCGACATGTCCGCAGGGGTGGATCCCGAGCACCTGTCGGTGTCAGGATCGGCGCTGACCAGCGGGCTGGACGTACTGCTCGACGTGCTCGGCGACGCGCTCACCTCGGCGTCCTACCCCACCAACGAAGTGGCCCGGGAGCGCGACCGCCTGGTGGAGCGGCTCACGATGAACCGCTCGCAGCCGCAAGTGATTGCGCGGGAGGCGTTGCAGCGCCGCCGTTACGGCAACCACCCCTACGCCCGGGAATGGCCCGAAGGCGATGCCGTGGCCGCCGTGACGCCCGCTGCGGTGCGCGCACTGCACCGTCGCGCGGTGGTTCCCGGCGGTGCCGTCCTGGTGCTGGTGGGCGACATCGTCCCGGCCCGCGCCGTCGAAGCGGTGGCGACAGCTCTAGCGGGCTGGCGCGCCGACCACCCGGCCACCGAGCTGGCTGCATTGCCCGAGCTGACCGGCGCCGACCTGCATCTGGTGCATCGCGAAGGGGCCGTGCAGTCCCAGCTACGTCTGTCCGCCCAGGCGGTGTCGCGAGACCACGAGCGCTACCCGGCGCTGCAGGTGGCGAATCTGGTCTTCGGCGGGTACTTCTCCTCACGATGGGTGGAGAACCTCCGGGAAGACAAGGGCTACACCTACAGCGCGCACTGTGGTTTCGAGTTCACCCGGCACGGGGCCACGTTGATCGCCGAAGCGGACACCGCCAGCGAGGCCACCGCCGCCGCTCTGCTGGAGACCCGCTACGAGTTGGGTCGGCTGGTCGTCGTTCCTCCCGACGATTCCGAGGTGGACTGCGCGCGCCAGTACGCGATCGGGTCGTTGACCATCGCCACCTCGTCGCAGCGGGGGCTGGCCGGCCACCTGGCCACGTTGGCGATCCTCGGCCTGGACCTTGACTGGCTGCTCGCCCATACCGGGCGGTTGCAGGCGGTCACGACCGGGCAGGTCGCTGAGGCCGCCGCTGAGTTCTTCGCTCCGAGCCGGTTCACCGGCGTGGTAGTGGGCGACGGCAAACGACTGGCCGACCCGCTGGCCGCTCTTGGTGGCGTGGAACTCCCCTGACGGCACCACGATTGGCTGGCGCCGCATGGTCAGAAGACGTAGAGGCCGACCGCCCACCCTGCGCTCGTGATGATCATCACGAGGATCGTCCAGAGATAGACTTTCCGCGCAGTGACCCAGATTCCGGATTCCGGTGGCGCCTTCGGTGGTTTGCGAAGGTCGGCGGCGTGCCGCCGCATGTGGTCATTGAGTTCCCGCTGCCACTGCTTCTGGTCGGAGTTCTTCACCGGCCCACCGTCCTCGCCCCGAACCGTCCACCACCGCACACGTCGGCATCATAACGCTTAGTGTCGGTCACTGGGAGGTGTCGGAGCGCTCTGCGAGGATGCCAATCGTGAGCAGCGGCCGAGCTGATCGGGATCCCCTGGATGGTCTCGACGAGGAGCAGCGCGCCGCGGTGTGCGCGCCGCGCGGACCGGTCTGCGTGCTGGCGGGCGCGGGCACGGGAAAGACCCGCGCCATCACCCGGCGGATCGCCCGGCTGATCCGCACCGGCCATGTCGCCCCGGGACAGGTCCTTGCGGTGACGTTCACCGCGCGCGCGGCGGGCGAGCTGCGCACCCGATTGGGTGGCCTGGGGGTAGGCGGGGTCCAGGCCCGAACATTCCATGCCGCGGCACTGCGTCAGCTACGGTACTTCTGGCCTCAGGTCGTGGGTGACCGGCCGTGGCCGCTGCTGGAACACAAGTTGCGGCTGGTCGGCCAAGCCGCGCAGCGGGCCGGAGCGGCAACCGGCGCCGACGACCTGCGTGACGTCGCCGGGGAGATCGAGTGGGCCAAGGCCAGCCTGGTCACTGCTGCGGACTATCCAGCCGCGGTAGCCGCCGCCCGGCGGGCCACCCCAGTGCCGGCGGCGCAGGTCGCAGCAATTTACGCCGGATACGAGGAACTCAAGAACCGCGGCCGGGTGCTCGACTTCGACGATCTGCTGCTGCACACCATCGCCGCGCTGGAGGAACACTCAGCGGTGGCTCAGGAGTTCCGGGATCGCTACCGCTGCTTCGTCGTCGACGAGTACCAGGACGTCACGCCGCTGCAGCAGCGGATGCTGGATGCTTGGCTGGGCACTCGTGACGACCTCACCGTGGTCGGCGACGCGAACCAGACGATCTACTCCTTCGCCGGTGCGGCGCCCCGCTTCCTCTTGGAGTTCACCAGGCGATTCCCCGACACGGTGACGGTACGGCTGCACCGCGACTACCGCTCAACCCCACAGGTCGTAGCGCTGGCCAACCGGGTGATCTCGGCTGCCCCCGGCCGGCCGGCCGGTGCCCGGCTGCAGCTGGTGGGCCAGCTGCCGGCCGGACCTGCGCCGTCGTTCGCCGAGCACGACGACGAGCCTTCCGAGGCCGTTGCGGTGGCGGACGCGATCGCTGAGCTGCTGCGCGAAGGAACCCCAGCCGCGGAGATCGCCGTGCTGTACCGGGTCAACGCCCAGTCCGAAGCCTATGAGCAAGCACTGGACGCTCGCGGAATCCCGTTCCAGGTCCGCGGTGGCGAGCGGTTCTTCCATCGCCCGGAGGTCCGGGCGGCCATCCGCGCGCTGCGCGCGGCGGCCACCGCAGGCTCGGCGGCCGAGCTTGACGTTACTGTTCGCGCCGTACTGTCCCATCAGGGCCTTACCGCCCAGCCTCCTGGGGGCAGTGCCGCACGGTCACGATGGGAGTCGCTGCGCGCCCTGGCCGAGTTGGCTGATGACCTCGCAGCGAGTGACCCGGACGCCGACCTGGGCCGGCTCGTCGCTGAGCTCGACGCCCGCGCGGACGAAGCACACCCACCTGCGGTGCAGGGCGTGACGCTGGCCTCCCTGCACTCGGCTAAGGGACTGGAATGGGACGCGGTCTTCCTGGTCGGGCTCGTCGACGGGACGCTGCCCATCCAATACGCCGAGGGCGATCAGGCTGCGCTGGAGGAGGAGCGCCGGCTGCTCTACGTCGGTGTCACCCGCGCCCGCCGCCGGCTGGCGATGTCCTGGGCCCTGTCGCGCAGTGCAGGCGGCCGGCGGTCTCGGCGGCGCAGCCGTTTCCTGCACGGCCTGATGCCCCAGGACGGCTCTGCGGCGCGGCGGCCAGCCGTGAAGAAGGCGGCAGGGGTTGCGTCTCGTGCCGCGCCTGGAACTGCCGACCCGGAGCTGCTCGACCGGTTGCGTGACTGGCGGAGTCGCCGCGCCACGGAGCAGAAGGTGCCCACCTTCGTGGTCTTCACCGATGCGACACTCACCGCCATCGCCGAGCAACGGCCGACGGACGCGGCCGGCCTGACGGCCATCCCCGGGATCGGGGCAGCCAAGCTGAACCGCTACGGGGACGAGGTGTTTGCCCTGGTTCGTGGCGATTCAGTCACTGGTTGACCCTTGGTTGAACAAGAAAGTAAGAAAAATTCGGTTGCCCGTGTATCACCAGGGCTCTAATCTTGCTCTTAATCTCCTGGAGGCAGTCGCGGTATGCGCCTGACCAGGGCAGATCGCCCAGCCGCTGAGCGTGGGCCGAGTGGGGAAGGAGGTGCTCCGATGGAGATCTACATGACCATCGGCGCCCGTTACTTCCCGCAGTGCGGGTCCGTCGGTGTGCCCGGGGGAATCTGGTCCAAGCGTCTGCGGACCGCGCCTTCCGGCGTACTCCGGCGCAGCGCGGGGCATCGCCTCCACCTGGCCCGCTTCGGGGCCCAGGTCAGCACGACCGGCATTGATCTGCTCGTTACCGACCGCATGCACATGTCCGCATCGGAGCCTTGATTCTCGAGCCAGCAGCATCGGCTCATGAAGGCCGCGGACCCCGCAGCGGGATCCGCGGCCTTGTTGTCTAGCTAGGTCCTCATCCCGCGGCGGGCCGGTACCGGCGAGTTCCACCGGCACCACCACCGAGGAGGAGAGACAAGTGTTGACCGCGACCGTCCCGCTGGACCGCGGGGCGCTGCCCGACGTGTTGGGTGGCGCAGAGCTGGCCCACCTGCTCGATACCGCGTCGTCTGGTTTGGACGTCCTGCCTTGCCGTTCACACGACCCGGATCTCTGGTTCGCCGAGTCCCCAGCTGAGCTGGAGCGGGCGAAGCAGCTTTGCCTAGGTTGCCCGATCAAAGCTGCGTGCCTGGACAGCGCGCTGTCCAGGCAGGAGCCCTGGGGCGTCTGGGGTGGCGAAATTTTCGAACACGGCGCTGTGATCGCTCGCAAGCGCGCTCGAGGGCGGCCCAGCAAGGCCGCCCTCGAGCGGGATCGCGCCGCGCGCGAGCGCGCCGGAAGTGAAACCGCCGCCTGACCGGGTTTGGGGGCCTTCAAGGGCCCCCAAACCCGGGTCCCGCTGCACAAAACGATGACCACCCCTGCCGGTCGCAGCCGCAGTGGCTGCGTTGACCGGCGACCTGACCCAGGAGCTGAACCCATGTTGTTGTACGAAGTACTCGCCCGGGATCGAATGCGTGATGACCAGCACCGGGCGCGCCGGGAGCAGTTGGCCCGGCGCCTTGTCACCGCTCGCAGGTGGCAACGCTTGGCCCGCTACGCCGAGCGGCGGGCCCGCCGCGCCGCCGAACGCCTGTAGCTGCGACAGGCAGAGCTCGCGGACCGGCCGCCACCGCGGCGCTCCTACGGCGGTGCGGCCGGACCGGACTCAGCGCGTCGAGCGAGCCTAGCGTCCTACTGGTATCTGAGGGCTTGGATGGGAAGTAGTCGGGCGGCTCGGTAGGCGGGGTAGCCGCCGGCGACCAGCCCGATCGCGATGCTGATCCCGAATGACACCACGATGGCCAGCGCGGACAAGACGGGGGCGAAGCCAGCGAAGATGCCGGTGCCGGGGTCGATGGCCGGTGCGATGATACGGACGAGGGTGGACAGCCCGGCCCCGACGCCGATGCCGATGAGCCCGCCGAGACCGGCCAGGACGACGGCTTCGATGAGGAATTGTTCGAGGATGGCGCGGTTGGTGGCGCCGATCGCTTTGCGGATCCCGATCTCGCGGGTTCGTTCGGTGACCGAGACCAGCATGATGTTCAGGACTCCGATACCGCCGACGATCAGCGAGATCGCGGCGACGGCCGGGGTGAACACGGTGATGATGCCCACGATCTGGTTGAAGGTCGTCAGCCGGCGTCCCAGCGATTGAACTTGGAAGTCTTTCCGCGCGGGGTCGGTGATGTGGTGGCGGGCGTCGAGGATGCTGGTCACCTCATTCATGGCGGCGGGCACCTCGGTCTGCTGGGGGGCTTCCACGGTGATCTGGTTGAGTGTGTGGCCGACGCCGATGCCGGGGCCGACGATGTATTTGCGGGCGGTCGTCAGTGGCATGACCGCGGTCTTGTCGAGCTGCTGGCCGTAGGACTGCATCACCCCAATGACTCGGAATGGCGCATGGTTGATCTGGACCGTCTGGCCCAGCGCCGTCGCGGGCCCACCGAACAGGGTGGTCGCGACAGTAGGACCCAGGACCACCACCCGGGCGCCGGAGCGGTACTGGGCAGCGTCGAAGAACGACCCCACCCGGAAGTCCCGGTTGTTGGTCTGGGCCCCAGATGTCGCTGGTACCGACGATGGTCGACGACAGCAGCGTGGTGGTGCTGCTGCCGATCGATGCGGTGGCGGTGGCGGCGGGGGTGACGGTGGCAATGTCGGGTGCGTTTTGCAGCGCATCGGCATCGGCGTCGGTCAGGCTTTGCGCGGGCGGCCCATTGGGGAGATCGGAGGCCTGCGGCACGATGGTGACGTTGTTGGCGATCGTCTCGATGCGGGCATCGACCGAGTTGCTCACCCCTTGGCCGCAGGCGGCCAGGAAGACAACCGAGGCGACACCGATGACGAGGCCAAGCATGGTCAGCGCGGAGCGCAGCCGGTGGGCGCGCAACGCGCGTAGCGCTATGAGTAACGCTTCTCCCAGGCTCATTCGCTGATCTTCGCCTGATTCCGCGGCGGCCCGCTCCCCGTCAAGGACACTCCTAAATGAATAACCAGTCATCCGCGTTCGTGCAAGGAGTCCAGAGAACTCCCAGCGAATTCTATATTTCCATCACAATATGTAGAGCACCGCTACCGCAATGTATGCAGCCGATGGCGCTTCGGAGTCGGCGGGGTGCGTAGCGTAACGGTCTCGCGAATCGTGACGCCCGTCACAGGAAAATCGGTGGACGTCGGGTGACGTAGGGATGCTTGGCTGGCAATCACAGGATGTTCCCAGCGAACTGTGACGTTGCGTCCAGTTTGCTCTCACATCAACAGGTCATATCTAGAGTGCAAGCTCGGAGCGGCGCTCCAGCGGCGAGGTGAGTTGAGATCGGCGAGGACGAGGGAAGGTCCGTAGGTGCGCTCCACTGCTGGCGTGCCAGGGAGTCGGAGGCGGCACACGCTGGTTGCCGGTCGGGATCGATAGCCAGTGATATCAGATGAAGGAGTGGAATGATCCAGCTTGAGGGGGTGACCAAGACCTACCAGATGGGTAAGGTCGAGGTCCCGGTACTCTTCGGCGTCGACCTGATCATAGATGACGGGGAAATGGTCGCCATCATGGGCCCGTCTGGATCGGGTAAGAGCACGCTCATGAACATTCTGGGCTGTCTGGATATCCCGAGCAGCGGCACCTACCTGCTCGACGGCTCCGACGTCACCCGGCTATCCACCAACCAGTTGGCCAAGGTCCGCAGCCGCAAAATCGGGTTCGTGTTCCAGTCGTTCAATCTTATTCCGCGCACCAGCGCAGCCCGTAACGTCGAGCTTCCTTTGGTCTACGCTGGAATCCGGAATCGGCGCAATCTAGGGCGCCGGGCGTTGGAACAGGTCGGGCTCGGCGATCGCCAGAAGCACATGCCCAATGAGTTATCCGGCGGTCAGCAGCAGCGGGTGGCGATCGCCCGCGCACTGATCAACGATCCTACGATCCTGCTTGCCGATGAGCCCACGGGCAATCTCGACACCACCTCCAGCCGCGACATCATGAAATTGCTCTGCGACCTGAACGATGCCGGCTGCACGGTGGTGATCATCACTCACGAAGAGGAGATCGCCCACTTCGCCAAACGGGTCGTGCAGTTGCGCGACGGGCGCATCGTGAGCGACCAGGTGCAGGGTTCAGTTGGCGAAGCCCGGTTGCCAGCGCTGAGCGATCCCGCGTAGGGGCACGGTGGCGTCGAGCTGGCACAGCACGCCGAATGTCCCGGTGCTCACCCGGTGGATCAGTAGGTAGCTGGGCGGGAGGTTCAGCGCTCGGCCGGTCCGAAAGTCCGGACCGGAGAAATCACCGACGCGCTCGGCTTGGGCTTGCATCCAGGCCCGGGTGAAGTGGAAGGACTCCGTACGTACCGGGTCGGCGAAGGGCCTGAGGTAAGCCAGCACGTCCTGCGCCCGTAGCTGCATGCCAGGTCGGACGAAACCCTCTGAGCGCAGCAGCTCGAGCAGCTCCGCCGACCGCTCCTCAACGGCCAGCCGGGTCGCGATCCCCAGAGTGCGGGGGGGCCCGCCGGGCAGCTTCGCCGCAGCGCCGAAGTCCAGGACGCCCAGCCGCCCGTCGTTGAGCCGGAGGAAGTTACCCGGGTGGGGGTCCGCGTGCAGCAGCCCGGTGAGGGTGGGGGCGGAGGAGTGGAACAGCGACAGCTTGGTACCGATGTCGTCCCGCTCGGACGGCGAGCCGCTGCGGATGATCTGTGCTAACGGGGTCCCTGCGACCCATTGCGACACCATCACCTTCGGCGAGCTGGCGACGATCGAGGGGACGGCAATCTCGGGGTGGCCACGGAACGCGGCCGCGAATACCCGCTGGTTATCGGCCTCGTCACGGTAGTCGAGCTCCTCGACCATCCGGTCGCGCAATTCGGTGAGCAGCGGTTTGACCTCCAGGCCAGGAACAATCGCCTGAAACAGCCGGCTGAACCGCTGCAGTTGCCGCAGGTCGGAGCACAGTGCCTCGCCCGCGCCCGGATACTGCACTTTGACCGCGACGTCACGGCCGTCATGCCACACCGCCCGGTGTACCTGCCCGATACTGGCGGCCGCCGCAGGCTTGTCGGAGAAGTCGGCGAAGCGGCGACGCCACCCCGTACCGAGCTGCTCGTCGAGCACCCGCTGCACGGATTGTGGGGACATCGGCGGTGCCGCGGACTGCAGTTTGGTCAGGGCATCCCGGTACGGCGCCGCCAACTGTTCGGGGATCGCCGCCTCGAACACGCTCAGCGCCTGACCGAACTTCATCGCGCCGCCTTTGAGCTCACCGAGCACTGCGAACAGTTGCTCGGCGGTACGAGCGGTTAGCTCGGCGTTGACAACCTGCGCATCGTGCCCGGCCAGCCGTTTGCCCCAGCCCGCAGCGACCCGCCCAGCCACCCCTAGCGGGAGGCTGGCGAGCCGTGCGGTTCGCTGCGTGGCGCTGCGCGGGATGTCGGTCACGGGGTGATTGTCTCCCGGCTGCGCTCTGCGCAGTAGTGGCAGTACGGCATCATCTGGCGCCGCAGCCGCAGAGTGGATGCGGCGGTCGAGGGTGGCGCCGCAGAATGCCCCGCACGGGATCCACCTCCAGCGTGGACTCCCACGTCGGCGGGACGGGCATGCCCGCAGCCGGGCCGGCAAGCGCCGCGAGCACCTGCTCGACGGTCAGCGCGGCAGCAAGCTGGGTGCAGGCCAGTCCGGCAGTCGCTACCAGCCCGACGAGCTGGGCGGCTAGTTTCGGCCAGGCCAGGTCCACCTCAGCCCGGTGCAGCTGGGCGCAGCGCAGGCAGCTGCTGCGTCCCGGCCATACCAGCGGCCCCACCATCGCGGTGCCCTCGTGGGCGTAGCCGATCAGGTGCGCGATCCCGGACTCGTGCAGCTCGGTGAGCATCGCCGGCTCGGGGACCAGCACATCACACAGCACGATCAGGTCTGCCCGGCGGCGAGCGCCCACGCTCACACCGGGCCCAGCGCGGCGCACGGCATCGGCCGACGCTGTTGTGCGGGCCCTGCCCAGGTCGTCGGGAAGGTAGCCGGTACCCAGGTCAGCGGCGGTGACCCCACCGGAGGCGTGCAACGCTAGGTGACCAACCCCGGCCGCGGCCAGCGCGGTGGCTACCGCCACCGCCACCCGCCCGGATCCGATCACCCGCACGGTGGCTTCGCGCCGCGCGCACAACACGTGTCGCGTCGCACTGGTCGCGTGTATCGACCAGCTGGCCGCCTCGTTGGCCAGCGCGACGCGGTGCCAGCCTGGTGGGCCATCGTCGGCAGTCGAGGTATCCTGGACCAGGCCGCAACGGTGCAGATCAGCAAGCATCATCAGGGCATCGCGACGGGAGGATCCGGCTGCCTGTGCCTCGGCGACCAGCTCGGCCGTGCTGCGGATGCCGTCCATCCGCTTGAGCAAGGCGGCTAGCGGTGCCGGCACATCGTCGAGGACCAACGCGCGCTGCTGATCCAGCCCGAGCTGCAGGCAACTGGGAGAACGCCAGAGGGCGACGCGACCCGGCGCAAGCCTGAGCCGCTCAGGAATGTCGCACGGTAGAGCGTCAGACAGCATGGCGGCGGGGGAGCGCGGCGGATTCATGCCCGCAATCCTGGATGCTGCCACCTAATCCTTCAAATGACTGTCCACACGTTATCCACAGTTGTGGACAGCTTGTGCATAGCTCGGGTACTTGGGTGATGTCACTCCGTGGCACGCGCGGGTGGATCGTCGCCTGGATCCTCGGGATCGGGAGGCGGCTGCTCGCGCGGCGCCTGCGAGACGGTGCGCTCCAGCGCGGCGATCGGGTCGTCCAGATCGGCGGCATTCCTGGCGGACCGATCGACGAACGCGGTGGGATCGTCGAGGTCCGTGCTCGTGGGCAGCAGATCCGGATGGTTCCACAGGGTGTCGCGGCCCTCGATGCCCTGTCGATCGGTGAGCTGTCTCCATAACTGCGCGGCCGCCCGGAGCTTACGGGGCCGTAGCTCCAAGCCGACCAACGTAGCGAAGGTGTGCTCGGCGGGGCCACCGGAGGCCCGCCGCCGGCGCAGCGTTTCCCGCAGCGCATCGGAACCTGGGAGTCGCTCGCCCAACGAGTCCGCGACAACGACATCGACCCAGCCTTCTACCAGCGCAAGCAGGGTTTCCAATCGGGTCAAGGCGGCCTTTTGTTCGGGACTGTGCTGCTGCTCGAGCAAACCAGAAGAGATCAGCTGATCCATACTCTGCGGATCAGTGGGATCGACGTGCCGGGCGAGCTCCTGCAGCGCGTCGGAGTCCACCCGGATGCCGTGGGCAAACTCCTCGACGGTGCCCAGCAGCCGTTCGCGCAACCACGGCACGTGCCCGAACAGGCGGTGATGTGCGGCCTCCCGGGCGGCGAGGAAAACGATCACCTCGGAGCTCTTGCGCCCCAACCCGGTGGCGAACTGCTCGATCGCCGCCGGCAACAACGCCGCCACGCCCAGCGGACCCAGCGGCAGCCCGATCTCAGTCGAGGTGAGCACCTCGCCACCGAGCTGGGCCAGCGCCGAGCCGAGCTGCGAGCCGAACGCCATCCCCCCCATCTGCTCGACCATCGCCACCAGCGGACCGGCGGACTGACGGATCTCGTCGGGCATCGCGTCGATCCACGAGCCGGCCATCCGGCGGGCCACCGGGTCGCACAACCGTTGCCAGGTGGGCAGGGTTTTCTCCACCCAGTCCCGCGGCGCCCACGCGGCACTGCTGGTGGTCCCAGCGGGCAATGCGGTCGACGGGTCCAACCACAGCTCAGCCAGCCGCACCGCGTCGGCGATCGCGGTGGCCTGTTGCGCCGAGGGCAGCCCGGTCGTGGACAGCTTCTGCACCGCCATCTGCTTCGCCAGGTCGTAGTTCACCGGACCACCGCCACCAGCGGCTCCCTGGCTGAGCATCTGGCCTAGCTGGGTGAGCATCTGGCCGAGGGCACCGACGTCGAAGCCGCCGGCGCCGAAGGCCGCAAACGGGTTGGCCGGGTCTGCGCCGGAGCTGCCGCCGTCTTCGGGTGGGTTCCTCCGGTCAGGGTCCCGAGGGTCGTCGGAGCCGAAGCCGAAGGGCATGTCGCTCATGGCTCCACGGTACGCGGAACGCTGGCACGTACGCTGTTCGGCCGTGAGCCGCCGAACCTGGACCCTGATGGTCAGCCTCGGGCTCGCCATGGCGCTTGGGTTGCTGGGTGCGTTCGCGACGGTGCCCTACGTCGCGCTTCGCCCCGGACCCACGTTCAACACCCTGGGTGTCGTGGCAGGCAAGACGGTGGTGGGCATCAAGGGCACCCAGACCTATCCCACCAGCGGCAACCTCAACATGACGACGGTATCGCTGATCGACAACGTGACGCTCTACGCAGCGCTCGCCCTGTGGATATCCGAGAGCAGCGAGCTGGTTCCCCGCGATGAGATCTTCGATCCGGCGCTGTCCGCGCAGCAGGTTGACAAGCAGAACAAGGAGATGTTCCAAGACTCGGAGACCAACGCGAAAACAGCTGCGCTGCACTATCTGGATTATCCGACCAAGGTAGTGGTCGGACAGGTGGTCCCCGACGGAGCCTCGAATCGCAAATTGGTCGCCGGCGACCGGTTGCTAGCCGTCGATGGGCACGTGCTGCACAGCGCCCAGCAGGTGATCGACCTGCTCTCCGGTAGCCATCCCGGCCAACTCGTGGAGGTCCGCTTCCAGCGGGGAGACAGCCCGCCTCAGGAGGTGGCGGTCCCGCTCGGTACGGGTGCCCAGCCAGGTCGCGGCTACCTGGGTATCGGGGTGGGCGAGGCTCCCGACGTGAATTTCACCATCAACATCTCTCTGGCCGACGTGGGCGGCCCTTCGGCGGGCTTGATGTTCGCGCTGGCCATCGTGGACAAGCTGACACCGGGTGCGCTCACCAACAACACTTTCGTGGCGGGCACCGGCGAGATCGCTCCGGAGGGTCAGGTGGGCCCGATCGGCGGCATCCCGCTCAAGATGATCAGCGCCCGGGAGGCTGGAGCCACCGTGTTCCTGGTTCCCGCCGGCAACTGTGCCGAGGCAGTGCAGCGCATCCCAGCGGGCCTGCGGCTGGTGCGGGTGGGTACCCTGGCCGACGCGGTGCACGCCTTGGACGAGATCCGGGTGGGTCAGCAGCCGCCGCACTGCTGACGCACGTCAGCGCAAGGTTGCCAGCAGCGCATGGACCAGGTTCGGGGCGAGCTGTGGATCCTCCACAATCTCGTCGCGACCGAGATCGTCTCCCGGATCGGCACGTAGCCGCAGCACACAGGCTCCGACGCCGTCCCGCAGCACTGCTGCGACCAGTCTGCCTTCCCGCCGCTGCGGGTGCCCGGCGGCCACGCGGCGGGCCTGCGCGGGGTCGCCGGGCAACTCGCCGAGACCAGCCTGCGCCTCCGGCGGCAGCACCACGATCTCTTGCGCCAACGCGCACCCGGCGACCGAATCAGGCCATTCGATGGTGGCCAGCGCGGCATCGAGCTCGCCCTCCGGAAGCGCATCCTGGGCCACCGGGGTGAGCGGGGCCTGCTCGTCGAGCTGCACGGCCAGCTCTGGTTGGCTGGCCAGCAGAGTCACCGTGGTCACCAAGGCGAACAGTTGCGGCGGCTGATCCCACCCGGCGGCTGCCACGAACTCCTCGACCTCGCGCGCCGTGGCAGGCAGGGTATGAGACAGCGCGGACGGGTACGGTTTCGGCTCGCTCACCGCACCATCGTCGCATCGGCGGGGAAAGCCGTCGGTAGCGGTGCGGGCACCAGGATCGGAACCCCGAGGCTCTCCGTAGAGTTGGACGGACAGGACTCACCCAGCGTGGCACCGGCTGCGCCAAACGGGTCCGCACTGCACCGCTGTCGTCGCCAGGAGCGTGTTCTGTGGCCAACCGGCACCCCGTCGGAGTTCCCGTGCTTTCTCGTCGCGCTCGGATTCTGATCACCGTTGGCACAGCTGCGCTGGCGGCGCTCATCGTAGGATCGCGGTTGATTGACACCTACGTGGACTGGCTGTGGTTCGGCGAGGTGGGCTTCAGCTCGGTGTTCTCCACCGTCCTGGTCACCAGCCTTGTGCAGTTTCTGGTTGTCGGGCTGGTTGTCGGTGGCCTGCTCGCGCTGAATATCGTCATCGCCTACCGCGCCCGACCGGTGTTCGTGCCCGTGGTCGGGCCCGAAGATCCGATTGCGCGGTACCGCACAGCGATCGTCGGGCGCCTGCGCCTGGTTGGCATCGGTGTGCCGGTACTGGTGGGGCTGATCGCCGGGCTGTCCGCGCTGGGTGACTGGCAGACACTGCAGATGTTCCTGCATGGAACAAGTTTCGGCGTGACCGATCCGCAGTTCCACAAGGATGTCAGTTTCTACGCCTTCGAGCTGCCGTTCTATCGCAAGCTGCTGGGTTGGGCTTTTCTCGCTGTGGTGATCTCGTTCCTCGGCGCGCTGCTTACCCACTACCTGTTCGGTGGGTTGCGGTTGGCCGGCCGGGGCGGCCAGCTCTCCGGCCCGGCCCGGGTCCAGCTCGGGATACTGGCGGGCACTTTCGTGCTGTTCAAAGCTGTGGGCTACTTCCTGGATCGCTACGAGTTGCTGTTCTCCCGGCGTAACCCGCTGTTCACCGGGGC
>QHBZ01000150.1 GCA_003244055.1 Pseudonocardiales bacterium | reverse complement strand
ACACTGCCGGTTACCAGTTTCGCCCAGGGCGTCGATCTTCAGACAATCCGGGATCTGCTTGGGCACAGCTCGATCGGCGTGACGAGCGCGATCTATGTCGACGTGCTCCGGGAAGTGCAGCGCGATGCGGTCGATCGCCTCGGGCACCTCTTCGGGCCGGACGATGAGACCGACACGTGACCAACAAGTGCGGTCAGAACTGCGGTCAGCGCCGGTTCCTACGGTGATCGGCACTCGTGTTGTGGCTGCTCCCCGAGTTGGACTTGAACCAACAACCCTGCGATTAACAGTCGCATGCTCTGCCAATTGAGCTATCGGGGAAGGTGCCGGGTGCCCGATCCGCTTGGCGGGCCGGCCGCAGTCCACCTTAGCGCACCCTCCGCAGCACCCGGCTACCCGGCCTGCGCCACGGCGAAGATCCGGCGGAACGGGAACCACGTCACACCGTCGGCCCCCGCCGGGTATGCGGCCCTCAGCCGCGGCGCGAGTTCCTGCCGGAACGCTGTCCACTCCTCCGTCGTCAGTGCCGCTCGCACCGGCCGCAGCGCGGTCCCGCTGATCCATTCGAGCACCGGGTCAGGACCGGTGAGCCGGTGCAGGTAGGTGGTCTCCCAGACGTCGAGCTCCGCGGCGCTACCGGCCAGGGCCGCGGCGTACCCGGCGGGCTCGAGCACTGGGTACCTGGCCCCGAGCTCGAACAGGTCACGCCAGCGAGGCTCAGCGGCCAGCCGCGCTGTCGCTGCATGTGAGGGCGCGCTGAAGTTGCCCGGAACCTGCAGGGCCAACCATCCGCCGGCCGGCAGCTGCCGCATCCATTGGCGCAACAACTCGGCGTGCTCGGGCACCCACTGCAACACGGCGTTGCAGACCACGAGACCAGTGCCCGGAACAGGCGACCAGTGACGGACGTCGCAAAGCTCCGCGTAGATACCCCGTTCCCGGGCGGCCTGCACCATCTCCGGCGAGCTGTCCAGCGCTATCACGCTGGCCTTCGGCCACCGCTTGGCCAACAACCGGGTGAGGTTGCCCGGACCGCAGCCCAGGTCCACCACCAGCGCCGGGTCGCGGGCATCCACCCTGGCAAGCAGGTCGTGGAAGGGGCGGGCGCGGTGGTCACCGAAGGCGAGGTAGGTTTCCGGGTCCCACACCGCGGCGGCCTCCTCGCTGTCAGTAACCACAAACTAGCCCCGTGGCGGCAGCCACGGAAGCTAAACCGGTGGCACCGGCCGCGACAAGCGCTGCAGCACCTCGAGGACCATCGCCTCCAGCGCGCCGGGCGCGGTTCCCGGATCGGCACGCACCTGCAGCACCACACCGTCGAGGCCGGGAACCCGGCGTTGCACGAACCAGGCCCCACCGCCGGGAAGCTCGCAACGATGGCTGGACCGGATCGAGCTGGTCACTCGCTCGCGCACCATCTCGGGGACGGTGCCGGGCTGCGCGAGGGCGAACCGGCGCGGCGGCAAGTCGCCCAGCAGCACGGCCGCACCCACGGTGCCCGTGGCAACGGCTTCGGTGACCACCAGCGCACTGCGGTCCCACACCGCCTTGCTCACCAGGTGCCAGCCCATGCGCCGGTGCTCGGCACCCTCGGGCACCCACAGCCCCAACCGGGTTAGCACCAGGTGCCCACCGCCGGCCAGCTCCCCCGTCGTCACGATCCGTTCGTCGGCCTCCAAGGTGCCGGTGAAGCCAGCGGGCAGCTCGAGTACCGCGGCAATGCGCCACAACAGCCGTCTCCACTCCCTCACTCTTGCGCCCCCAACGCCTGCTCGCGAAGCGCCCGGTAGTACTGCTCCAGCGCCACCAGGTCACCGAAGTGCCGGTGGTAGGACTCCGCCTCCTCCACCGGTGAGATCCGTTGCAGCCGCGACTTGATCTCGGCGACCTGCCGCCCAACGACGGTGGCCTGCAGGCTGGCGAGCAGGCTGCCGATGTAGCGAGCGTCGTCCTCGGCGCTGCCCTTGGCTCGCAGCGTCTCCACGGCGAGCTCGGTCACCAGTGACCGCTGGGCGGGGCAATGCGCGGCGACGGCACCGATCCATTCCGGACCAGACATCCCCGCGGCGGTGCCACCCGCGGCCAGCACCGCCGCGTGCACCTGCGCATAGACAGGGTGGGTGAACGCGTCGGTGGGCAGCGCGTCATACACCGGACCGGTTATCCCGGGTTCCTGCAGCACCGCCTTGAGCACCTCGCGCTGAGCCTGCAGCCGAACATCGTCGCGCGAAGGGAGATCTGTGCCGTTCTCTGCCGGGGAATCTCGCTGCGTGCGTCCACCCTGGTTTTTCGTGGCTGCCGCCGCTGGGTTGTTTTTCGTGGCTGCCACTGAACTACGTCCTCGAGGAGAATCGCCGGCGGCTTCCCGAACCCTGCTGCGCACGGTGGCGATGTCGTCCCAGCCGACCCAGCCGGCGAGCTGCCGAGCGTACTCGTCGCGCAGGGACACATTCTTGATCTGGGCGACCAGCGGGACGGTGCGCCGCAAGGCCGCCACTCGACCCTCCGCGGTGTCCAGGTCGTGATCGGCGAGCAGCGTCCGCACCGCGAAGGTGAACAGCGGCTGGCGGCGCGCCACCAGATCGCGGACCGCGGCGTCGCCTTTGGCCTCGCGCAGCTCACACGGGTCCATCCCGTCTGGTGCGATCGCGATGAAGGTCTGCGCTGAGAAGCGCTGCTCGTCGTCGAAGGCCTTCAGCGCCGCCTTCTGCCCGGCCTCGTCGCCGTCGAAGACGAAGATCACTTCGCCGTGGAACTCGAAATCGTCCATGAGCAGCCTGCGCAGCACCGCGATGTGCTCCGTGCCGAACGCGGTGCCGCAGGACGCCAGCGCGGTGGGCACCCCGGCCAGGTGCATCGCCATCACGTCGGTGTAACCCTCGACCACGACGACCTGCCGGCGCCGGGCGATCTCCCGCTTGGCCAGGTCCAACCCGAAAAGCACCTGCGACTTCCGGTACAGCGGAGTCTCGGAGGTATTGAGGTACTTCGCCTCGACGCGATCGTCATCGAACAGCCGCCGGGCACCGAAACCCACCACATCCCCACCCAGATCCCGGATCGGCCACAGCAGCCTGCGGTGGAAGCGGTCTATCGGCCCCCGCTGACCCTCCCGGGACACCCCGGCCTTCACCAGCTCATCGACGGAGAATCCCCGGCCTAACAGGTGCTTGGTGAGCTGGTCCCAGCCTGACGGGGCGAAGCCGCAGCCGAACGTGCCCGCCGCCTGTTGGGTGAACCCGCGCTGCATCAGGAAGTCCCGGGCCGGCTGGGCCTGCGCTGAGCTCAACTGCTCGGCGTAGAACTCCTGCGCCAGCTTGTTCGCCTCGACCAGCCGTGATCGGGTGCCGCGATCGCGCTGCACCGAGGAGCCGCCGCCGGTGTAGGTCAGCTGGATCCCGACCCGATCAGCCAGCCGCTCGACAGCTTCGACGAAACCGAGGTGCTCGATCTTCATCATGAAGTCGACCACCGAACCGCCTTCGCCGCAGCCGAAGCAGTGGAAGGTGCCGTGCCCGGGGCGGACGTTGAACGACGGGGACTTCTCGTCGTGGAACGGGCACAGCCCCTTGAGCGAATCCGCACCGGCCCGGCGCAGCGCGACGTACTCGCCGACGACCTCGTCGACCCGGTTGCGCTCACGGACCTCTGCGATGTCTTCGTCCCGGATCCGTCCAGCCACGGGGGCCGAGTCTAGGGTCGGACCGCGTCGTGGGTCCGCGCCGGTGGCGTCAGTCGATGCATGACCGCATGATCTACATCCGCATCGCCGCCGAAATTCCAGCCTCGCCCAGCTTGCCGGCAGTCAGGAATTTGCCGAATCTTCACCTTGCAGCCGGACCAATACCCGCATCCAGACATACGGACATGAATGGGAATCCGCTGGTAGTACACCGGGGCAACGGCTCACCGGAAACGCCCAGAGTACGGGTGCTAACAGAATTGACCTGGCTACTGGATATCTATCCCTTGTGGGGTTTACCGAACGCTTCTCGTTGACTTCTGGACTGCTCTTGTTCACCTTCGGGGTGCAGCGTCGCCGCAGTGAAAATCGATTCCTGCGGACGATCTACCCGGCACGATCGTCGACTACACGGCGCCCGGAGTGAATCCGTTCACCGATCACGCAATTGCGCGGCACCACCTCACGTGTGGACGGAGTGATGACCTGACCGAACAAGAAACAGCAGTATTCCCCAGATGAGGCCGAGAAAGGCTTGTTATCCTGAACAGGAGAGAGTGACATCGTGCTCAAGACCAGATTTTTGACTTCGCTCGCGGCGAAGGTCCTGGTGGTCGCTGCCGTCGCCGGAGGAGGGCTACTCGTCGGTGGGGTGGCCAACGCCGACACACCCCCGACCTCCCCGGGCAGCGGCACTGTTTCTCCCGCTTCTCCCGCCAGCGGCGCGCCCGCGCCTGGCGCCACGGGAGGCCTCCAAGTGGGCGCCTCGGGAGGCCTCAACCTAGGCACCACGGGAGGCCTCAACCTGGGAGGCCTGCTCGGCGGCGGCCAGAGCAGCGGTAGCGGCAGCGGCGGGCTGCTGGGCGGCCTGCTCGGCGGCGGTCAAGGCGGCGGGCTGCTGGGCGGCGTCCTCGGCGGCGGCCAAGGCGGCGGCCTGCTGGGCGGCGTCCCCGGTGGCGGCACCGGCGGCCTCCTGTGACGCATCCGTTGCGGCCAGGGATCCTGAACGCCTGAGATCCGCGAGTGAGCGGGAACCTGTGCGCATGCAGGTCCCCGCTCACGGCGCCGCCAACGACTGTGGTCAACGCTCAGCGGTCGCCTCCGGAACATCGTCAACCCTGGCGGCAACAGCCGTAGTGGCGGGCTCTGGGTAGTAGTTGCGGCCACCGCACACACTCGCCCGGAAATGTCAGACGTCGGTGGCACTGTTGGCAGGCCGACCCGGGGAGGGGACCATGACAAGCATGAGCGTTGGCGCCAGCACTCCCTTCACGGTCCATGACCTTGAAGGGATGCCTGATGACGGCCGCCGCTACGAACTCATCGACGGGGAACTCCTGGTGAGCCCGGCGCCTGGTCTGCGGCACCAGACGATCGCTTACCAGCTGCATCGGCTGCTCGACGGAGCGTGTCCGGACGATCTGTACGTCCTGTCCGCGCCGTTTGCCGTACAGACGGATGTCTCCAACGAGGTGCAACCCGACGTCCTGGTCGCCCGGTTCGACGAGCTCACCGACAAGAATCTCCCTGCGGCACCCGTGCTGGCCGTCGAGGTGCTCTCCCCGAGCGGCCGGCTGATCGATCTCAACCTCAAACGCGCCGCCTACGAGCGGATGGGCACCCCCAGCTACTGGATCCTCGATCCCAATGTCCCCGACCTGACGGTCCTTGAACTCGACGCCGACGGCCGGTACCAAGACGTGGCCCGGGTGGTCGGCGACGAGGTCTTCGATGCGCTCCGACCCTTCCCAGTCCGAGTGGTGCCAACCGAGCTTCTCGGGCGTCTGTACAGGCCTAGGCCTACCTAAGAAGTCGGGATTGTCTCGTTGCACCCCCGCGTCGTCCCGATGGTGGATTGACGTAGCGCGGGTGTTCCGTGGTATTTCTGTTGCGTGATGGTGTGAGGAAGCTGGTGTGAGTCCAGCACGGTCGCGCCACTGTGAGCCAGTCACCGAGGTGGTTGGTGAGTCAGACACTTCGCCATCACGACGCCCCACTAAATGCAAGGGACGCAGGATCCCTGAGGAGGCTCATCGTGACGAGTATTCCCGCACCCACCGCCAGGGCCACCCCGGTCGTGCTGCCGGTGTCCAAAGCGGTGCTGTGGCTGGCGAGTACCGTGATCACCGCGTTGGCCCTGTACTACTTCATCGGCGTCGACCAGGGCGCGATCTCGGTGTTCGGCAACGACATGCACATCCACGAGTTCGTGCATGACGCTCGTCACTTCCTCGGTTTCCCCTGCCACTGACCCGGCTATCGGGAACGGCCGAGCATGGAACGGAAACTCCTGCTGCGGGGGGTACTCGTCGGCGCGCTGGCGGGCCTGCTGGCCTTCGTGTTCGCGCGGATCTTCGCCGAGCCCCAGATCCAGACGGCCATTGACTACGAGACCGGTCGGGACGCCGCGAAGGCTGCGCTGGACAAGGCCGCCGGCCTGCCCGCCGGGCTGGCCGGTCCGGACATCTTCAGCCGCGCCATCCAGGCAAATCTCGGGGCCGGCGTCGGCATGATCTTCTTTGGCGTCGCGGTGGGCGCGCTGTTCGTCGTCGCCTACGCTGTCTGCCTGGGCCGTGTCGGAAACCTCCGGCCGCGCGCCCTGGCACTGCTGGTAGCGGCGGGTGGTTTCCTCGCTGTGTATCTGGTGCCCTTTGTGAAGTATCCGGCGAATCCGCCTGCGATCGGGAACCCCGACACGGTCAAGGATCGCGGTGGCCTGTATCTGCTGATGGTGTTGTGTTCGGTGGTGTTCCTCGTCGCCGCGGTGTGGCTGGGTCAACGGTTGAGGGAGCGGTTCGGAAATTGGAATGCCAGCGTGCTCGCGGGTGCCACGTTCGTCGTCGCGATCGGCATCGTCATGGCGATCCTGCCCTCGCTGGGGCACCTGGCCGGCAACGAGCAGCAGTCCGGTAACCACACCACCGAAACGCCGCTGGCACTGACCAACGCCGGCGGCACGATCGTCTACCCAGGCTTTCCCGCCGACGTGCTGTTCGACTTCCGGCTGTACTCCGTGGCCGCACAGCTGATCCTCTGGGCGACGATCGGGCTGGTATTCGCTCCGCTGGCCGATCGTCTTCTCAAAGCGCAATCCGGCATGGTGGAGCCGGAGAGGTTGCGGTGCTGACGGATTCCGTGGTGCGTGATCTCGCCGCCTTCGGACCGTTCTTCGCCGTGCAGACACACTCCCCTGGCTCCCTCCCGTGCGAGCCGTGGCAAGCGATGAACGAGCTGGTCGAGGACCCGGGTGTGCTGATGGACCGGGTCGCCGCGGTCCGCTCTCGGCTGGCCGCGGCCGGGGGGCGGGCACCCGATGGCGTCGAAATACGAGTAGCCGCCTCTGTCACGCACCTCGGTCTGGTCGCTCGGCTGGTCTCGCCGGCGCTGGCCGTCGCAGTGATCTCCGGTGAACTGCTGGAGATCGACGACCTGGCGAGCACGCGGTGGCAGCGCGTGGTGGGCGGCGCATTCCCGCTGTCGGTGCCGCAGCCCGTTGACACCGATGCCGGCAGCCACCACGCAACCCCCGAACCGACGCCGGGGCGGCTTGCGTACCTGCTGGCGAGCCGCGTGCTGGACGGTCCGGTCCACGACCTTGTCGAGGCTACCGTGCCGTTGTCGGTGTCGCGGCAGGTCCTGTGGGGCAACGTCGCCTCCGCAGTCAATGGTGCGGCAACGATGATCGCGACCGGCCGACCGGCCTGGGCGAACCGATCACGGATGATCGCGTCACTGCTGCTGGACCAGCCACCGCTGAGTGACACGAGCGTCGGGTCGGCCGCCGGAGGCTTTCGTCGCCGCAGTTGCTGCCTGATCTATCGGGCCGCGCCGAACGCGGCCGGCGCCGTGTGCGGCGACTGCGTGCTGTCCAGCGATCCGCCTTCGTGAGGGCTAGCGGGCCGCCGGCGCATCGTGCTGGCTGAGAAACGCCCACATCACGGTAGCAGCGCCCGGGGACCCGCCGCCGGCTCCCGCCGCTGGCCACGCGTGGCCGTGTCCTGGATATACGACCGACTCCACCTCCGTGCCGCCCGCGCAACCAACCCAGTGCTGTACCACCGCCGAGCCGTCCCGTCCGGTCTGCGCCCTGGCCGGGCAGCGGTCCTGGGCACGCAGCCAGGCCAGCGCCTGCGGCACCGACGGCAGGGGCGGCTTACCGCCCGGCTTCCCGTGGAAGGGCAGCACCTGATCCGCCGAGCCGGCGGCGAGCAGGAACGGCACCGCGACCGTGCCCGGAGTGCAGGCTGACAACGGCACGGCACCGTAGGTGGCCACCGCCGCGAAGAGGGTGGGGTACGCGCACACCTCGCTGTAGGCGAGCTTGCCGCCGTTGCTGTACCCGACCAGGTACACCCGCCCGGCGTCCACCGGCCACCGGCGCGCCGCGTCAGCCACGATCGCAGCCACGAAGGGTACGTCCGGGCTACGGCGGGAGCCGGCGACCCCGCAGCAGCCGTGGCCGGCGTTCCACGAGTGCTGCTCCCCATCGGGAGCGACCAGAATCGCCCGTCGCTGCTCGACCAGACCGAGGAAGCCGGTCTGGTCCGCCACCAGGGCACCGGACTGGCCGCGACCGTGCAGCACGACCAGCAGCGGTAACCGGTTGGTCACGTGAAGCGGCACGATCGCGCGATACGTTCGCCGGACACCCTCGACGCTCACCGTCTGCGCCAGGGTGGCCAGTTCGGATCGGTCGGTTGTCGGTGGGTTGGGCGGCAGGGCTGGCGGCCGGTGGGCCACCAAGGACGGCGGCGGGTGATTCGAGAACGACGCGGGCGGGTGCGTCGCCAAGGACGACGCCTGCGGATGTTGAGACAACAGCGGATGCGCGACGGCGGTGACCACTACCGCCAGCATCGCGAGAATGGCGCCTACCAGCAGTGGCCCCGTCAGGCGCCCACCACCAGACGGCCAGGGTGAGAAGGCAGAGGGTGAGAAGCCGGCCCACCTGCCCTTGCGCCGCATAACCCAGAGTATGCACAGGTCGCGTCCAGCTAGCCTTCAGGTGGGCCGGTCAGGATGCGGCTATGACCACCCTTCGCGAGCTTGTCATCGAGCGCGCCGAGACCTCCCCACACCGGTGTTTCCTGGCCGACGCGCGCAGCGAGCGGTCGTTGGACTTCGCCATGCTGCGCGCGGCTGCGGATGCCTGGCGCCGGGAACTCGACGCCGCCGGGGTGCCGCCCGGAGCCCGGGTCCTCGTCGACGTCGACGACCCGCTTGCGTTCTGCGCGGTGCACCTCGCCGTGATCGCCGCTGGGCGATGCTCGGTACCGGTCGACCCGGCGGCTCCTGCCGCGCAGGCGCAACGCACCCGGCGCTCCCTGCAACCGTGGCTCGTCGTCAGCGACCGGGCGGCCATCCGGGACATGCGGGTCAACCCGGCCACCGGATTGCCCGCCGATCCGGCAGCTCCCGTGCAGGCGGGCGGCGAGCGGGCGGGTGAGCCGCGGACAGGATCGGTCGCACTGCTCACCTCCGGCTCGACCGGCACGCCGAAGACGGTCGTGCTCACCGAGTGTCAGTTGCTCCATGCGGCGCGGTGTGTCGTGGACCACCACGAGCTGTCCAGCACGGACCGCGGTTTCAACCCGCTGCCGTTGTTCCATATCAACGCCCAGGTCGTGGCAGTGCTCGCCACGCTCGTCGGCGGTGGTTCGCTGGTGTTGGACCGCCGGTTCCATCGCACCGGGTTCTGGCAGCTCCTTGTACAACAGCGGATCACCTGGCTCAACGCGGTGCCGGCCATCCTGTCCATCCTGGCACTTGAGGACGTCCCGGCCGTGCCTGCCACGTTGCGGTTCATCCGCTCGGCGTCGGCACCACTGCCGGCGGCGGCCCGCGACCTGGTGACCGCGCGCAGCGGGGTTGCCGTGGTGGAGAGCTATGGCATGACCGAGGCGGCCAGCCAGATCACCGTCACCCCGCTGAGTGGTGGCCATCCGGCGGGTTCAGTCGGCGGGCCGGTCGGGGTGGAGCTGGAGGTCGTCGAGTCGGACGGGCAGCGATGTGCGCCGGGCGTCGTGGGCCGGGTCCGCATCCGCGGGGAGAGCGTGATCAGCTCATACGCCGAGGGCGCTGCCGCCGACCGGATCGACGCCGCAGGTTGGCTGGACACCGGTGATCTCGGGCGACTTGACGCCGACGGGTACCTCTACCTCGCCGGGCGCCGCGATGACGTGGTGAACTGCGGCGGCGAGCTGGTCCACCCCAGCGAGGTGGAGCAAGTCCTGCTCGGCGAGCCGGCGGTGGCCGAGGCCGCCGTCGCCGCCCGCCCCCATGAGGTGCTCGGCGCGGTGCCGGTGGCATGGATTCGACCAGTCCTGACGCTGGACGACGAGCAAGTGTCCGAGCTCATCAGCCGACTGCGGTTGCGGTGCGAGCAGCAACTCAGCCGGGTCAAACGCCCGGTGGAGTTCCGGATCGTCACGGGCCTGCCGCAGACCTCCACCGGGAAGGTGGCCCGCCACCGGCTGCGGGAGTTGCTCGTCGCCGACACCAGGCGTCCCGAGCCGGTCCCGCTGTGACACGTGCCGCTGTGACACGTGCCAATGGCACCGGCCACGTCTATGCGGTGGACCTGGTCCGGGTGCTGACCTTCGCCGCCGTCATCGCGGTGCACACCGTGACCACCGTCAACCCGCCGGACAGCGTGCCGACGGGCGGCGCCGCGATGCTGCTGCACTTCACCCGTGAGGCGTTCTTCGCCCTCACCGCGTTCGTGCTGGTACACCGATACCGCGACAAGCTTCCCGTCCGACCGTTCTGGCGGCGGAGGTTCCTGCTGGTCGGGGCCCCCTATGTGATCTGGTCGGTGATCTACAGCGGGTTGGCACTGATCACGACGCCGCTGCCGCCCACCGCGGCACTCACCCGGCTCGGGCACAACCTGCTGACCGGCACGGCGTGGTATCACCTGTACTTCCTGGTCGTGACGATGCAGTTCTACCTGCTGTTCCCACTGTTCCTGCGGGTGCTGCGGGCAGTCGCGGCGCGCCGGGCTGGGCATTGGTGGCTGCTTGGGGTCACCGCTGTCCTGCAGGTCGGCGTCGATGCTGGTCTGCATGCCGCGCACCCGAGCGGGATCGCCGGGAAGCTGCTGGCCTACGACGGGTCGTTCGTCGGCAGTTACGCCTTCTACCTGGTGCTCGGAGGGGTGGCTGCCCTGCATGCCGATCGGGTGCAGGCGTGGGTCCGCGGGCACCCAGCGGTCGTGTTCGGGGCACTGGTTGCCACCGGTGCCTCGGCCGAGGCTTGGTACCTGCACTCGGTGCACGGTGGCAGCTCCCCCGGGGCTGCTTCCGACGTGTTCCAGCCGGTGATGGTGCCCTGGTGCGTAGCCATCATCACGGCGTTGTTCGCACTCGGCGTGGCGTGGTCGGCTCAGCGGGGCGGCGGGCTGGGATCCCGTGCCGTCGAGATCAGCTCCGACCGCTCGTTCGGCGTGTTCCTGGTGCATCCGATAGTGCTGTGGGCGTTGCCCCTCGGCCCGTTGGCGTGGCTGTCCACACAGGTGTCCACGCTCTGTTCCAGCGTCGTCGCCATCGCGGTCACCGTCATGGTGTCGCTGCTGGTCGTCGAGGTGCTGCGGCGCAGCCCGCTGAGCATGGTGCTCACCGGGAAACGCCGCACGCCGCACGCTTCACCCCTTCCAGCCAATTCTTCCGCCTCGACCCCGCCGATCAGGCTGGGCGCGGAGGCGGGTGTGAGGAGGTAGTCGTGATCGACACGCAACTGCACTTACCGGATCTGGAGCTCAAACCACGGCGGCGTGGGCTCACGATGGTCATCGATCCGGGATTGTTCACCGGCGTATTCGAAGACGCCATAGACAGCGTCGGCGAATTCGTGGATTTCGTAAAATTCGGCTGGGGCACCTGCCTGGTCACCAAAGACATCAAGCGCAAGATCGACATCCTGCGCAGCGCCGACATCGATTTCTACTTCGGCGGTACCCTGTTCGAGCGCTACGCTCTGGACGGTCTGGTATCGGAGTGGCTGGCGCTGTGCCGGCACCTGGGCGCTACGCACGTCGAGATATCTAACGGCACGATCCCTATCGACAACACTGAGAAGGCCCGCTGGGTGGCCCGATTCGCCGACGAGTTCGTCGTCATCAGTGAGGTTGGTTTCAAGGACATCAGGCGTTCCGATGCCCTGGCGTCCGGACGGTGGCTGTCCTTCATCGAGGAGGACTTCGCCGCCGGGGCGCATCTGGTCACCGCTGAGGCCCGGGAGAGCGGACGTAGCGGGATCTGCCGGTCCGACGGCCAACCGCGCCACGAGTTGGTCAACGAGATCATCGGCTCCGGTATCGAGCTCGACCGGTTGCTGTTCGAGGCCCCGAGCAAGGAGCTGCAGACCTACTTCCTGCGCCGGATGGGCCCCTGGGCTAATTTGGGCAATGTACGAGCCGACGATGTGATCGCGCTGGAGACACTGCGCCGGGGCCTACGGTCGGACACCCTGCCGGGTGCCCTGTAATGGTTACTGCCATGCCGCGCACCGTGTTCCACCTTGCGATCCCCGCCCTGCACCTGGACGACGCCAAACGGTTCTACGTCGAGGGCCTCGGCTGTACACTCGCCCGGCAATACGCAGACCGCATCACGCTGAACTTCTTCGGCGACCAGGTCGTCTGCCACCTCTCGGACCGCGTCGACGCCGCTCCCGAGCTCTACCCCAGGCACTTCGGAATGACATTCCGGGACAAACAGGACTGGGAAGGCCTGCTCCGCGTGGCCAAGGCACACGACCTACCGTTCTTCGCCGAACCCTTCCGCCGCTTCGACGGCCAGCCCGAAGGACACGACACGTTCGTGCTGCGGGATCCCTCGAACAACCTGCTGGAGTTCAAGCACTACGACAACCCGACCATGATGTTCTGAGCTCGTGAGTGGCAAACAGTGTTATGGCACTCCTTGCCGCTCACGAGCGCGCAGCGCCGAGAGCGGCGTGCCAGCGCACGGCTTGGGCGTCGGTCAGTGAAGCGACCTGGTCGACGATCACCCGCAGTCGGGCGCTATCGCCGGCGGCCTGCTCCCACGCCGGGAGCAGTGCCGGATCCAGCGGATCCGGTGCGCGGTGCACCAGAGCCGTGCACAGCTCGGCGAGATGCTCCCGTTGCCGGGCCTGCACCGCAAGCCGGTGCGGGTCGCTCATCACGAACCGCAACGCCATAGCTTTGAGCAGCGCCACCTCCGCCGCCACCTGGCTGGGAACGACGAGATCTGCCCGGTAGCGCCCCAGCGGGCCGACCCCGAATCGGGCACGTGTTGCTGACACCACCGCCGAGACGAACCGACCCACCAGCTCGCTGGTGAGCTCCTTCAACGCGACCTGGGCGATCAGCGAACCATTGTATCGGAGTAGCGCATCGAACACCGGAAGCGCAAGCAGTCCCACTGCTGCCGCCTCCACCTCAGCGCTGGGTAGCGCGCTGAAGTGTTGTGCGGCAAGCGACGCGAGCAGTGCACGTTCGACAGGATCGGCCAGAGTGCCCAGCGAGATGCGTCCGGCCAGGATCCCGTCTTCGACGTCGTGCACCGAGTACGCGACATCGTCGGCCCAGTCCATCACCTGCGCCTCCAGGCATCGCTGCCGCTGGGGCGCACCGTCTCGCAGCCAGCCGAACACCGCCGCGTCGTCGGCATAGAAACCGAACTTTCCCGTCCCCCCCGCCCGCGGCCACGGATACTTCACGGTGGCGTCCAGCGACGCCCTGGTGAGGTTGAGGCCGTGGCTGCGTCCGGTCTCAGGGTCGAGCAGCTTGGGCTCCAGCCGGGTGAGAATTCGCAACGTCTGCGCGTTGCCCTCGAACCCACCGCACCCCCGGGCGAACTCATTGAGCACCTTCTCGCCGTTATGGCCGAAGGGGGGGTGGCCGATGTCGTGGGCCAATCCCGCGGTCTCCACCAGGTCCGGATCGCAGCCCAGCTCAACGGCGATACCGCGGCCGATCTGGGCGACCTCCAGCGAATGCGTCAGCCGAGTCCTGGGCACGTCCCCCTCACCGGGGCCGACCACCTGGGTCTTGCCCGCAAGCCTGCGCAGCGCCGCGCAGTGCAGCACCCGGGCGCGATCCCTGGCGAAGGGGCTGCGACGCTCGGGTCCCGATCCGGACAGGGCAGCCCGCTTGGCCGGCTCGGCCAAGCGGCGGGCCCAATCCACTTCGGTGTAGGGGTGATCCACCGGTCACCCCAGATCAATGCCGAACGACTCGGGCGCCGGGGCATGCGTCAACCGGTAGTCCAGCAGCGCGGCGCTCTCCCGGGCGATGTAGCGAGCCTGGATAGTGCGCGTCGCCACAATCGGACCGCTTCGGGTGGGCGACGTCCAAGCGGTGAGCCCGAGGTCGTCAGACATCGTCCGGGCCCGCAACGAATGCCACGGATCGCTGACGATCACCGCGGTGTGCCAACCCGCAGCCTGCGCCCGGCGCGCCACCGCCTGCAGACTCTCCAGGGTGTCGCGACCCTCCCCGATCGGTACCACGGCGTCCCGGGGCAGCCCGTAGGACATCAGGTAGTTCTGACCGGCCTGCGCCTCGGTGTAAGTGTCGCCGATCCGGCGACCACCAACTGTGACGATCACCGGCGCCACCCCATCACGCCACAGCCGCGCGGCGTGGTCGAGCCGGGATCCCAGCACCGCCGACGGTGTCCCGTCGTACTGGGCGGCGCCCAGCACCACCACGACGTCGGCCCTGTCCCGGTCATCGGCCCGAGCCACCTGCCACACCCGGAACACCGTGCCACCCACGATCAGGACACCCACCAGCACCGCACCGAGCACCAGCCGGACCAACGCGATCGGCAGCACGGACCGGGCAGGCGGGTCACCCACCGATGCGACCTGCCGCAGTGGTCAACGGGCCACCGGAACGCCCCCGTCGCACCGCGAGGACCTCCCCGACCACCGACACCGCCGTCTCTGCCGGCCTGGCCGCGCCCACGTCCAGACCCACCGGTCCATGCAGCCGGGCCAGTTCCTCTTCGGCGATCCCGTCAGCCAGCAGCCGGCGACGCCGGACCTCCTGGGTATGCCGCGATCCCAGCGCGCCGCAGAAACCCCGACCCGAGCGCAACAGCTCCACCAGCACCGCGTCGAACGCGGGCCCGTGATCGAGCAGCACCAGCACGTCGACGGCGGTGAACTCCTTTGCGGCGCTGACCGCCGGCTCCAGCTCCGTTTCGGTGCGCACTGCCCAGCCCAGCAACTCACATTGAGCCGCCAGCGCGGTCCCGATCGCCCCGCGGCCCACGATCAGCATGGTGGTGACCGGCACCCACACATCGAGCAGTACCGGGATGCCCGCGGCGTCGCCCTGCTCGGTCGCGGTCGCGCCGACGCGGGCCAGCTCACGCATCCTGGCCAGCGCCACCTCGTCGGTATCTGGGGCGCCGAGCGTTCCGACGACATCTTTCAGCCCAGCTCCGGCTGCCACCAGCACAGCCGACCCGTCGACTGTGGAGGCCAGTGCGCAGGGTTCCCCGTCAGCGAGCGCGACACCCAACGCGGCGGCGGCCGGTGCGGACAGCGGATGACCCAGCAGCTGGGCGCCGCCCGCACAGGCGAGGCCGGCGTCCAGCGCGTTGACCTCTGTGACGTGCCCCTTGGCCGTGCCCGGCGACGCGACCGCGGAGCTCAGCAACGGCAGCGCGACGGCGGCGGCCCGGCCCTGCTCGGCCCAGCAGCGCAGTGCGTCACCGGCTAGCCGGCGGTGACGCGTTTCCTCAATGCTTTTGGTGTCCATGCCCGCCATGTTCCCGGATTTCAGCAGCCGATCAGGCGAGCCGCGAGATAGGACTCCACCTGGTCCATCGCCACCCGCTCCTGAGCCATCGTGTCCCGTTCGCGCACCGTCACCGCATGGTCGGTCAGCGAGTCGAAGTCCACCGTCACGCAGAACGGGGTGCCGATCTCGTCCTGGCGGCGGTAGCGCCGGCCGATGGCGCCCGCATCGTCGAAATCGACGTTCCAGTGCCGCCGCAGCGCCGCGGCGACGTCCCGGGCCTTGGGTGAAAGATCGGCATTGCGCGATAGCGGCAGCACCGCGGCCTTCACCGGCGCGAGCCGCTTATCCAACCTGAGCACCACGCGGCGATCCACCCCGCCCTTGGCGTTGGGTGCCTCGTCCTCCGCGTAGGCCTCCAACAGGAAGGCCATCATCGGACGTCCGACACCCGCAGCAGGCTCGATCACGTAGGGCCGGTAACGGGAGTCGGTGGCCTGGTCGTAGTAGGACAGGTCGACTCCGGAGTGGTTGGAGTGCGTGGTGAGATCGAAATCGGTGCGGTTGGCGATGCCCTCCAGCTCACCCCACTGCTGACCCGAAGAGAAACCGAACCGGTACTCCACATCCACGGTCCGCTTGGAATAATGCGAGAGCTTCTCCTTGGGATGCTCGTATTGCCGCAGGTTGTCCCGGTCGATGCCCAGATCCGCGTACCAGTCGGTGCGGGTATCGATCCAATACTGGTGCCACTGCTCGTCGGTGCCCGGCTCGACGAAGAACTCCATCTCCATCTGTTCGAACTCACGGGTGCGGAAGAT
>QHBZ01000149.1 GCA_003244055.1 Pseudonocardiales bacterium | reverse complement strand
CTGGGCGCTATTGCCACCCGGGTACAGGCCGGGCGACTGGCCGGCGCCGACGCGATCGGCGTCGCGGTCGGCAAGGTCATCAACAAACACAAAATGGCCAAACACCTCGACGTAGCGATCACCGACACCAGCCTGTCGGTCACCCGCCGCACCGAGCAGATCACCGCCGAGGCCGCGCTGGACGGCATCTACGTCATCCGCACCAGCCTGCCCACCGCCACCCTCGATGCGCCGGGCACGGTGCACGCCTACAAAAACCTCGCGCGAGTCGAACGCGACTTCCGCTCGATGAAGGCCGACGATCTGGACCTGCGCCCGATCCATCACTACCTGACCGACCGGGTCCGCGCCCACGTGCTGATCTGCATGCTGGCCTGCTACCTGAGCTGGCATCTCCGCGCCGCGCTGGCCCCACTGACCTACACCGACGAACACCCACCGACCCGGGACAACCCCGCCGCCCCCGCCACCCGCTCGGCCAGCGCCCAGCACAAAACCAGCCGCCACCTCGACACCGACGGCGAGCCGCTGCGCAGCTTCCGCGGCCTGCTTGAGCATCTGGCCACCCTGGCCCGTAACACCATCACCCTCGGCGGGACGACCTTCGACAAGATCACCACCCCGACCGCCACCCAACGCCGAGCCTTCGACCTGATCGGCGCCCCAATACCACTGAGCCTGAAGTAGACAGACCAAAACCAGCCTCAACAGCGAAACCCCAGCTCAGCAGGGACCCGCACATCCAAGATCAGGAAACTTCGGGCTAAAAGGCCACCGGTAGGCATCGATCACCGTCATTACCGCGCCGAGTCGAGCCCCCACCGCCCGCCCAGGCACCTATCCTGGTCCGGACCGCGCCTCTGCCACGCCGCCGATCGGTCTTCACCGTAGCTACCCACCAACATTCGTGCCTCGGCCCGTGCAGTGACCAGTCCCAAACAGCCCTAATTCAGCGGCCTCCTAGGGCAGCTCGCCTACCCCGATCCGGCGCAAACCAGCCGACCTATTGGTCTGCGCCGCCCGCTTGGCGAACACCCGGGTCATGACGGCGGCCACCGAACGCCACGTAATCCACAGCAGCGCCGCTAGCCGCGCACGGTGAACGCCCGGCGTACCAGGTGGTCAAGTATACGATCCAGCGGGCCAGACGGCGCGGCGATCGGGAGGCGATGCGTGAGCTTCGCCTTCACCGCCGATCAGTACCGAGCCAGGCCCCGAACGATCCGGTCTGTCGACGGCTTCGTTACGTCCGGTATGCCAAGACTGGTGGCTGGGGTTCGCTGGTCCCAAGCGCAAAGCCGAGGAGATCAAGCCGGAGATCGCGGTGTTCCGGCGCGAGGAACTCAAGCTGGAGCTGTCGCCGTCCAAGGCCGTGATCACACACGCACCAGCCAGGCGGCGCGGTTTCTGGGTTATGAGATCAAAGTCTGGCACTCCGACACAAAGATCATCTGAGGACGTCGGGCGATCAACGGAGGGATCGGATTGTTCGTGCCACGAGACGTGCTCAGTAAAAAGTGCGCGCTCTACATGAGCACGGATCAACCCGCGTCACGCGGTGCTCTGATCCACGACGAGGACTTCACCACCATCGCGAAATACCACCGAGTACGCCGGGTTCATACAGTACTACCTTCTCGCCCAGGACGTGTTTCCGCCTGAGCAAGCTCCTATGGATCATGGAGACCTCGTTACTGAAGACCCTGTCCGGGAAGCATCGCTCCACGGTCACTAAGATGGCTCGATGCCACAAGGCGATGATCGAGACACCTGTTGGACCGCGCACATGCCTCCAGGTCACCGTCTACCGCAAACCGCTGGTCGCCCGCTTTGGCGGGATCCCACTCAGAGGACAGTATACGGCCGTGCTCACCGACCAGCGGCCGATCATGGCCAGCGCGAAACGAAACGAGCTGATCCATCGGCTCCTCGCCAACTGCTGCGAGATCTGCCAGACGCGGAGAACGTAGGCACCTCGTCAGCGTCCGACTTCACTCGACGGGCGGGAGTTGGAAACGGAATAAGGTGATCACAGCACGGGTGCGCAACCGTCAGGGAAACCGGCGGACACAGGCCCCGGGGCCTACCAGTCATCCACTGCGACCGCGCCATCTCCCGACCCGACCATCCTCGCGGCCGTACTCGCGCTCGCTACCCGGCGGTCGGTAACGAAACTGGCTGCCATTTCGACTAACCTTCCGTGAAGGTGCACTTTCGCTTGCCCCGAGGTCGTGCTCCGGTCGCGGTGTCCCGGGCCCTGACCGCCATGGATCAAAACAGCCGGGGTATCGTGCTAGTCGCACTAGCTCTCAATCTGATTGCGACGACGGCCTACGCAATCGTGTTGTCCGATCAGCTGCGTTACCTCGATGAGCGAGATTACGTCCAACTGACTCGCTCCATGGCGGAAGGAAGCGGTTTTAGCACCGCCTTAGGCAATGCCACCGCATTCCGCCCGCCCGGTTACCCGCTGATGCTACTACCAGCGTACCTAATCTCAGGCGGCAGCGTTCTGGCGATGCGCATGGTCGGCGTCTTAAGCTTGGCGGGCGCTATCTGGCTGGTGTCCTGCCTCGGCCGACGCGCGCATTCAGGAGCGGTAGGAGCGCTTGCCGCCGTTCTGATGGCTGGCTATCCGCTGCTAACCTACACCGCTACCACGCTGTATCCTCAGGTGCCAGCCCTGTTCTTGCTGTTGCTGTGCCTCCATCTGAGCCTGCAAGCGTTGTCGCCGCAGCATCTTTCGCACGCCCGCCGCCTCTCCGGCGCCATCATCGGAGGGCTAGCGGGCGGGTTGCTCACGGTGACGGTGCCCACGTTCGGTCCTTTCGTGCTGGCGATACTCGGGTGGCTAGTGTGGCGCCATCGGCGCGCGGAGCACCGACGCTGGATCTTCCATGCGCTCGTGATAAGTCTCTTCGCCGTCGCGCTACTTCCCACGGCATGGTGCGTTCGTAACGCGGTGCAACTGCACGCCTTCGTGCCCGTGTCCACGAACAACGGACTCAACCTGCTACTGGGCAACAGTGAAAAGGTGACAGCGACCAGCGGGGCGGGCGGTGACATTTCTGCCTATTGGCAGCGCGGACAGGAACTCCATCTCGATGAAGTCGAGCTCGATCGATTCTTCCGCGATGAGGCCCTCCGTTGGATCGCTACCCACCCCGCCCGCGCTGCCGATCTGTACGCGCAAAAAGTTGTACTGAACTTCTCCTTCCGCAACGAGCTGGCCACCCCAGGTCAGGGTAGTGCCGACAAGGATTTTGTGTCAGCCCTGACCTTCTATCCGGTGCTTGGGCTCGCGCTGCTCCGTGTCCTTATGCTACGCACGCGACCGCTTCACCCCGTAGAGAAGGCGGCACTCTGGCTGGTGATCGGCCACGTGCTGCTCCTCGCAGTGTTCTTTACCCGACTGCGTCTTAGAATGCCGCTGGACGGCTTGACTATCCTTCTCGCAGCTTCCGCTGTCGTAGTCGGCCTCCGGCTCTGGGTAGACGGTTCAGTTCAGCCAAGTGGCGGGCAATCCCGGCGGATGGTTGATCACCAGTCCGACATACCCACCTAGAAAAACCTAGAAGGCTAGCGACCAAGTGTCGCTTGGGCCGACGAAGTCGGTTTGATCGAGTCAAGTCTTGAAGGTCATGCTGCGAATCCGGCCTCCTGGGTGAGCTGGTCCAGAGCGCGCTGGTAGTTGCGCGCGGCGGTGCGCAGGGTGCTGGGCGCGGGTGGGTCGGGATCGGTGAGCTGGGCCAGACCGGGTTGCAAAGCGCGGGTGGGGATGTGGCTGATCAGCATGGCGTGGTGTAGCCCGGCGTCGGTGATTCGGTAGACAGCCAGTGGGTTTTGGGTATGCGGGTGATTAGGCCGTGGGCGCGGCGCCGGCGCAGGTCGTAGCTGACCTGCGCCGGCGCTGATCTTGGGCGCTACTGCCGTTTCCGTGGGTGGGGTTTTATGATCCGTCCGAGCCGACGGTCAAGTAGTGTGCTTGGGCTCAGCCGGTCGTA
>QHBZ01000148.1 GCA_003244055.1 Pseudonocardiales bacterium | reverse complement strand
GCCTACGTCGTGCATTCGCCCAGCATGTGGTGCAGTGTTCGTCCGTTGGGCTCGGGCTGGCTGCCTCGCTCCCGATGGTCTGTGCCGCATCTGTGCCGCGTGCCGTGTGATCAGCTCCTGATCACTTGCCCCAACACGCGGGGCTGATTGTACGGTTGGTGGTGCCGCGTGTCCCTTGCAGGGAGACGGGAGGTGTGGACGCCAGGAGGTGCAGGCGCCGCGGGGGTGGTCGACTTCACTGTGCACGACGAGACACCGTGCAGGCGCTCGGGGGTTCCTCAGCTGTGTCTGATCGTTTGGCAGGGTTTCGAACTGGGGGATGTCGGGCTGCTCGGTGGCGCGCTACTGGCTCTGCGGCCGTGGGCGTTCGGTCTGGTGTGGGACGGCTGGCGGTGAGGTTGATAGGCTCGGCCAGTAATTGAGGATCTTGTCTGGGATGCCGAGATGCCCCTGGTGGGCTTTTTGGCTGAGCAACGCAGGGGGTTGGTGGAATGGCTACGGGTACTGTCAAGTGGTTCAATGCGGAGAAGGGTTTCGGGTTCATTGCGCAGGACGGTGGTGGACCGGACGTTTTCGTGCACTATTCGGCGATTAACGCAGCGGGTTTCAGAAGTTTAGAAGAGAATCAACTAGTCAATTTCGACATCACCCAGGGACCCAAGGGTCCACAGGCGGAGAACGTCACGCCTGCCTGATAACGTGTACTGACCGGCGTGCGTTGCACGTCGGCGCGACCTGGACGACTCCGGTCGAGCGGGAGCAACGATCCCAGACCCAAGGATTCTCGGACCGCGGTTATCATTCCACGATCCGGCATGCACGGTGACCCGGCATGGTCGTGGCGCTGGGTCGGTGACTCTGGGTGGACGGCGGGCACCACTGCGGGTGCTGATGTCCAATCGGATCATACTGGGCGAGGGCGGTGTGGGCTGTGGAGACAGGCTCGGTCTTGCCGGTCTTGGTTGAGGGATCTGTGTGACATGCCGAAAAGGCGGGTAGATCGGGCGCACAAGACGGCCGAGAAACGAGCCCGGCGGGAGCGGCGTCAACTCGCTCGGGAGGAGAAGTTCCGGGAGGATCACGCCCGGCTGGTGGTGGAACGATCACAGGACCCTCGGTTCACTCAGCGGATCCATCGACCTGATGGCAGCACTGTGTACCAGTGGCCGGCCGATTCACCGCAGCACCAGCAACTCCGTGAGATGATGGAGCGCCAGGCATGGTGTTTTCGGGACAAGTTCGGTCGTGACCCCGGGCCCGAGGACCCGATTTTCTTCGACCCCGACGCTGATGAACCGCGCCCCCGCGAACTGGACACTGTGACTCGGGAGATGGCCGAGGGGTTACGACAAGCTGGCCGGGAGACCGGGGTCGATCCCGCGCTCATCGAGGCGTGGTGTGAGCTGGGCTATGTGGTCACTGAAGACAACCGGCATCTGTTCTCGGCGGGCGATATTGCCGCATGGGAGGCGGCAGTCCGTCATCACGCAGATAATGTCGACGACGACGACGAGGACAAGCCCGACGAGGACCCACCTTTAGATTAGATCAACGATGGCGAATTCGCGCCTCGATCGGGAAGCTCGATGCTGAACGCCGAGATGACATCAGCTGAACGCTCCTGCTCAACGGGTGGCAACCGCTAAGTGTAGGCAGTTTTCGGTAGAATGCCCGACCGGTGCCACGGGCGCGAGTGTGATCGAGTGCAAAAATTCTTAAGGAAGGAGCAGGGTGATCAATAGCGTTACCCATAGCATTACGATCTGCCCAGAAAAGTTAGGTAAGCGTGACGTGAGCCGGCCTATCTGCTCATGTGGGTGGGCTGCCAGGTGGGCGTACGTCACTGAGAAATTCGCTCGGGATGCAGGACAGGAACACGTCACGCATGTCCTGGCGGAGCTGCAGGTCCTGAGCGCTCGCTGACGATGATCACACGCGAGCCATCTGAACCCGAGCGACGATCTGGGAATGACTTGCAACGATGTTGACCTGCACACGGTGGCCATGCGAGGCGAGTAACCGCCGTTGACCCCTCGGGGCCCTGTGACGAGGCACGCGTAGGGCCCGCGTCGCGATTGATCGTGGATCTCCTGACCGTCCAGATCCGAGCACTCTTCGCCGATGCAGCGAAGCACCCCCCTGCGACTTGATCGTCAGGAAGATTAGAGTCCTCGGCGTGACAGGTGAGCAGCTGGAGCGGCCGACGGGACATGTCTTCATTTCGTACGTCCGGGAGGACGTAGAGCGGGTTAATCGGCTCGCGAAGATTCTCGAGGATGCTGGTATACGAGTGTGGCGCGATACCGATGATCTCTGGCCAGGGCAAGACTGGAGGCTTGAGATTCGCAGCGCGATCAAAAAAGGAGCATTCGCATTCCTGGCATGTTTCTCTCGGAACAGTGAAAACAAGGCTGTCACATATCAGAACGAAGAACTGAATCTTGCGGTCGAGCAAATCCGCGTACGCCCACCTGGACATTCATGGCTAATTCCCGTACGGTTCGATGGCTGCCGCGTCCCCGACTTTGACCTCGGAGCCGGTCGGACTCTGGATAGCCTTCAACGCGTAGACTTATTAGACAGTTCGTGGGAGAAATCTGGTCGGTTGATCGCAGCCATCGTGACTATCCTGAGTGCAAACCAGGTTCTTACGCGTCAGAATACAACACCGGTCGTAACTAGTGTGCCTTCGGTCGGCGCACAGATGCGCACCATGCTCCTCGATCCATCCAAAGAAATAGAGGTGGAGGACCTGGTCAACGAAACTATTGCCGCAGCTCGGGACAGCTTGACTGACGATGCATTCTTCCCAACCGAATCGCAGACGTTGAACGACCCTGCGGCGGGCGGCGTCTTCATAGCGCAGCAGATTGAAAATTATTCGGTGGTCCTCTCGGCTACAATAGAAATTTTGATGTGCGGCGCGGCATATGGCAAGTCGTGGCACGAAGGACTGTGGGCGCGCGTCATCCAGCGATTGGCCACCACGGCCGACAACCCCAAGGACGGGCAAGTTGTGCTGCTTAGTCTGCGCAAGTTGCCTCTTTGCCTGGCGGTCTACGCGGCCAGCGTGGGGGCTGTGCACCGTCACAACTGGGGCGCTCTTCGCGCCGTCACGACTGACGCACAGTTGAAAACGTATCGCGGGGCAGAACCGATCATAGCTCTGGCCCATCCGTGGCTTCCGTTTGAGGACCACCCAGAACTCGCAAACCTCGCGATTGACGACGCTGAGCGGAGGGCGAGGGGCGAGGAGAAGCCGTTGGCGTCGGCAGTCAATAACCGTCGCCTGACGCCAGCGTCCGATTATCTCTACGGTAAGCTGCGTCCGCTCTTCACGAAGACATTTTCAGTCGATGACGTCGAATATAGCGAGGTCTTTGACCGCGCTGAAGTGTATCTAGGGCTGATCGCCGAGCGAGAGTCCCAGCTGGCGAAGGCCGAAGGACGCTACCAGCGTGGCTCGTGGTACGGATCATTCATCTGGCGCGACAGGCATAGCTCATCTCCAATTGAGAAACGTGTCGTTGACGAGCTAGCCCAGGCTGGCAACAATTGGCCTCCGCTGCAGGCAGGTCTATTCGGAGGTAAGCTTCACGATGCGCAGAGTGCGGCAGAGGCATATCTGAGTTCAATGACGGCGGCTCGCGAGCGTGTCTGGTAGAGCAAGTATCACCACCGTCGGCTGGACTGCTTAGTTGGTACAAGGCTAGTCTGCAAAACATTTGATACTTTGTCTCCAGCGCTGCGTTACAGCCTTGGAGCAACAGAGAACCGGTTGTCCTTCCCAGTCCGCACTGACGGTGCGGCATCGTGGACCGAGCGCCATGTGGGCCTGATTCTGGGTCAGGAGCCTTTCGACCAGGCTCCTCAAGGGGCGGCCGGATCACCAACGATCTTGCACGCTGGGGCTGTGCGGCATCTCGTCGACCTGGCGCCAGCCCGACCACATGGCAGCCCGGGGGCAGCTCTCGACGGAACCGGTGTGTGCGTCGTCTGGCTCTGCCCCCGGGCTGCCATGTGGTAGCCCTTGGGAGGTCGAGGGGATGCCACACCCCGCCCAACCCGACCCAGCCGCAGCAGTGCTCGTAGCCGGCCATATGTTTTGATTGGGCCGGGCTGCGGTTGCTGATGTAGCGCGGCTGGGGAGGACTCTAGCCAGGGCCTTAGCGTGTCGACGTGGTTAGTGAGCTGCGGGAACGTTGGGTGATGTTGGCTAGCGTTGGGTAGCGCGGCTTGTACCCGACTTGTACCAGGTGCCCGCCATGCGGATCTCTTCGGTATGAACGCTGATCGACCGTCCGTCGAACTGGCTTCGGATGTCGTTGTGTACCGCTGGCCTGCGGCTATATGCCAGGGTGAGCTGACTCGCACCAGCTGGTCACGCCGCTTTTGCTGACGATGATCATACATGGGCTCTGGCTTGGGAGGCCGCGCCGAAGAAGAATGCGACCAGCGGACGTGACCCGCGAGACTCCTCCCGGCAGTCGCATTGGCGACGCCCTCGACGTCGAGCCCACCGCGTTTGGCCAGCAGATGGGACGCTGCCGTCCCGTTCAGGGCGAGTCACCACCAAGACGGCAACTGCGGGTGGCCCGGACGTCGACGCACCTTTAGTGACCACTGTCGACTGCGCGTGACTTCTCACAGGAACTCTCGTTGATGTTAATGACCCATCACCGCTGCAACGTGGGCGGCCACGGGAGGCCGATGACCTTGGTCGTCATTCGGCCTTCGTAGGTCTCCCCGAGGGCGTGCATGAGCACTTGGCGAGCGATACTGCGGGCGGCCGGCCAAAAGACGGTCGCGATATTCGCCATGGCTTGCCTTACGGGGGCTGTCACCGCCTGCAAGGACAACACTGCGCCCGACGGTGGTGCGACCCCTTCGACGCGCTCAGTCACGTCAGTGATCGGCGGTGACTCCCTGCCTCCCGGCGAACCGACCCACTCGCACGTTGACCTCCCCGCGGAGCGTAGGCAGGTTGCGCCGCAGCGGCCAGTTACTGCACCGACCGTCCCGCAACGGTCGACTGAGAACAGCCAACCCGGACCGCTTGCCTCGTCGGCGGCGCAACCGCCGCTAAAGGAACCAGCGACGGTGCCACCGCCGGAAATAAAAACTTCGTCCCCTGGACTGTTACCTCCACAAGTTGGCGGGCTGCTCAGACCGCGTCTGCCGATCACAGAACAACCAGGGGGGGCAAAAATTGCGCCGATCCCGCAAAATACTACGAACACATACATCGGGCCGCCCGGACCATAATATGGATAGGGCCGTCGGTGGCGTTGACACAGCTGATAGCTCCGCTGCGTCAATCGGCGGGGTGGTATCCGGGGATCCTGTCGGCATTTTAGCCATCGTCGGCGTGATCGCGTCTCAGGTCGTGCTGATTACCGCGGTGCTTTACTACTTCGGGTGGGTGCGCTCCAATACCTTCTTGAGTTACTTTGGGGTTGACGCCAGCATAGCTGGCTACAGCACGACCGATTATGTACTGCTCAGCATCAGGGTCGCGTTCCCGCCGTTCATCCGCGCCGCTCTAATCGTCCTGGTGCTGGTCGGCGTGCACCGACTGATGGTGATGCCGACGCTGGAACGGGCCAAGCCAGGGTTCACCCCGCCATCGCCCTTCGCTGCTCAGATAGTCGCCGGCTCGGCTGCCCCTCTCCCGATGCGATCGGCGGTGGTACGGGCCCTGCGCCGGCCGCAGGCGCTGGCTTCTCGCTGGCGACCCGGACCCAGCGTAATACGGTGGTTCCTGTTCGCGGCACACGTCGTCGGAGTAACCCTGGTCGCGGTCGTACTCACAGCGGTAATGCTGCCCGCGCAGATCGGGGTGGCGCTCGGGCTCTGGCTGCCGCTGACGCTCATCGCCGCTGTCACCATGCTCGGCTACGTGACATACCTGCGTTCAGTGTGCTCGGACGTGCTCTCTACGCCTGGTTCGCCGCACGTCGCGCCGCTATCGCGGGCCTACACCCTCACGCTCCTGACGCTCGGCCTAGCCGCAACTCTGTGGGCAGTAGGCCTCTACGGCAACCAGGTCGGCATCGGTACCGCCATAAATATGGTCGACCACCTCCCCGATCAGCCCGATGTCACGATCTACAGCATCGATAGGATGGCGATTACCGGCCCCGGCATAGTCGCTGCTGAGATCACCCAACCTGGCACCAAGTACCACTACCAATACAGCGGACTGCGGCTGCTGCTGCACTCACCCGACAGGTACTTGCTGCTCCCCGAGGGATGGCGACACGGACAGGACCGACTGTTCCTGCTTCGCGACGACAACACCATCCGGGTAGATATCACAGCCCGATAGCAGCAGGACCTAAGCAAATTACCTGCTCGGCCGGCCAGCGGTGAGCCGCCAATGATCCTGAACCAAGGATTCTCGGACCGCTGTAGTGGTTGTTTGTAGATAGCTCCGATTACCTGCGATTTTCGCGACTGCAAACGCTCCTCGTTTGTGGTTGTATCGGGCTATATGGATACGTTTAGTGACCCAAAAAGTGTCCAAACGATCTGTGATTGCGTTGCGGGTGGCTCCTTGGGTGGGAGGATCACTTGGCTCGGTGTCGGTGACCAGCGTCGCGGCCGATTGTCTGTATTGGTCATAACTCCGTCCCCTGTTGGCCTGTTCGGCGGCGACAGTCACAGATCTTGCACGCTGGGGCTCGTGTGGTAGCCCTGGGGGGGCGACGGGATGCCACACCCTGTCCACCCGGCCCAGCCCAGGGCTGCCCTTGTGGCCGGGCCATCCCGGAGATCTGTCCGCCCGGCGAGGGCAGGTTTTTGTTTGAATTGGGCTGCGGTAGCTGATGTAGCGCCGCTGAGAGAACGCTGGCCAGGGCTTCGAGGTCGGCATGGCCGCTCGCCTGCGGGAACGTTGGGTGATGTTGGTCGACGTTGGCCAGTGTCAGGTGATGCGATCTGTACCCGATTTGTACCCGAGGCCCGCCCGAACCTAGCATGATCTCTTCGGTGTGAACGCCGATTGGCCGTATTTCCGCGTACCGAGGAGTGCCGTTGTGTGCCGCTGAGCTGCAGTGACGTGCCGGTGTGTATCGGCCCGTGCGTACTGGTTGCCTCTCTTCCGCCGACGATGATCATGTAAGCCTCGGCCTGGAAGCTGCGACCTGTGGCGGCACTATTGGCGCGGGCGTCCTGGTGTCCCTGTCGGTCGTTACCGCCACCGTTACCAAGCACGGTCCTTACTCCCCGGCCTGCATCCGTCCCGGATGCTCCCCAAGGTGGGTCGACGGGACAAGAGGCCACCGTGGGCGATTGCGAAAAGACAGCTTGGTGTCAAGTAGTGAGT
>QHBZ01000147.1 GCA_003244055.1 Pseudonocardiales bacterium | reverse complement strand
TAACTACATGGCTTTGCGGCTAGGCCTCGCGGTCGTCCCTGGCCGGGCGGAGGTCGGCGCGTCGTACTGTCCGTCGATGCCGGTTGGTCGATGCCGGTTGGTCGATACCCGGGTGGTCGATACCCGGGTGGGCCGAGAACCGGCCCGGCGTCACTCTCCAAGTCTGAGTGATCCGACGGGTGCACAGTCCTCGCAGAGCAGCACCATGTCGGTCACCTTGTGCAAGGCCATGTACTTCTCGGCGGTCATGAAGGTGCTGTCCTCGCGAGGTAGCTGCACCTCTCGTTCGCATCCGCACTTCTCACACGCCAGCGGCATCCATTGGGCCGGTTCAGAGGTTGTCGTCATGCCTGCATCTTCTCAGCCCGCCGCGGCGTACCCGTTTGGCCGTACCGGTCAGATACCAGCGGGGGAACGACCACAGGTGCCTCCCACGAGGAGCACACGGAGGGCACGGCTTGGGGGTATTCGTGGCCCCGGCGCTCGCACCCGCCAAGCCCTTCTCGGCTAGAACGTCTGCCACCCAAGCTGCACCTGAAACTAGGCCTCGGGACATGAAGAAGACCCCGTGAGGTTGCCAGGTCGGGGGTCCGACAGCATCACGGGGACTATCAGGGGCATCGGTATGCGTACTGGCACCGTTACAAGCTCCTGCCAACAACCCGGGTGGTTCACTCCTTCGAGATGCTCGGTGCCTCGTGAGCTTGGGAACCCACACTTGACGCGCGTCGACTCGCCTGGATCCGTGGCAAGGGTTCCTCCTTCGCGTCTGCGGGCACCTTGATGGGCCAAACGGGTTTGCTGAGTCGGACGTGTCTGGCTACTATCTGTGGCATACGCCCCAGACCCCGGCGTTAGTGTCACGAGAGCTCGGTGATTCGCGGCGAGCACTGGCCTGTCCGGGGGTAGTCATGCGCATTGCAGGGCTGTGGCGATCGTGTGACGTTGCGCGTCGTGCGGGTGTCACCCCATGTCACGAAGCCGGCCCCGAGCGTGCCGTCGGGTATGGCGGGCACTGGTGGGGTGGGCTCACAAACGCCGGTGGGCTATGGCCTGGCCGGATCCAGCGGCCGGCAGCCGGAACCCGGAGCGGGGGCTCGGGGGAGGAGTACAGCGGCCGGTCCCGGCGGTGGCACCACCCTTGGCGAGGGGCATCGGTGGCGCCACCGCCTATATTCCCTGCTCGGCGACGGGCGCCCACCGCTGCCACAGGTCTCTGCGAACACAACGACCGCACAGTCCAGTCTGGGCGCTGCGCTCGGCTTTCCACGCTGTCCAATCCGCCGTGGCGGATAGGGACCTAAGAGCGGTAGCGGCGTGTTGAGCAGCGTTGCCACGGACCGGAACCGGGGTGGCGCATCGTTGGCGCATCAGGCCTTGCTGTACGGGTCTAAGGAGGAATTCCTCGCGGGCGCTGTCCCGTTCATTCGGGACGGCTTGGACCGCGGTGACCCGATCCGGGTCGTGACCACGGACCGCAATACGGCTTGGCTGCGGGCGGCGCTGGGTGCGGATGCCGGGCGTGTGGCGTTGGGTGAGAGTAGCCAGTGGTACCGGCATCCGGTGCGGGCGCTGGAGGCTGTGCACCGCAGCGTGCAGGTGGCGGGTCGGGGCGGGCAGCGGCTGCGGATGGTCGGAGAGCCGTGGTGGACCGCGCGCACCGCGCAGCAGAGCACGGAGTGGGCTCGATACGAGTCGCTGGTCAACGCCGCACTCGCCTGGTCCCATGCCGCGCTGTTGTGCACCTATGACGCCAGTGTTGTTGGTCCCGATGTTGTGGCCCAGGTGGCGCGGACCCACCCAGAGCTGGTGGTCAACGGAGCCGCCCGGCCCAGCCCGAGCTACCTCGACCCGGCGGTGTTCAACGCCGAATGCGACCAGTCCCCGCTGCCTGAGTTACCGGCGCCGGCCCTGTGGTTCAGGTTTGACGGAATGGGTCAGCTAGTCATCTTGCGTGATTTCGTGATCTCCCACGCCACCCAGGCCCGAGTGGCCGTACTGGACGTCACGCAGTTTGTGCAGGCGGTTTATTCGGTTGCGACCAACGCGATCGAGCATGGCGGTGGATCAGGCGTGGTGCGGGTGTGGACTGACCCACAGACAGTATTGTGCGAGGTCAGCGACACCGGTGCGGGACTGCGCGCCCCTTTGGTCGGGCGCCTACCTTCCGGTCGCTCCACCGCGCGCGGACGTGGGGTGTGGTTGGCCCGACAGTGGTGCGATCTCGTCGAGGTGCGCAGCGGTCCGGCGGGCACGACCGTACGGTTGCATCTGACCCTGCCTGATGTTGCCCGCCACGCTCAGTGAGGATGGGGGCGTCACGCTGATTGCGGCTGTCGGGGAATGCCGAAGGCCCCGTCCC
>QHBZ01000146.1 GCA_003244055.1 Pseudonocardiales bacterium | reverse complement strand
TCATCGCCTCCAAACTCGATACGTGGGGATTCCGGGGCAAGGCGAACGGGATTCCTGGGTGAACGCGAAGAGCGTTCCGGGGTGAAGACGAACAGGATTCCGGGCTGAACGCGAACAGTAATTCCGGCGGGAAGGCGAACAGTTTTCGCACGACCCCGGAATCGTTTTTCGCGATGGCCCGGAATGATTTCCACAGGCACAGCGGCGCTGGACACTACACCGGCACAATGAACCCTCCTAGGGAGGGAACAGAGTGCCGGCCAGGAGACTGTCCATGCGAAAGATCCGGGAGGTCCTGCGCCTCCGATACGAACTCAAACTGGGCTACCAGCAGATCGGGCGAAGCTGCGCGATTGCGGTGAGCACGGTGCATAAGTACCTGAAACACGCCGAAGCGGCGGAGCTGAGTTGGCCGCTGCCGGAGGGCTGGGATGAGCGGAAACTGGAAGCCGCCGTGTTCCCGGAAGCGGCAACGAGAAAGCCACCGTCGTCACCGCGCACGCCGCCGGACTTCAGCGCCATCCACGAGCAGTTGCGCGACAAGCACGTCACGCTGCAACTGTTGTGGGAGGAATATCGCGAGGCGAATCCGGACGGCTATCGTTATTCGCGCTACTGCTATTTGTACCAGCGCTGGCGCTCAAAGCTGGACGTGGTGCTGCGGCAGGAACACAAAGCGGGCGAGAAGATGTTCGTGGATTGGGCGGGCGCGACGATTCCGGTTTACGACCGGCACACCGGCGTTGCCTGGCAAGCGCCGTTGTTCGTAGCCGCGCTGGGTGCGAGCAGTTACACCTGGGCCGAAGCCACGCGCGACATGCAGATGGAGTGCTGGCTGAAAGCGCACGTGCACGCCTTCGAACATTTTCAAGGCATCCCGTCGTTGACCGTGCCCGACAACACCAAGACGGGCGTGACCAAGGCGCATCGTTACGATCCGGATCTGAACCCGACCTACTACAACTTCGCGGTACATTGCGGATTCGGCATCGTGCCCGCGCGTCCGTACAAACCGCGCGACAAGGCCAAGGTCGAAAACGCGGTGCAGGTGGCTCAACGATGGATTGTTGCCGCATTGCGGAATCGCAAGTTCTTCTCGCTCGAAGAACTCAACGTTGCCGTCCGCGAGTTGCTGCACAAGCTGAACCACCGGCCCTTCCGCAAGAAAGACGGCACGCGGGCGAGCGTTTGGGAAGCCGTCGATAAGCCCGCGCTGAAGCCGCTGCCAATGGAGCCCTTCGATCTGAGCGAATGGTCGCGGGCTCGCGTCAACATCGACTATCACGTGGCGTTCGATGCGAATCTGTACAGCGTGCCCTACAACCTGGTGCAGGAGCTGGTAGAGATCCGCTCGACACCAACCACCGTCGAGATTCTGCACAAGGGCACGCGCGTGGCTTCGCATCTGCGCAGTCGCGGACGCGGGCAAGCCGTTACTCAACCCGAACATCGCCCCAAGAGTCATCGCGAGCATCTGGAGTGGACTCCATCGCGCATGGTGCACTGGGCGGAATCAATCGGCCCCAACACAGCGCGTTTGTTCGAGCGAATCATGAGCGACAAGCCGCACCCCGAGATGGGTTATCGCGGATGTCTCGGCATCATTCGCTTGGCCGGGAAGTATTCGCCGCAGCGTGTGGAAGCGGCATCCGAACGCGCGTTGCTCACCGGAGCCTGCCGCTACAAGAGCGTCGAATCGATTTTGAAGAACTCGCTGGATCGAGTGGCTCCGCCGTTATCGACAACGTCACCGCCGCCCGCTTCTACGCCGCCGCATGACAACATCCGCGGCTCGGAATACTTCGAATAAGGAGACTCCATGCTACAAGAACCGATGATGGAAAGACTCACCACTATGCGGCTGCTGGGCATGCTGGAAGCCTTGAAGACACAGGAACAAGATCCGGCCTCACGCGAGCTGAGCTTCCTGGAACGGCTCGGCCTGCTGGTGGATCAGCAATGGAACTGGCGCGAAAATCAAGCCCTGGCCAGGCGCTTGCACACGGCCAAGCTGAAGGGCGCCGCTGTCGAAGACATCGACTATCGCACGGCGCGCGGCCTCGACAAAAGCGTGATCAGGGCGCTAGCCCAGAAGTCGGCGTGGGCCCAACAACACGAAAACATTTTCGTGCTTGGACCCACCGGCGTCGGCAAGAGCTTCGTAGCGTGTGCGCTGGCGCAAAAAGCGTGCCGCGACGGCTACTCGGCGCTCTACCTGCGCGCAACGGCGTTGTTTCGCGATCTGGCCATCGCGCGAGCCGACGGCAGTCTGCGCAGTGTGCTGGTGCGACTCGGCCGCATCGACGTGCTGGTGATCGACGATTGGGCCATGGCTCCGCTGGCCGAAACCGAGCGTCGCGACTTCTGGGAAATCTGCGAGGACCGCTATCAAACCCGCTCCACCATCCTGACTTCGCAGTTGCCGGTTGCGCGCTGGCACGAACAGATCGGCGATCCCACGGCCGCCGACGGCATCCTCGACCGCCTGGTTCACAACGCGCACCGCATTGAAATGCGCGGCGATTCCATGCGCAAAAAATGTGGCACCCAACAAGCGAGCTAACGCTCGCCGGTCTCTCCAGCGCTGGGCGGGGACAAGGGCTGCGCCCCTTTCCCCGCACCCCTTTCTCCGCAAGCGGCACTCTTCCTCCGCTACGCTCCGGATAGTTTTCCTTGACGAAGCCGAACACTTACGCCACAATCAAACTGCCAGCGTCGCTACGCTCCGAGATCTGTTCGCCTTCGGCCCGGAATGCCGTTCGCGTTCCTCCCGGAATCAGTGTTCGCCTTCGCCGGAATCCCCATCATGTAGAAATGCACTTGAATCGGCCCGGATGCCGAGCCGGACCCCTGGTAGGGAACAATGCAGATCATGCGCTCGTAAGTATTTTTTAAATTGACTTTCTTTCGGACAAAGAGTGGAATCGCTTGCTGCTGCGCTGACGCAAGCGGCAGGAGCAAGAGAGTCAAGGCACAAGTCAAGTAAATACGTAATATTCGGCTTCGCATGATTTACCTCTTAATTCAAGGTATTGTCCCGTCCAGCTATTTGGGAGAATAAATCTATCGTGAGAAGTAGTCAAGGAAAATTGTAAGGATGGAATGTAACGTTACAACTATGCGCGGACGAACTACAGATCGAAGCTCGGACTCGGCGGAACAGAGCCGCGACCAGCCTGCCCGAAAACCGGGTCAGGAAGCGGTTGTTACGACCCCCAAAGCTCATGCACGGGCGCGAACGGATACTGCTCGTTGGTCGGGACGTATTCAAAGCCTCGATGCAGCGGATCATCGTGACGCACCGTAGTCCAGTCGATTCCAAGCGCCGAATAGATAGTCGCCTCCAGATCTTCCGGCCGCACCTCGCGCCCTTGCGACCAGCCCGGATCCTTGATCACTGCGCCCGTGCTGTCGGTCGCCCCGATAGCGCGCTGCCCTGCAATTTTGGCGCCGGCGAAAAGGGCGCTTTGCTGCGGATGATGATCGCGTCCGTTATTCGCGTTAGTCGGCCCAACCGTTCGGCCAAATTCTCCCAGCGCCACAATCAAAGTCTGATCGAGCGTCCCATCCTGCTTGAGATCGGCGATCAACTGTCCCACCCCGTTATCGAACTGTCTCGCCATGGATTGTAAGGTCTGATTGGGAGCGTAGATGTTGACGTGGTGATCCCAGCTACCGAACGAAATTTGCACGAATCGCGTACCCAGGTTAGCGCGCATCAGATTACGCGCGACTACACACGCGTTGCCGAAACTCGTGTTGCCGTACAAATTGCGCGTGGTCTGATCGAAATTGAAGATCTTGTCCACCGCCGGATTGTACATCACCTTGCGCGCGGACTCGGTGGCCTTGTAAGCGTCTTCGATGGCTACTCCGAGCGACGGATCGGCGATCAGCTCGGTATCGATGTCCACTTTCATCCCGAAGCGCCGGTCCAACACTGCCTGGCCGCCCAGATGGGTAGTATCGCCAAGCCCGCCGCCGTTCGGGCTTACATAGAATGGTCCATTGTCCGGAGCCAGATAACCCTGATCCGGGCCGCCGCCTGTGTTCAGCGAAATGAATGCGGGTAAAGTGTGATCGGCCGAGGCGGGTGAGAGTTCGAGCGAAACCACAGAGCCAATGTGCGGCGCAATCTTGGAAAGCCCGGACACGGGATTGCGCCCAATCTGCACCCAGGTTTGCGCCAGCCCATGTGCCGTCGCCCACGCGCGCACCGACCGCACGAAGGCCACCGAGCCAAGCTGGTTTGCAATGTTGGGCATCAGGCCTTGCGGAAAACGGAGATCGCCGTAGCTGGTCGGGTTGAAGTACGACGGAGTCCACGGTCCTTCTTTCAGATCGAAGGTGTCGGTGTGGCTGGGCGCGCCGGTCAGCAAAATGAAGATGCAGTTCTTGGCGGTGCCAATCGGAGACGCGGAGGCTTTCGCAATATATTCTTTGGGCCGCGAGGGCAGCAGGAAATATCCGCCTACCGCCGACGCCATGTGG
>QHBZ01000145.1:31470-31595 GCA_003244055.1 Pseudonocardiales bacterium | reverse complement strand
ACTCACTAACAGTCATTAGGGGCATGTGTCAACTCAGGGGTACGAAGACGAATTGCGGTCCGAGCGGAGCTACGTGGCCGGGCTCTACACGCGGCTCGACGTCGAGCGCGCGCGAGTGAAGGGTG
>QHBZ01000145.1:255-31418 GCA_003244055.1 Pseudonocardiales bacterium | reverse complement strand
GCGCGCTGGCCAAAGAGGTGAAGAGGCTGGACCTGGCGGACGACGGGCTGTGTTTCGGTCGATTGGACACCCTTTCGGGCGAACATTCGTACATCGGCCGGATCGGCCTTTTCGACGACGAGAACTCCTACGATCCGGTGTTGCTCGATTAGCTGGCGCCGGCGTCGCGCGCGTTCTACCGATCCCCGCCATCATCGGCTCTGATCTGTGTTGTGAACAGCGCGAAAGTGGCAGAGGCCCGATCGGGCTGCCAAGCGCGGTTATCACCCGCCTGCCGAAGGTCAGGGACCGATATGGAGGTGGGAGGCCCAGAGCAGTGGGCTGTTGCCGGCGTAGTCGTCGCGGACGCGGCGCACGGACGCGTGGAGCCAGCGGGCGGAATCAGCGCCGGTGGGCAAGCCGGCATACACGTCGGCGGCGATCCGGGCAGCGACATCATCGACGATCGGCCACAGGGTACCGGCCACATGAGGGTAGCCGGCGAGCTGGAACGCGGACGAGATGTGGATGACCGCATCGGACAGTACGTCGCCACCGCGCGCGGTGCCGCAGGCCGACAGGTACGCGAGGTGCGCGTCTGGGAGGCGCAATCGAGCGATGTCCGACACGGTCAGATCACCGCCGGCCAGGACGAGCCGGCTTGCCGACGGGTCTGCGACATCGGTAACGGCATGGCAGGCGATGTGGACCCAGGCCGCATGGACGAGCCCGCGCCGGACGGCATCCGGATCAGCGTCGGCATGTACGAGCTCACCACCCGGTCGAGCACTGTGCGCTCGTCACCGCCCGTGTGGTAGCCGGCGGCATGCAACGGCAGCAGGGACAGAGGCCCGGTCGGCAGCCACCACAGCCGGGGCAGCGGGCCAGCGCTCGCCGCGAGGCCGAGCGCGTCCAGCACCGGTCCGGCTGCGGCGTCCCAGAGCCAGGTCAGCAGGCTCGTCACGTACCGCCCGGCAGCCCACTGCAGGTTGACCTCGGCGCCCGGGCAGCGCAGCAGGTCGTGCGCGACGTCCAGCGCGACGCGGTGGTCCTCCACGGCGGTCGGCGTGAGCGCCGGCAATTGGATCACCCGTATCCCGTCGGCGGTGAGCGCGAGCGCGTGGCTGCCGAACCGGATCACGTTGACCACCACGACCGGGCCGTCCGCCGCCACCTGCGAACACACCACCTGGTCGACCCGCACCGGCCGCTCGCCCAGTGTGTGGCAGAACAGCACGCACCTGCCGCGCTCGAGCAGGTCCACCGCCTCGGCCGGGTCGGCGCCGCGACACAGCGTGCAGGCTGCCGCATTGGAGGCCAGGCCCGCAAACGGCAGCAGCTGATATTCTTGGTCGTCCCGCTGTTCGAGGTCGGATACCAACGCGGGAAGCAGGTCGATAGTCAATCGATAGGCCTTCTCGGCCGCGCCGAGGTCGCCCCGCTCCGAAGTGGACAGTGAGGCTGCCAGATCGACCAATTGCTCGGCCTGCCGCGAATCGTTCTCAGCCACAACCGCGCGGACCCGCTCGGCCGGTGGATCGGCCAGCTCGGCGAGGATATCGGTCCGGTCCGGGTGCCCCGACGGGTACTGGGCAGATTCCTCTATGACTTCATCGAGGAGACGACGGGTTTCGTTTACGGCGACGCCGGACCGCTGGTCGATGGCCGATGAGGCGGCCGGGATCAGCTGACGCTGCTCCTGGTGCAACGCTGGTGATGACTCGCTGCTGACCCGCGATCTGGAAAGGTCGCCCGCATGCGTCTGATCCGGGCACTGGCCACGGTTGCCACTGTCGCCGTGTCGGTCACCGTGCTCGGCTGTTCCTCGGCCGTGCCGCCGAGCGCCGGCAACGCCGGCCCAGGCGAGTCCCTGCTGACTCTGACCGATGTCGCCGCACAGCGGGTACAGCTTGCCGACACCGTCGCCGCCGCGAAATGGGGGACCGACGCGCCGATCAACGATCCGGTGCGGGAGAAGGCCGTGCTCGACGCCGTGGCCGCCAAGTCGGCGCAGCTGGGCATCGATCCGGGAGTCTCACGGGCGGTCTTCACCGATCAGATCGAGGCGAACAAGGTCGTCCAATACGGGCTCTACTCATCGTGGCGTGTGCACCCGGACCAGGCGCCCACCACCCGGCCTGATTTGGGTCAGGTCCGGCCTGTCCTGGACCGCATCACCGATCAGCTACTGGCCGAGCTGAAAACGACTCAGCAGCTGCTGGCCAACCCTTCGTGTACCGCCCAGCTGACCGGAACACGCCACCGCGTCGAGCAAAGCCGGCAGCTCGACCGGCTGCACGAGGACGCCCTGGCCCGCGCGGTCAGCTCGATCTGCCGCAACCCCCCATGAGGCTCAACGATTTTGCGCCTGGCCCGCACGCTGCATCCGCTTCCCGTACCACATGCCCCACGTCATGAGCAGCGAGAACGCCGCGATCTGGAGCACTGTCGAGAGCCCAACCATGACCTGGATGGGCAGCAGATAGATCAGCGGGAGTCGGACGGCGGCCTCGACCAGCAGCCCAACGCCCCACACCACCGACATCACCCGGAAGCCGTGCCGGAAAGCGGGTTTGGTCTGCCACAAGGTGTTCCACGACTCGCGCTTCTCGCTGGTGGTGGCGGCGAAGCGCTGGGCGGCGTAGAACATCACCGGTCGCCCCACGACGCAGGTGCCGAGGAAGATCAATCCGGCGATCGCGGTGCCGACCGAGTACTTGGCGAGCATGAACTTGGCGTCGCCGGTGGCGAACGCCAGGGCGAGCCCGACCGCGAACATGGCCATCAGGAACGCGGCGAAGCCGTCCAGACGCCGGCTGCGCAGCGCCACGAAGGTGACTCGGAGGCCGGCCACGATGGTGCCGGCCAGCAGGGCCCGGTAGTCGCCGACGCCGAGGGCGTGCAGTCCGTAGTAGGCGAGCAACGGCAGCCCGACGTCAAGCAACATCATCCGGATGAGTCCGGCAGTCGATGGCCGGGCCGGACGCGCGTCGGCTGACGTCACCGCGATGGTGCTCTCTGAGGGCTCGCGCGCTGTTGTCTTCATGCCATCACCGTGGCACTGCGGCTTGCGCCGCAACACTGCCGACGGTCATTCATCCGGGGTGACAGATGTCAGCTTCCAGTCGCCCCGCCACCGACCAGCGCGCAAAGCCGGCGGAGCACTTCTGGAGCGCCGAGTGCTTGGGTGATGGCGGGTAGATCGGGGCTGCGGGTGGAGCCAGTGAGGGCGACCCGGATGAGTTGGGATGCTTCGCGAATGGAGCCGGGGTAGGCGGCGGGGTTTTTCTTGTATTCCTTGGCGTTGGGCGCGAAGCCGTGTTTCGCGGCGAGCTCGCGGATCTGGTTGAACCATTCCTGGGGGTCGTCCAGGTGTTGGTAGCCGTCGGCGAAGTTCTGGGCGAAGCTCGCGGCGATGGTGGGGTCCACGCCGAGTGGGCTGAGGCGTTCATCCGTGGGGCCGGACAATGGGGCGAACAGTTGCGGGAAGAAGAATCCGTAGGCGGCCCGGAAGTCCGACCACTTGCGCAGGTCCTTGCGGGGATTGTCGACGCCGTCACGTTCCACGGCCAGCGCGCGCAGGGCGAGATCGTGTTCGGTGTCCAGCACGGTGACCAGCTCGGGATCGAATTGTGCCGCCCAGGTGCGGACGGCGCCGAGGATCTCGGGTCCGGGCAGGGTGGCGATGTGGTCGGCGCTGATGTCTTCCAGCTTGACCAGGTCCACCAGTGGGCCGTCGACGCCGCACTGCGCCAGCCGGATGGGGGTGATCAGCGCCTGGCGAAGCGGGAGTTCGGCGAGCCTCCCGTTGGCCAGGCCCCGCAGATAATACAGTACGGCCTCGGCTGGATAACCCGCTTCGATGTAGAAATCGACGCCGGCTTCAGGGTCGGACCGCTTGGACAGTTTGCGTTTCCCGCCGGAGATCTTCTTCATCAGCGGTGCGATGTGCGCATAGGTCATCGGTTCGAAGCCCAGGGCGTCGAATAGTTGCAGGTGTAGGGGGACTGAGGAGATCCACTCCTCACCGCGGATCACCAGCGTGACACGCATCAGGTGATCATCCACGGCATGCGCGAAATGGTAAGTCGGCAGCCGAGGGGATTGGTCTGAAGACTTCAGGATCACCGTGTCGTTGCGATTGGCCTCATGCTCCAGGTCACCCCGGATCACGTCGGTGAATCGGACCCGCTGGTCGGTAGTGCCGTCGGGGGCGCGGAAGCGAACGACGTATGGGGCGCCGTCAGCGAGCTTGGCCTGCACGGCAGCGGGATCGGCGTCGCGCCAGATCGCCCAAGATCCGTAGTAGCCGGTCGGGATCTTCGCGGCCTGCTGGCGGCCGGTGATGTCGGCGAGCTCGCTCTTGGTGGCGAAGCACAGGTAGGCCTTGCCGTGGCGCAGCAGTTCCCGCACGTAGCTCAGATAGATACGTTCGCGGGCGGACTGGCGGTAGGGGCCGTAGTCGCCGTGCCCGTCGTCCTCGTCGGAGGAGATACCGAAGTAGTCGAACGCGCGGGCGAACTGGGCCAGGGCGCCTTCGACCTCGCGCGACTGGTCGGTGTCCTCCACCCGCACCAGGTAGACGCCCCCGGAGTTCGTCGCGACGTCGCGGTCGATGGTAGCCACGTAGACGCCGCCGATGTGCACGAAGCCGGTCGGCGACGGGCCGAAGCGGGTGACCGCAGCGCCCTCGGGGAGCTCGCGCGAGGGATAGCGTTGTTCCCAGTGGGCTGGTTCGGACAGATCAGCGGGGAACAGGGCGTCGATCACCACGCGGTCCAGCATCGGTATGTCAGTCTCACTTCCGGGCCAAACCCGATCATGGAACGGGGCATCGTGCAGGTGTCCAACGCTACCAACCGTGCGTATTCCGCATGCTGCCGCAGGCCGAGGGCCTTCTGCGGTGCGACCTGATCGTCATCAGTGTGGGCTGAGCGCGTGACTACTGCGCGCAGAGGACGTTGACCAAATCAGTGGCTGGCCGAGCGTGAGGTCCATGTGCCGCACCCGCTGCCTGTCGACGACCACGATCGAGCCCGCTTCCTGGAGACAGCATGAACACTTGGCTACTGACCCCATGCCAGCATCCCCGCGTGAGCGACCTCACGACGTCCCTGGCGCAGCTGAGCCATCCGGTGGACCGGACGGTAGTGGTCACGACCCTCCCCGAGCTGATCGAACCGGACGACCTATCGGGGGTGACCCTGCTGGAGTCCCCCGAGCCAGAGGTGAACACCTCCCGCTGGTGGAACACGGGCTTGGACTGGATCGAGCAGCACCACGAGCCGGGTCCTTACGACGTGCTGTGCATGGAGGCCGACGTGCGGATCGAGTGGTCCACGCTGGCGCGGCTGCGGATGGTGCTGCGCAACTACAACCTGGCGATGGTCGGCGCCGATTGTCACGGCGTGGTCACCACCGCTGTCGAGACCCGCTACGACCTGGACCCGTGGACGGAGGAGCACAGCATCCCAGGCGGGTGCATGCTCGTGGCCGGCGAACTTGGGCTGCGCTTCGATGAACAGTTCCGTTGGTGCTGCGCCGCTGAAGACTTCGAATGGCAGCACCGCAAGGCCGCTGGCACGGGCCTGGTGCGTGGCCTGACCATCGAGCACGGCCCCCGTCGGCCGCTGACCGGTGAGCGCGCCGAGCATGCAGAGGAGGACCGGCAGCGGTTCGTGGCGAAGTGGGGAGGGCCACCCACCCGATGAGCGACGGCACGGCAACGGCCGATGCTCATGGTCGTACGGCCTTGACGATCACAAGAGCACGCCGGCCGGGAGTGTGGTTCTCGACCCGGGCGTCTGCGAAGCCGGCCGTCAGGCATTGAGCTGCGAAGGACTCAGCCTGTTGCGGTGTCCACCCATGGCTGGCGAGCCCGGTTGCGCCGGGCTGTGCCTGGCGCTCGATCGTGAGGAACCGGCCGCCTGGGCAGAGCACTCGCTTGATCTCGGAGAGTCCTGCGGTGACGTCTCTCCAGTGGTGAACAGTCGCCAGCGACCACACCACCGTCGCCGAGGCGTCGCGCGCTGGCAGGTCCTCTGCAGTGCCTTCGACCCAGGTGATGGCGCCTCGGTTGGGAGTCAACGCCCGAGCCAGCCGGAGCATCACGGGTGCCGGATCCACGCCGACCACCCGCGCACCACGACGTCCCGCTTCCCTGACGGCAGTTCCGGGGCCGCAGCCGACGTCGACAACGCGGTCAGCCTTCGACACCGAGGTCAAGTCGGCGGCGAGCCGGGCGACGGCGCCCCCCGCGAGGCTCATGATGAGCCCGACCAGCAGTCCCGTCACCCCGGCGAAGCCCGGATGGTCGGCGTGGTGGTTGACGGCATCAGCGGTCATAGGTACACCTTGCAGGCTCACGGTGGCTCGATGTCAACCTGACCGACGCGCTAAACACGATGCGTAACGGATCTTTTTTCAGCAAGCGTTGAGTTCGGGTGGTACGGGCGCTAACGCGTGGACCGCATCGGCCAGACGTTGGGTGAGCAGCTCAGCGTGCCGGCTGGGGTGACCGCCACTCAGCGGTTAGATCATGCCCAGCGGCTGCTTGCCACCTCGATTGTCCCGATCATGCCGGCGATCACTCCGGCGGCCGGCGCAGGGTTCCTGGCCCGAGCGCTTGCCCGCAAGCTCGCTGGTGACTGCGTCGAGCACGGTGAATGGGACGAGATGCTGCGTGGGTTGCCGCACAACGTCACCACCGAGATGGATCTGGAACTGTGGGGCCCTGGCGACGCGGATCCGCGCCGATGCCCCGCCGCCGCCGCGTTGCAGGCAGCGGACTTTGCCGTGCTGGCGCAGCGCTATGCCCGGCGCGACCTGCCGCCACGGCTGCAACAGGGTCTTGAGGACCTCCTGGCACGGCACGGCCATCGGGCGGTGGCCGAGATCGACGTGGGCATGCCGCGATGGTCCGACGACCCGACCTATGTCCTGGGAGTGCTCGCCAACTACCTGCGCCTGGAGGATCCGGATCTCGCCCCGAACGTGAAGTTCTCCGAGGCAGCCGGGCCGCCGAGGCCGCTGCGCTGGGCGTGGTGGGTCGAGTTCGCCGCCGCAGTCGGCTGCGCGCTGCAACGGTGCGCCTGTCGCTACGGCGGATGCGCGCTGTCGTCGCGCAACGCCGCGAGGACTACCAGCGGGAGCTACGCAGGCGGCAGGTGCCGCGGATCATGCTCTCCGACGGCACCCAGCCAGAGGCGCTCGCCAGTCCCGATCACGGGCACGCTGATGGTCAACTGGCTGGAACACCGGCGTCGGCTGGGACAGTGACCGCCACCGCCAGGGTTGTGCTCGACCCGGTCGGCGCCCGTCTGGAGCCTGGGGAGATCCTCGTCGCACCGTCGACCGATCCCGGGTGGACGCCACTGTTCCTCACCGCGGGCGGTCTGGTCATGGAGATGGGCGGCGCGAACTCGCACGGCGCCGTCGTCGCTCGCGGGTACGGCATCCCCGCGGTGGTCGGGGTTCCCGACGCGACCCTGCGCACCACCACCGGGCAGCAGATCACCGTTGCGGGCGCGACAGGCCTCGTCCAATTGTACTGATCGCTGCCGATGGCCATATCGGAGTGCCGCGTTCTATCGTTATGCATTGCACCGGCACCGGCTACTCCGCGTGTACGTGTGGTTGCGATGCGCGATAACTGTGCCGGAGGTAATGACCGGGCCGGATCGAGCGATAAAGGTGAGGACGACCCCAAGAGGTGTCGCACCTCAACTGGGCTCCGATCTCCAGCCTGAGCCAACCAGGTAGGTCGACGCCGACCTGGTTGACCACCTTCAACCGTGAGATCGTGATCAACTTTGGGGCACCCACGAGCACGGCTTCGCGCTGGGCTCACACCGATCGACCTCGAATGGAGATAAGTAGATCATGAAATCGACGATCGTAGCTATCGGTCTGGCAATCGGCTTAAGTTTCGCAACGGTTGGTATCGCAGACGCCAGTCCTGCGTCTCCGACAACGCGATGCTCTGACGCCAAAACTGCTTTAATGAATTTGCAAAAACAAGCCGATGACCCAAACAATAAGGCGGTAAGACCGGGCTTCTTGCTGATGATTGCTGGACTTCAGCCGCAAGTTACTCGCCTTTGCGGATAGCCATGATAAGGGCCCGCGCTTCGACCGCGATCGAAGTGTCGTGGGCTCAGGGTTGAGGTCCGTTGAGGTGGGTGGATGTAGCGCTGCGCCGAGCGGTGGATGGCGCTGGGCCGTCCTGGACGACAGCCCGACCCCACCAGCCGCTGTCGACTCGGTCGAAGCGGTAGCCCTCGACCCGGTGAGCGATCGCCGCGACCGTGGCGGCGTCGAGGGGGATAATGTTGGGTAGCTCCATATGAAGCTCACCCACTCGCGGTCCTGGACGACGGTTGCCCTGCGGGGTGTCCATCAGGTGGTAGATGTACCGAATGGTTCGTCGGCAGCACATCGCCATCCAGGTTCACGCCCGCGCCAAGGCCAACGCCGTGTACGCGCTGCTGCGCGACGGCGCGAGCTGGTCGACCTGGACGCCGATCGATTCGTTCGAGCTGGAGCGGGTTGGCGAGCGGGAGCCGGAAGGTGTCGGTCCGATCAGAATCTTCGGCAAAGGCAAGGTTGCTGGCCGAGACCAGGTCGCCGAGCTGATCCTCGATCGCAGGTTCAGCTACCTGCATCTTTCCGGGCTGCCTGTACGGGACTATCGCGCAGATGTCGATCTCGAACCGAAGGCGGCAGGGACCCGGATTCGTTGGCGCGTTTCGTTCACCCCGAAGGTGCCTGGGAGCGGTTGGCTATGGCGCTGGGTGATCGAGCGATTCATCACCCAGTGCGCCTGTGGTCTGGCGGCTTACGCGCAGACCACGAGCGTCCATGAGCGCTAAGGAGCTGCGCGCCGCTGTCGACGGGCTGCGGCTGGTCGACCACCACGTCCACGGAGCCATGGTGAGGGATCCAGAAGGGGCTGAGTTCGAGGCTGGGTTCAGCGAGTCCCCGTGGGCGCCACCTGCGGGCACGACGCAGCTGGACTCTCAGCTGGGGTTCGCGGTCCGCCGCTGGTGCGCTCCGGTGCTCGACCTGCCCCCGCGCGCGGATGCCGCTGAGTACCTTGCCCGCCGCCGAAAGCTCGGTGCACAGGAAACTACTCGCCGGTTCCTCGCCGCCAGTGGTGTCGGACGGTTCCTGGTCGAGACCGGCTATCGAGCCGACCAGACCTTAGGGCCCGCTGAGATGGCGGCGGTGTCCGGCGCGAGGGCATCGGAGATCGTGCGCCTGGAGTCCGTCGCCGAGGCGGCTGCGGCAGGTGGGGTGACCGCGGCCGACTTCGCCGACCGGTTTGCCTCGACGCTGGATGAACAGGCTCGGCACGCCGTCGCACTGAAGTCGGTCATCGCCTACCGGTACGGCCTTGACTTCGATCCGGAGCCTCCCAGCCTCGGCGAGGTGCGCCACGCGGCCGGGCAGTGGTTACGGCGACGGGAGACCGGCGAGGCGCGGCTGACCGATCCGGTGCTGCTGCGCCACCTGCTCTGGACCGGCGTCGACCGCGGCCTGCCGCTGCAGTTCCACGTCGGGTACGGGGACCCGGACCTCACCCTGCACCGCTGCGACCCGTCTCTGATGACCGATTTTCTTGGCCAGATACGGGACCGCCAGGTGCCGGTGATGTTGCTGCACGGCTACCCGTATCACCGCACCGCCGGGTATCTGGCCCACGTGTTCCCACATGTCTACTTCGACGTCGGATTGGCGGTGAACTACACCGGGGCTCGGTCTCGCGCAGTTGTCGCGGAGTCGCTGGAAGTGGCCCCCTTCGGAAAAGTGCTGTTCTCTTCCGATGCGTGGGGACCGGCTGAGTTGCATTATCTCGGAGCCGTGCTGTGGCGGCGTGCCATGGCCAGCGTCCTCGGTGAGTGGGTGGAGTCGGGGGAGTGGTCCAGTGCCGACGCGGTGCGCGTCGCCAAGATGGTCGGCGCGGACAATGCGAAACGCGTCTACCGGCTGGAGGAGTCGCCGTGAGGTCCCTATTGCCGGGTTCGGGCTAGCAGTGCCCTGCTCAGGCCGGGCAACGCGACGACGAGCCGGCGGCGGCCGGGCACTGCCACGCGGCGGCCCAGCACGTGGTACTCGGCCTTCTCGATCTCGTCCAGAATGCCGCCGTAGAGCCGAAACGCGGTGGCTACGCAGGCCCGGGACACCGGGGCCAGCATCGGAATCCCCGGCGCGGCCCTGCGGTAGATCGCCCGGGTGCGGGCCACCAGGTAGCCCAGCGCCCGGCGCACCCGGGGATCGGGCTGCCCGGTGCTGCGGCACCACCCCAGCAGCTCCCGGTCCACACCGAAGGACGCCAGCTCGTCAGCAGGCAGGTAGACCCGACCGCGATCGAGGTCCTCCCCGACGTCGCGGAGGAAGTTAGTGATCTGAAAGGCGACGCCTAGCGCGGCGGCGTGCGGCTCCGCTCGCTCCCGGGGCACGACGGTACCCAGCACCGGCAGCACCTGCAGCCCGATCACGGCCGCCGAGCCGTGCACGTAGCGGGCCAAGTCGTCGAATGTCTGATAACCGGCTACCCCGCCTTGTTCCACCGGTCGATCCATCTGCATGGAAACCATGAAATCCGCGAAGTGCTGCGGATCGATCTGGTAGTGAATCGCGGTGTGCACCGGCGCGGCCAGCACCGGGTGCGCCGAGCGGCCTCGCCTCAGCCCGTCGAGCAGCTGTTGCTGCAGCGCATCCAACTCGGCGAGGCGCTGCGGCCACGGTCGGGTGTCGCAGAGGTCGTCGACGATCTCATCGGCGTACCGGGCCAGCCCGTACAATGCATGGATCGCCGGCCGCTGCCCGGGTGGTAACAGCCGGGTCGCCAAGAAGTAGGTGCGGCCGTGCGACGCATTGAGTTGCCGGCACCGGGCATACGATGCGCGCAATGCGGGCTCGGTGATGCCGGCAGCGTCGAGTTCGCGGCTCATGCGGCCTCCACCAACAGTGGATCGCTGCACTGCTCGCCATCCTGCCGGCCAGCAGCGTCGGGGCGCAGCAACGCGGCACCCGCGACCAGCGCCACCGCCACCATCCCGAGCTGGTAGGGCCAGTCGTTGAACGCGCTCTGCCCAGTGGGGTATGTGCACAGCGCCAGCCACGTCGACGCCACGACCACCCACGCTAGCGAACGTCGCGGCCAGGGCAGCGCCGCGCTCATGGCAAGGGACCAGGTGAGATACCAGGGCAGGGTTGCCGGCGCCAGCAGCGCCGCCCACAGCAGCGTTACCGCTGCGCGTGGAATGACCGCCGGTCCGCCGTCCCTGGCCAGCCACCACTGCCGGGCGAAGATGGCGACGAAGACCCCCGACCCCAGCAGCCGGCAGACCAGGATGAAGGGGCCGTCGCCCAGGTGACCGAACGGTGTCGTCAGCGCGTGCGTCAGCTCGCCGGCAGCGGTGGGTAGCGACATCCAGTTGACGATCAGCGATGGTGCGTTCAGCGCCGGGATCCAGCCCAGCCCAACTCCGGACAGCACGGTGATCGCGGTGAATACCGTGCCGAAGACCGCGACGCTGCCCGCGCCGGCCCGCAGCAGTCGCGCCCGCCGGTCACCGGACAGGTGAGCCGCCCAGATCCAGACCAGGAACGGCAACGCGATCCCAGCCGACGCCTTCACCGCCATCGCCGCGGTGACCACAGCGATCCCCGCGACGTGCCGGCGCGTCAACACCAGCAGCGTGCCCGCCGCCAGCAGACCGATCATCAGCAGATCGTTGTGCGGTCCACCGACCAGATGCACGATGACCAACGGGTTAGCGATCACCAGCCACAACGTGACGGCGCGATCACCGCCAAGCTGGTCGGCCAGCCGCGGCAGCGCGTACACCAGCAGCGCCAAGCCGCCCACCAGCACCAACCGGAGACCGATCACTCCCAGGATGAGGTCATCGCCGGACAACCGGTTGACCGTCTTGGCGATCAGAATGAACAGCGGACCGTAGGGCGCCGGGGTGGTCTGCCACACATAGTGCACGTTGTCCGCAATGGCTCCTGGCGGCAGCTTCACCGGCCCGAGCTGGTAGGGATCCAACCCGCGCAAAGCGAGCGCACCCTGCGCCAGGTAGCTGTAGACGTCCCTGGTGAACAACGGTGGGGACAGCAGCACCGGCGCCGTCCACACCGCACTGGCGAACTGGACCTGCTGGCTGGTCGCGGTGCCGCCCAGCACGTCGCGCCCCAGGCGTATCCAGGCCCATACGATCATCCCGACGCCGAGGTAGAGCGCCGCAGTGGCCAGGTCGTGGCCGTGCCCGTAGCGGATCCACGACAACGGTCCACCGCTGATCAGTGGATCGCTGACGAGGATTCCGCCCGCTCCCACCGCCATGGTGGCCAGCAGCACTGAACCGACCAGTCCGAGCAGTACCGTGCCTGACAGCAACCGGCTCAGGCGCAGCCGGTCGAGCCCTGCTATCGATGACACCGTTGGGTCAGCCGCTCATGGCGGTGCTTCGGCGGGCTCCGGTGGTGGTGATCCGGGCCGCGGCGAGCTTGCCGGAGATGACTGCGGTGGGCACCCCAACCCCAGGCGTCGTGCCGCATCCGGCGAGCACGACGTTGGTCCGGTCGCGCACCAGGTTCGAGGGGCGGAACGGTCCGGTCTGGGCGAAGGTGTGCGAGGCCGAGAACGGGGTTCCCACGGCAAGTCCCTGGGCCGCCCAATCGGCGGGAGTGACCAGCTGCTCAACCTCGATGGCGTCGTCCAGGTCGGCCAGCCCCCGCTGCTCCAGCGTGCCGACCAGCTCATCGCGGTAGGCAGCTCCCAGCGTGGCCCAGTCCAGCGGTGCGGTGCGCAGGTTGGGGCACGGCGCGAGGATGTACAGCAGCTCGCGTCCGGCCGGCGCCAGGCTCGGGTCAGTAGCGGTGGGTCGGGTGACCAGCAGCGACGGGTCAGTCATGAGCTGCCCGCGGTAGATGATCTCGTCGAAGGTCCGTTCCCACGCGGCACCGAAGAAGATCGTGTGATGTGCCAGCCCTGCCCAGCCCGGTCCGCTGCCCGGGCGGACGCCGGCGTGCAGCACCACCGCCGAGGGTGACCAGCGCAGCGGCACCAGCCGCCGTGGGGCACGGCCGAGGAGCCGGTGCACCACGGGTAGGTCGGCCGTCAGTACCACCGCATCGGCGCTGACCCGTTCGCCGTCGGCGGTGTGTACTGCGGTGACACGTTCCCCGAAATGCTCCAGCGAGGTCACCGTCGTGTTGTAGCGAAACTGGGCGCCGGCGTCTGTCGCCGCGTCGGCCAGCGCCTGCGGCAACGCCTGCATTCCCCCGCGGGGGAACCAGACCCCGGCCACCGTGTCCATGTAGGCGATCACCCCGTACGCGCCCAGCGCGCGCTGCGGGGGCACTCCGGCGTAGAGCGCCTGGAAGGAGAAGATCCGTTGCAGCCGCTTGTCGTGCAGGAACCGGCCGACCTGGGAGCCGAGCCGGCCGAAACCGCCCAGCGCGGCCAGAGTGACCAGGTCCTTGACGGCGTCGCGGCTGGCGACGAGGTCCAGCGGGGAGTCGAAGTTGCCGCCGATGAACCGGCCGATCTCCACCTGGTACAGCCTGGTCAACCAGCGCCGTAGCCGCCGGTAGCCGTTCGCTTCCACTGGGCCGGCTACCGACCGGATCTCCGCCTCCATCGCGTCGGCGTCAGTGTGCACGTCGATAACCGACCCGTCGGCGAAACGGGCCCGGTAGGCCGGGTGTAGCGCCACCAGATCCAGCCGGGCGGCCAGCGAGTCGCCCACCGCGGCGAGAGCCTCGTCGACCAGCTCCGGCATGGTGAGCACGGTGGGGCCGGTGTCGAGCCGGTAACCGGCGAGATCGCTTCGCCCGGCCCGACCGCCTGGATGGGGTGCAGCCTCGAGCACGGTCACTTGCCGACCAGATCCCAGCAGGTGCAGCGTCGCCGACAGCCCGGCCAGCCCCGCTCCGACTACGACGACATGATCGGTGGGTCCGGGCACGGTGCGCACGGGTGCACGTTACGCCCGGACTCGTCATCGACCGCTGTCGCCTTGGGCAACCCTGTCGCCTTCAGCGCACTCGGCGGGTGGCTTGGGCGGCGAGCTCCGCTAGCCGGGCACCAGCCGGCTCGGCCAGCTCAGCGGCGCGGAGGCTGCGCAGTGCTGAACTGGTGAGTGTGGTGATCCGGCGCTCGACTTCGGCCACCGCGCCGAGCTCGATCAACAGCTCGCGGACCTCAGTCACGGTGTTCTCGTCGACCTGAGGATTCCCGATGGCGCCGCGCAGCAGGTCGGCGGCCCCGGTCTGGCGCTTCTCGTCGGCGGCGCGCAGGCCGTATGCCAGCAGCAGGGTGCGCTTGCCCTCGCGTAGATCGTCTCCGGCCGGCTTACCGGTGACCCGAGGATCACCGAACATGCCCAGCAGGTCGTCGCGGAGCTGGAAGGCGACGCCGATGTCGGCGCCGAAACGGCGGTAGGCGTGCACTAGGGCAGAGTCCGCTCCGGCGATCGCCGCACCCAGGTGCAACGGGCGCTCAACGGTGTACGCCGCGGTCTTGTACCGGTCGATCCGCAGCGCGGTCTCTGGTGACTCGTCGCCGCTGGCCTGGGTGATCACGTCGAGGTATTGCCCCGCGAGCACCTCGGTGCGCATCGCCTGCCACACGACGTGCGCTCGCCCGAGCTGTTCTGGCCACAGATCCGAGCTGCGCAACATGTCATCAGCCCAGGCCAACGCGATGTCACCGAGCAGGATGGCGGTGGCGGCGCCGAACCGTTCCGGCGCGCCCAACCACCCGGCGGCCCGGTGCTGGGCCGCGAAGTCGACGTGCATGGTCGGTGCGCCGCGCCGGGTGGTGGAGTGGTCGATCAGGTCGTCGTGCACTAGGGCGCAGGCCTGGATCAGCTCCAGGGAGCTCACCGCTCGCAACACTGCCCGGGCCTGCGGGTCGTCGGGGGAGCCACCCGCTCCTCGCCAGCCCCACCAGGCGAAGGTCGGACGCAGCCGCTTGCCGGGGCCGAGGACGAAGTCACTCAGCGAGTCCACCGCGGCGACGAACTGCGGATCGATCTGTGCCGCCTCATTGCGTTTGGTCTGCAGGAAGCCGGCGAGTTCGCGGCGTACCTCGGCGCGGAGGTCGTGATCGAACGGATGCACCTGCTGATCTTCCGCCACGCCGGCCAGCGGCTGAGCACGGGCTCCGCGGGTGGCGTTCCGCTGCGCCATCGAACCTCCTGCGATCGTGGTGACGACACCGCGTGGCCAGGCGCGCACTCGCTGCGCATACCGACGATAGGGCCTATTCGTGCCGGTACGTGCCCGGGTTCGGTCGCGGCGGGCTCCCGGTTCGGTTCAGCCCCGGGCTCCGGTATCCCCGGCGGGCTCTGGCGGCCGTCACGGCCTGGTTAGGGTGGGGGTATGACGGCCGTCATCGACCGGCTGGGCGGCGACCGCCCGGTGTTCTCCGTAGAGTTCTTCCCGCCCCGCGATGACGCCGGGGAGAGCCAACTGTGGCAAGCGGTGCGAGACTTCGAGCCGCTGGATCCCGCCTTCGTCTCGGTGACCTATGGCGCGGGTGGTTCCAGTCGGGACCGTACGGTGCGGATCACTGGGCGGATTGCTCAGCAGACCGCTCTGGTCGCGATGGCCCACCTCACCGCGGTGAACCACTCGGTGGCCGAACTGCAGCAGGTGATCGGCCGCTACGCCGAGGCCGGGATCCGCAACGTGCTGGCGCTGCGCGGGGATCCGCCGGGGGACCCGCTCGGGGAATGGGTGGCGCACCCGCAAGGTGTGCACTACGCCGAGGATCTGGTCCGTCTCGCTCGCTCACTCGGCGACTTCTGCGTCGGGGTGGCTGCCTTCCCCGAGCGCAACCCGCGGTCGCCCGACGCCGAGTCCGACGTCCGGTACCTGGTGGCCAAGCTGCGCGCCGGTGCCCAGTTCGCGATCACCCAGATGTTCTTCCGCCCGGAGGACTACCTGCGACTGCGGGACCAGGTGGCCGCTGCGGGTGCGGATATGGCGACGGTCCCGATCCTGGCCGGGATCATGCCGATCACCACGTTGCGCGGCGTGCAGAAGATGGCTGACCTATCCGGCTGCACCATCCCAGCGGCTGTGCGCGATCGGCTTGCCACGGTGGGTGACGATCCTGCCGCGGTGCGGCAGGTGGGTGTGGACGTCGCGAGCGAGTTGTGTGAACGATTGCTCGCTGAGGGCGTGCCGGGGCTGCACTTCTACACGCTCAACCGATCCGCCTCCACCCGAGCCGTACTCTCGCGCCTGGGCATGGCGCCCGCCGCCGCCACGCACTGACGTTGGGGTGCCCTTCAAGTACGGCCAACCCGGCTCAGGGCCGTCCGTAAACAGCAGCCAACCTCCGTCGCGCTAGAGCGGCAGGTTGCGGCCCAATACGGCGAAGTCCCGGGAGTCCCCGGTGAAGTGGTAGTGCCGCAGCAGGTCGGTGAATCCGAGCCGGCGGTAGAGCCGCCATGCTCTGGTCGGTCCCTCGGGGGTGGACAGCAACGCGCGCGGAGCCTCCACTCTGGACAGTAGCTCGGTGAGCAGCGCCTTACCGATGCCCCTGCCCTGGGCGTCCGGATGGACATGCAGTTCGGTGAGCTCGAAGTAGTCGGCGAGCTCGCGTTGTGCACTGCGCGGATCGATCAGCATGAGCCCACGGTGGACCTCGTCGTGCCACCACTGCCCTGGGGCGCCCCGGTAGCCGTAGCCGATGCCCACCAAGGTGTCCGCATCGAAGGCACCCATGCATAGCCAACCGGACCGCAGCATGTGCTCCAGCCACATCGGACTCCGATGCTGCGCCGTGCCGGGCGGGTAGTGCATGGCCGTGACGTAGATCCTCAGCGCCTCATCAAGTCGCAGGCGCAATTGCGGGGCCGTCAGTTCAGCCAGCTGCGCTGGTTCGCGGATGGGCATTGCGGTCACCGCTGACCTCCAGTATCGGCCGACGTCGCTGCGAAGCGGGTGGCGTCCGCAGAGTGCACGAAATCCATGACACCACGCCAGATGTCGAGCTGCTGCGCCAACGGAGATTGGGACTTGACGGGACCGTGTCCCAAAGGGTTACCCTTGGACAGTATCGAACATATGTTCGAACAAAGCCCGGCGGTGGGGCGGGGGAAGCGCACCGCCGCCGGGCTCCGCCGGCTTCCCCCACGGCGGAGCCGACCCGTTGCCGTCAACCCGGATCACCCCATCCCGACTCCTGACCAGGAGGCCGAAGTGCCCGCCGTTGCTCCCCCCACCACAGCCCTCGCGCCACGGTACGACCGTCCGAAGCACGACGGGCCGAAGCACGAAAGACGCAGTCACCGGCTGCCCAGCGTACGTATCCTGTTTGAGCAGGCTCGGCAGGGACTGCTCGACGCCGAGTACGCCGCCCATCCAGTGGATCGTTACGCCCAGGCGCACCTCGCGGCACTGCGTGCGGCCGCCGCCGTGTTGGCGGCGCGGGCCCGACCACGCAACCGCGCTCAGTCGAACAGCGCATGGGCGCTGCTGGCCACAGTCGCGCCGGAACTCGCGGAATGGTCGGCGTTCTTCGCCACCAGTTCGGCTACCCGGGCAGCCGCCGAGGCCGGGGTACATCGGCTGGTGACGGCTCGCGATGCCGACGACCTGGTCCGGCAGGCTGGCGCGTTCCTCGCCCTCGCGCGGCAGGCTGCGGCGAGGACCTTCCGATGACTGCGCCACGGCCGTTGATCGACTACGGCCGGATGCTGGACGTGATCGGGATCGAGGGCGAATTGATCCTCAGCGCGGCCGCCTCAGCGCTGCCGTCAGCGGCACACGCCGAGGTACCGGGCTGTCCTGATTTCACCTTGGCCGAGACCTTGCGGCATGTGGGAAGCGTGCACCGGGTGATCAGGCTGTGGGCGCGAGACGGGCGACGTCCAGAGCAATGGCAGCGATCACCGTCGGACAACGATCTGATCGGTTTCGTGCGAACCGGCCTCAGCGACCTGCTGGCGGAGCTAGCTCGCCATGACCCGACCGAACCGTGCGACACGTGGTGGCCCGCCGATCGCACGCACGGCTTCTGGCGGCGTCGGATGGCTCACGAGACCACAGTGCATCGGGTCGACGTCGAAGCCGCCGCGGGCGGCCCGGTACATGCCGTCGACCCCAAGGTGGCTCTGGACGGCATCGACGAGGTGCTGTTTCTGTGGTTCGGCCACCGCCTCGGCGAGCTGAGGATGTCGGCGTCCCAGCAGGGTTCGGTTGCGCTGTCCGCCGCGGATCGCCGCTGGTTGGCGATCTTCGGGCCGGGCTGCTCCACCACTCGACGGGTCGATGAGGCCGACGCTCGGTCGGCGGACGCGATGGTGAGCGGAGACCCCATGGAGATCTACCTCTGGTCCTGGGGCCGGCTGCCCGACCAGTCGGTGCGGATCACAGGCGACCAGGAGGCCGTCGGACAGCTCTGGACGCTGTTGCGCCCCGCAACGCAGTGAGCGGATCAGACCCCTCAAGCGCGCAGCCGCAGTCCTCGGGGCGTGGCACGGAACCCGGCATCCCGCAGCAGTTCGGCCAGCGCGGAGCCCAGTGCCGCCTCACCGTCGGCGCGCTCCACGGACAATGAACCCAGCCAGCCCTGATGGACCGCATCGGCCAGGGCGTGTACCGCGGCGCGCAAGGCACCGGTGTCGTCGGTGAATGACAGGAGTGACCGGCCCCCGCGTTCGACGTAGAGCACGGCGGCACCGTCCACCAGGACGGCCAGCGCTCCGGCCTTGCGCCCAGGTCGGTGCCGTTGGTCTCCCACGGTGGACGGCCACGGCAGAGCAGCCCCGTAGGGCTGGGCGGGGTCGGTGGCGGCAAGGACCACCGTCGCTGCACCGCCTTCGTTGGGCTGACCCACGGCGCGCAGCCGGTCGATGGCGCCGGGGACGGCGAACTGCGCGGCCCCGAGTCCCTCAACGACGTACCCGCGTCGGCACCGGCCGGACTCCTCCATCGCCCGAAGCACCTTGTAGACACCGGCAAAGCCACCAGCGACGCGTTCGGTGTCCAGTGCCCCTCTGGTGAGGACCCCGTGGCGCTCGAGGAACGTCTCGGCGCGGGCATGTGCCCGGCGGGTCGGGTCGGGCGGTGGCGGCACTGGTGACAGCGACCAGCGTCCCGCAGCTGTCGGCGGACCGGCGCGGGAGGGCATCGGTGGGCGACCTGCCCGCGTCCGCAGGTATCTACCGCGCGGTGCGGGACGGCGTGGCCGGTGCGCGGCTGAGCGGCCGGACACCAGGGCTCGCAACGGTGCCAGCGAATCGTTGGTCAGCAACCCCGCCCACACCAGGTCCCATACCGCTGCGACGACCTCGGCGTCACCGGGCGCGGGTTGCGCGTCGGCGAGCAGATTCTGACCGCTCCGATCGGCGAGCTGCCGGAAGAACAGGGCGCCACCCCCAGCCGGACCACCATCGGGGTCCCAACCCAGAGCGCGTAGGACGCCGCGGTGTATCGGTGTGAGCGCAAGCTGCTCATCGAGGTCTGGCAGCACCAGGTCCGCCAGGTCGGTGGGTGCCAGCGCGATCCACCCGTCACCGCCGGGCAGCGACCCGCAACCGATCCAGGTGACCTCGCCGGAAGTGGTGAGCTCGTCGAGCAGGGCAGGGGAGTAGCCGGGCAGCCTGGCGGGCAGTAGCAGCGATTCCAGCGCGCTGGCCGGCACAGGTGCTCCAGCCAGCTGCTCCACCACGCCGAGCACGTCCTCCGGGGTAGGTGCGCTGCGCAGCCGGCGCGCCGGCCCTGACCCGTCACGCCTGGTGTCCCGGGACTCGGCGTCCCAGGACCTGATGCCGTGCCAGGCGGGCAGGAACCGGCCCAGGGCGGCCTGCTCGACCGGCTCCACCTCGGCCCGCAACCGGGCCAACGACGCACGCCGCAACCGCCGGAGTACCTCGCGGTGGCAGTACTCCGTGCCGCCACCGCCGAGTTCGACCGGGCGCAGCTCGCCGCGAACGAGAGTGGACGCCCTGGTCATCCGATCCAGCACCGCGCCCACCACGGCGATCCCGAGACCGAAGCGAGCTGCTGCGGCGGCTGCGGTAAACGGCCCACGTGTTCGGGCGTAGCGCAACAGGAGATCCCCGAGCGGGTCAGCGACCGGCTCGGTGAACACTTCTGGCACGCCTACCGGCAGGGCCACACCCAGCGCGTCGCGTACCCGTCCGGCATCCTCGATCGCGATCCAGCGGCCCTCGCCGGCGATCCGCACGGCAATCGCCCGGCGGACCGATCCGAGCTCGGCGAGCCATTGCGGGGCGACCCCGCGCTGCGCGGCCTCGGCTTCGGTGAGATCGCCCAGCGCGCGCAACAGATCGGCGGTGCTCTCGACGTCTCGGGCGTGGCGGTCGGGGTCGATGCGCTGCAGCTGCGCCTCAAGCTCAAGCAGCACAGCCGGGTCCAGCAGCTCGCGGATCGCCTCAGAACCCAGCAGCTCCGCCAATAGGGTCGAGTCCAGCGCCAGCGCCGCGGCCCTGCGTTCGGCCAGCGGGGCGTCGAGCTCATAGAGAAACATGCCCACGTAGCCGAACAGCAGGCTGCGGGCGAACGGTGACGGCGATGGGGTGGCCACCTCCACCACCCGCACCCGGCGGGCTCGCACGTCCGACATCAGCTCGCGCAGCCCGGGTAGGTCATAGACGTCCTGCAGACACTCCCGCATCGCCTCCAGCACCACCGGGAACTGTTCGTACTTCGACGCGACGGCGAGCAACTGGGCTGAGCGCTGCCGCTGCTGCCACAGCGGAGTGCGGCGCCTCGGGTCGCGGCGGGGCAGCAGCAGCGACCGCGCGGCGCACTCCCGGAATCGGGAGGCGAACAGCGCCGAGCCGCCCACCTCGGCGATCACCAGTTGCTCGACCTCGTCCGGGTCGAGCAGCACGTCCTCGGCGGTAGGCAGGACCTCGGCCCCGTCGGGGTCCAGCGCGTCCGGCAGCCTCAGCACGATTCCGTCGTCCGCGCTGGCTACCTGTGCCTCGACACCGCGCCGTTCCCGCAGCCGGGCGCCGATCGCCAGCGCCCATGGCCCGTTGACCTGCGCGCCGAACGGGGAGTGCACCACCATTCGCCAGTCGCCCAGTTCGTCGCGGAAACGCTCCACCACGACGGTGCGGTCGTCGGGCACATATCCAGCGGCCTCGCGCTGCTCGCGTAGGTAGGACAGCAGGTTGTCGGCGGCCCAGGCATCCAGGCCGGCTGCCTCGACGCGACTGCGTGCGGCATCCGCACCAGCGCTGCACAGCTCGCGGACGAACGCGCCCAACGCTCGTCCGAGCTCCAGCGGCCGACCCGGTGCGTCGCCCTTCCAGAACGGCATCCGCGCCGGTTCGCCGGGTACCGGCAGCGCGATCACCCGGTCATGGGTGATGTCGACGATCTTCCACGACGTCGAACCGAGCAGGAACGTGTCGCCCACTCGGGACTCGTACACCATCTCCTCGTCGAGCTCACCGACCCGTGATCCAGCGCCGTCGGCGCTGCCAGGGGTCATCACGGTGAACATCCCCCGGTCCGGGATGGTGCCGCCGGAGGTGACCGCCAGCCGCTGCGCTCCCGGCCGGCCGCGCAGCTCGTCGGTGACCCGGTCCCAGATGATCCGGGGGCGCAGCTCGCCGAACTCCTCCGACGGGTAGCGCCCGGCAAGCATGTCCAGGACCGCGTGCAGCGCCGAATCGGGCAGCGCCGAGTACGGTGCGGCCCGGCGGACCAGTGCGGCGAGATCATCGACGGTCCACGAATCCAGCGCGACCATGGCCACCACGTGTTGGGCGAGCACGTCCAGCGGGTTGCGGGGATAGCGGATCGCTTCGATCGCCCCACTGGCCATTCGTTCCGCGATCACCGCGCATGAGACGAGGTCGCCGCGGAACTTGGGGAAGACCACGCCCCGGGACACCGCCCCCACCTGATGCCCGGCGCGGCCGATCCGCTGCAGCCCCGAGGCCACCGTCGGGGGCGCCTCGATCTGCACGACGAGGTCCACCGCGCCCATGTCGATGCCGAGTTCGAGGGACGAAGTCGCGACCACGCACGGCAACCGGCCGGACTTCAGCTCCTCCTCGACCAAGGTCCGCTGCTCGCGTGCCATCGAGCCGTGGTGCGCCTTGGCGATCACTACCGGAGCACCGCCGGCGAGCCCGTCCTGGCCCATCAGCTCGGCCGGCATGCGGTCTCGTGGTGTCGCGGGTTCCTCGGCTGCCAGCTCGTTGAGCCGGGAGGTGAGCCGCTCGGCCAGCCGACGGGAGTTGGCGAACACGATCGTCGAGCGGTGTGCGCACACCAGCTCCAGTACCCGCCGCTCCACGGCAGGCCAGATCGAAGCACGGTGCTCCGTGGGTCCGTCGGCCCCCTCGGACAGGTCACCCAGAGCCGACATGTCCGCCACCGGTACCTGCACGGTGACCTCGATCGTCTTGGCCGATGCCGGCTGAACTGCGCGAACCGGTCGACTCCCGGCGAGGAAGGCGCTGACCTCCTCGACCGGACGCACCGTGGCGGACAGGCCGATCCGCTGGGCAGGCTGGTCCAGCAGGGCATCCAACCGCTCCAAGGACAGCGCAAGATGCGCGCCCCGCTTCGTGGCGGCCACTGCGTGCACCTCGTCGACGATCACGGTGTGGATTCCGCGCAGTGATTCCCTGGCCGCCGACGTCAGCAGCAGGAACAACGACTCGGGTGTGGTGACCAGCACGTCGGTCGGGGTGCGGGCGAAGGCACGGCGCTGCTCGGCCGGAGTGTCGCCGGTGCGCATTCCTACTTGGATGTCTGGCGTCGGCAGGCCCAGCCGGTGCGCGGCCTGCCGGATTCCGGCTAGCGGCGAACGCAGGTTGCGCTCGACGTCCACCGCCAGGGCCTTGAGCGGGGAGATGTAGAGCACCCGGCAACGCCTCATCGGCTCGTCTGGGGGGCCTGCGACGGCCAGCCGGTCCAGCGCCCACAGGAACGCGGCAAGGGTCTTACCCGACCCGGTGGGGGCGACGACCAGGGCGTGCTCACCCGCCGCTGCGGCCCGCCACGCACCTTCCTGCGCCGGGGTAGGCGCGGCGAACGCCCCCGCGAACCAGTCTCGGGTGGCGGGGGAGAACAGGTCGAGCACGTCCACACCGACCATCATGGACCGAGACACCGACAAACTAGATGGGCGTGGGCTGCCGACCGACTATCTCCGCAGGGCCGCGCGGCCGTCAACGAGGATCGTGCGTAGCCGGCTTACTTCGGCGATCCGTCGCTCGGCGAGGTGATCGGCGGCGACAGCGGGCGGCACACCGTCGCGTTCGGCCAGCTCAAAGATGGCCCGAGTGGTGTCGAAGATCTTGGCGGCCCGGGCTTTGGCCCGCTGGAAGTCGAAGCCCCCGATTTCGTCGGCGACCTGAATGACGCCACCGGAGTTCACCACATAGTCGGGGGCGTAGAGGATCCCCCGCTCGTGGATGAGCTTCTCCACCCCAGGGTGTTCCAGCTGATTGTTCGCTCCACCGCACACCACTTTGGCGCGCAGCGTGGTGACCGTGTCATCGTCCAGCGCCGAGCCGAGCGCGCACGGAGCGTACACGTCGACCGGCTCGCGCACCAGAGCCTCGGTGTTCGGCGCCACGATCACTTCGGGATGCGCCGCACAGACCTGCTCGATCGCGCGTTGACTCACGTCGGCCACGATCACCGACGCGCCATCGGCGATCAGGTGGTCGACGAGAAGTCTCCCGACCTTGCCCACCCCAGCCACGCCCACCAGACGCCCGGCCAGTGTGGGCGTCCCCCAGACGTGTTGGGCGGCCGCACGCATGCCCTGGAAGACGCCGAAAGCGGTCAGGATCGAGGAGTCGCCGGCACCACCATGGGACAACGAGCGCCCAGTGACGAACTGGGACTCCCTGGCGACGACGTCCATGTCCTCGACGCAGGTGCCTACATCGCAGGCGGTGATATAGCGCCCGCCCAACGACTGGATGAATCGTCCATATGCGCGCAGCAACACTTCGGTCTTGTCCCGGGCCGGGTCGCCGAGGATGACGGCCTTGCCCCCGCCGTGGTCCAGCCCGGCGAGGGCGTTCTTGTAGGACATCGCGCGGGAGAGGTGCAGTACGTCGGCGAGGGCGTCCTCCTCGCTCGGATAGGGGTGAAACCGGGTGCCGCCGAGCGCTGGCCCCAGCGCGGTGGAGTGGATGGCGATGATCGCGCGGAGACCCGAGAGTTCGTCACGACAGAACACGACCTGCTCGTGGTCTCCGGATAGGAATATCTCGGTCACGGTGGTGGCCCTCCCGCTCGATTGCGCGCGCTGCTCTCAAGGGTATGCCTGCGCCGGTCGCGTCAGACGCCGACGACAGAGGGCACCGTCTGGCGGGGACGCCGCGAATGGAGAGACCATGGGGGTGACCGGAGTGGGGCACGCCGGGCTAGTCGTCGAGGCGCCACGCTGATCAGCGCCGACGCTGCTGCCACCACCAGCGGATGAGTACCACCAGAGCGGAGAGCAGGCCGAACAGGATCACCAGCTGTCCGGTGGTGGAGGACAGCCCGGTCGGGTCCCCCTGGGTGAGATCTCCCAGGGTCGGATAGGCCAGGGCGAGCACCCCATCACGATAGTCGGGGGCGGGTACCTAACCTGGCGGGATGCGGATAACCCACCTCCGGCAGCGGATGGACGAGGAATTCGGTCCGGCCAGGGCAGCCGCACTGGCTCATGATCATGTGTTCGCTGCGCTCGGCGGTCGAACGGTGAACGCAGCGCTGGAGGCGGGGATCGACACCAAGCGGGTATGGGCTGTGGTGTGCGCCGCATTGGACGTCCCCGAAGAGCGACGCTGACCGGTCGGCTACTCCCCGGTGCCGGTGGGCGCTTCAGGATCGCACACCGGCGTGTCGCTCCCGGTATCGAACACTTGTTCGTCTAGCGTCTTGTCCACAGCCGGAGCCCTGTCCACAGATCCGGCGTGTGTCGCCGCGAAGTGTCAGACCTACCGCCTAGCGTCGGCGCCGACCCAGAAGAACCGATCAGCGAGGTGGACTGTCAGATGGCACCAGGACTGGACCGGGAGAAGGCGCTCGAGATCGCCTTGGCCCAGATCGAGAAGCAGCACGGCAAGGGCTCGGTGATGCGCCTCGGGGAAGAAGGCCGCGCGCCCATCGAGGTGATCCCTACCGGCTCCATCGCCTTGGACGTGGCGCTGGGCATCGGTGGCCTGCCCCGCGGCCGGGTGATCGAGGTGTACGGCCCGGAGTCCTCCGGAAAGACCACAGTCGCGCTGCACGCCGTGGCCAACGCCCAGCGGGCCGGAGGGATCGCCGCGTTCATCGACGCCGAGCACGCACTGGATCCCGACTACGCGAAAGCGCTCGGCGTGGACACCGACGCTCTGCTGGTCTCCCAACCCGACACCGGAGAACAGGCGCTGGAGATCACAGACATGCTGATCCGTTCCGGAGCGCTGGACGTCGTGGTCATCGACTCGGTGGCGGCCCTGGTGCCGCGGGCGGAGATCGAGGGTGAGATGGGTGACTCGCACGTCGGTCTGCAGGCCCGGCTGATGAGTCAGGCGCTGCGAAAGATCACTGGGGCGCTGAGCAACTCGGGCACTACCGCGATCTTCATCAACCAGCTCCGGGAGAAGATCGGGGTCTTCTTCGGCTCCCCGGAGACCACCACCGGCGGCAAGGCGCTGAAGTTCTACGCTTCGGTACGGCTGGACATCCGCCGGATCGAGACGCTCAAGGACGGCTCGGACGCGGTAGGCAACCGAACCCGCGTCAAAGTAGTGAAGAACAAGTGCGCTCCGCCATTCAAACAAGCGGAGTTCGACATTTTGTACGGCCACGGGATCAGCAAAGAGGGCTCGCTGATCGATATGGGTGTGGAGCAGGGCATCGTCCGCAAGTCGGGTGCCTGGTACACCTATGAGGGCGACCAGCTCGGCCAGGGCAAGGAGAACGCCCGCAAGTTCCTTGCCGACAACCCCGACATGGCTGCCGAGATCGAGAAGCGGATCAAGGACAAACTCGGCATCGGAGCCAAGCTGGACGACGACCAGACCGTGCCGGCCCCGGTGGACTTCTGATGCCGACCCGTACCGAGATGCCGAGCGGTGTGATGAGCGGGTGCCGAGCCGAATTCAACGAGTCCGGGAGGGAGGACTCCACGGATACCAGGGAGATTGGTCCGGCGGCGGAGGCGCAGGGAATCTGCCTACGGCTGCTTACGGCGCGGCCACGCAGCCGGGCCGAGCTGGCTGATGCACTGCGCAGGCGTGGGATTCCCGAGGAGGTTGGCGAGCCGGTGCTCGACCGTCTCAGCCAGGTCGGTCTGGTCGACGATGTCGCCTTCGCCGAGTCGGCGGTGCGCTCAGCGCACCGCCACCGGGGCCTAGGCAGGCGAGCGCTGCGCACCGAGCTCCGACGCAGAGGAGTGCAGAACGAGATCATGGACCGCGCGGTGGGGGCGGTGCGACCCGAGGACGAGGAGCAACGGGCTCGCGAACTGGTCCAGCGCAAGCTCCGGACCAGCACCGTGCGCGACGCGACTGCACTAGCCCGCAAGCTGGGTGCGATGCTGGCCCGGAAGGGCTACTCAGAGGGGCTGGCCTGGCGGGTGGTGCGTGACGAACTCGGCCGGGACGGCCTGCCTCCCGAACTCGAGTCCTGTCCGGACTGACTACTGAACGGCTCGCCGGGGGCGATGAACTCAACTCCGGGAGGAAGTTCGCCCTGGGCGTGCGCGCCGCCGAGCAGTTGCAACAGGGTGCGGCGGAACTCCTCAGCGGCTCGGGTTGGACGGACGTCGGTGCGGTGCGCAAGCGCGATCGTTCGGATCGGGGTGGGAGGGACGAACGGGACGCCACGAAGCTTGGGGCGGCTCGGGAGAACCATGCTGGGGACTACGGCGATCCCGAGTCCAGCCTCGACGAAGCTGAGCACCGCGTCCATCTCGCCCCCCTCGATGGCGAACCGTGGCTGAAAACCAGCTCGCTGACAGACCGTCAGGGTCATCGATCTGAGGTCGTAGCCTTCCCGAAACATCACCAGCGGGCGGTCCCGGAGGTCCGCGATCCGAAACGAGTCGAAGCCGAGGTCCATGGTGCGCGGCACGGCGACGGTGAGCTGCTCGCGCAGGATCGGGACGGTATCCAGGGTCGGATCCCCCCGATGCACCGGCGATGTGATCATCGCCAGGTCGATGGCTCCCTCGGCGAGCTGCCGCACCAGGTCTCGGGAGCCGCTCTCGTCGATGACGAGTTGGATGCCGGGGTAGCGGAGTCGGAAGCTGGCGAGTGCGTGGGCCAGCGGCCCAGTGCACAGGCTTGGGGTGGCACCCAGGCGAAGCCGTCCCTGGCGAAGCTCGGCGAGTTCGTGTACCTGCAACCGGGCAGTCTCGACATCAGCCAGGATCCGCTTGGCGAAGGGGACGAGTACCTCTCCGGCTGGCGTGAGGGTCACGTTGCCCCGGGCCCGATGGAACAGTTCGCTGCCCAACTCGCGCTCCAAGCAGTGGATTTGTTTGCTCAACGACGGCTGGGCGACGTGGGTGAGTTCGGCGGCCCGGGTGAAGTGACGGGTCCGAGCGACGGCCAGGAAGTACACCAGTTGTTGGAGCTGCACGGCCATAGCCTATCGCTATCGAGACCAGGGCCACCATATCTTGGACGTGTGCCATGAACTCGGCTTACTGTGAGTTATCGCTGCGTGGGCCGCTGGCCAGGGGCGATCTGCTGGACGGCGGTTGCCGCCGCAGGCTGAACTGATCACGCTGGCCTGTGCCCCCGACCCTGAATCGACGTCATGACTACCATCTCATCGCCCCCGCCATCGGGGGTTGCCCAACCTGGTCAGGCACCGTCCGGTCGGGTAGCGATCTCCGCCCGGACCTTGCGCACCGATCGATGGTGGGTGTCACCCTTGGTGACTGCCGTGGTGCTGGGGGCGTTCATCATCTACACGACGGTCCGGTTGTTCATGCGGGCTGACTACTGGGTTGGCGAATATCGCTATCTCACTCCGTTGTACTCGCCGTGCCTGAGCGTTTCGTGCGCGCCGGGCTCGTCGCATTTAGGAACTTTCCTGCCGGCGTTTCCCCTGGCACTCCCGCTGCCGATCCTGATCTTCCCGATCCTCGCCGGATTCCGAGCCAGTTGTTACTATTATCGCAAAGCCGGCTACCGGGCGTTTCTTCAGTCACCGCCTGGGTGTGCGGTGACTGAGCCGGCGAAGAAGTACACCGGGGAAACCCGCTTCCCGCTGGTTCTACAGAACCTACATCGGTACTTCTTCTATCTCGCCAGCCTGTTGCTGCTGATCAATACCTATGACGCGGTGCTGGCGTTTCACCCCGCGTCCGGCGGTTTCGGAGTTGGTCTGGGCTCGCTGATCCTGCTGGTCAACGCCAACATGCTGTGGCTGTACTCGCTGTCGTGCCACGCGTGCCGGCACATCTTCGGCGGCCGGCTCAAGCACTTCTCCCAGCACCCTCTGCGGTACTGGCTCTGGACGAAACTGTCCAAGCTCAACGGACGTCACATGCAGTTCGCCTGGGCGTCGCTGATCACGGTGATGCTCACGGATTTCTACATCATGGCTGTCTCCGCAGGGTGGATAGCCGACCTACGGCTGTTCAACTGACTGTGTTTGTTAACTGAACGAGGGAACCGGTACCTATGACCGAGATCGAGCGGCACGACTACGACGTCGTGGTGATCGGCGCGGGCGGCGCCGGACTGCGCGCCGCGATCGAGGCGCGCGAGCTGGGCAAGCGCACCGCCGTTGTCTGCAAATCCCTGTTCGGCAAGGCGCACACCGTGATGGCCGAGGGAGGCATCGCGGCATCGATGGGCAATGCGAACCCGCGGGACAACTGGCAGGTCCATTTTCGCGACACCATGCGGGGGGGAAAGTTCCTCAACAACTGGCGGATGGCCGAGTTGCATGCGAAGGAAGCGCCGCAGCGGGTATGGGAACTGGAGACCTACGGCGCACTGTTCGATCGCACCAAGGATGGCAAGATCAGCCAACGCAACTTCGGTGGGCATGAGTACCCTCGGCTGGCGCATGTCGGTGACCGCACGGGTCTCGAGCTGATCCGCACCCTGCAGCAGAAGATCGTTTCGCTCCAGCAGGATGATTTCGTCCGACACGGCGACTATGAGGCCAATCTGAAGGTCTTCGCCGAATGCACGATCACGGAACTACTCACTGACGGCGACGCGGTGTCCGGAGCATTCGGCTACTGGCGCGAGAGCGGCCGCTTCATCCGGTTCGACGCGCCTGCGGTGGTGCTGGCGACGGGCGGCATCGGAAAGGCGTTCAAGGTCACCAGCAACTCCTGGGAGTACACCGGGGATGGACACGCGCTGGCACTGCGTTGCGGCGCTGCGCTGATCAACATGGAGTTCGTCCAGTTCCACCCTACCGGGATGGTCTGGCCGCCCAGTGTGAAGGGGATTCTGGTCACCGAGTCGGTCCGCGGTGACGGGGGTGTGCTGCGCAACTCCGAGAACAAGCGCTTCATGTTCGACTACATTCCCGAGGTCTTCAAGGATCAGTACGCGACCTCGGAGCAGGAGGCAGACCGCTGGTACGACGAACCGGAGCACAACCGCAGGCCGCCGGAACTGCTACCTCGTGACGAGGTCGCGCGCGCGATCAACTCCGAGGTCAAGGCCGGTCGGGGATCACCGCATGGAGGGGTTCTGCTCGACGTCTCCACCCGGCTGCCCGCTGAGGTCATCACGAAGCGACTGCCCTCGATGTATCACCAATTCAAGGAACTGGCCGACGTCGACATCACCGCCGAGCCCATGGAGGTCGGTCCCACCTGCCACTACGTGATGGGGGGTGTGCAGGTCGACCCGGACACCGCGGCAGCCTCGGTGCGCGGTCTGTTCGCCGCCGGTGAGGTCGCGGGCGGGATGCACGGCTCCAACCGTCTGGGCGGCAACTCGTTGTCCGACCTGCTCGTCTTCGGCCGACGGGCCGGCCTCGGGGCGGCGACCTACGTCGACACCCTTGGCGCCCGGCGGCCGTCGGTCCGCGAGGCCGACCTCGACGCTGCCGCGCAGCGGGCGGTCAGCCCCTTCCGCGCGGAGCGCTGCGCGGAGGCCGAGAACCCCTACCTGCTGCATCAGGAGCTTCAGCAGGCCATGAACGACCTGGTCGGCATCATCCGCAAAGCAGACGAAATACAGGATGCGCTCACCAATCTCGGCGAGCTGCGTCAGCGTGCCCAACACGTTGCGGTGGAGGGCCACCGTCAGTTCAATCCCGGTTGGCACCTTGCACTGGACCTGCGCAACATGATCGCGGTGAGCGAGTGTGTCGCACGGGCCGCGCTGGAGCGTACCGAGAGCCGGGGCGGCCACACCCGAGACGACTATCCGGCGATGGATGCTGACTGGCGACATGTCCTGCTCGTGTGCACGCAGCACACCAACGGCAGCATTCGCGTCGAACACCACGAACAGGTGCCGATGCGCGCGGACCTGAGCGGACTGTTCGAGCTCGACGAGCTGAAGAAGTACTTCACCGCCGACGAACTCCCCGGAGGGACGGACTGACATGGGCAATCAGCGGCGCTTCCGGGTGTGGCGCGGTGACACCGACGGCGGGGAACTGGTCGACTTCGATGTGGAGGTCAACGAGGGAGAGGTGGTGCTCGACGTGATCCACCGCCTGCAGGCCACCCAGGCGCCCGACCTCGCGGTGCGGTGGAACTGCAAAGCGGGCAAATGCGGATCATGCAGCGCCGAGATCAACGGCCGGCCGCGCCTGCTGTGCATGACACGGATGTCCACGTTGCCGCTACAACAGCCGGTGACCGTCACCCCGATGCGGACCTTCCCGATCATCCGCGACCTCGTCACGGACGTTTCGTACAATTATCGCAAGGCGCGCGAGGTGCGTTCGTTCATGCCGCCGAAAGGCGTGGAGCCTGGCGAGTACCGGATGCAGCAAGTGGACGTGGAGCGTTCGCAGGAGTTCCGCAAGTGCATCGAATGCTTCCTGTGCCAGAACACCTGTCACGTGATCCGTGATCACGAGGAGAACAAGGAGACCTATTCCGGACCGCGTTTCCTCATGCGCATCGCTGAGCTGGATATGCACCCGCTGGACGCCGCCGACGAGGAGGGCGTGGATCGCAAACAGACCGCGCAGGACGAGCACGGCCTAGGATTGTGCAACATCACCAAGTG
>QHBZ01000145.1:0-246 GCA_003244055.1 Pseudonocardiales bacterium | reverse complement strand
AAGTGCTGCACCGAAGTCTGCCCGGAACACATCAAGATCACGGACAATGCCCTGATCCCGATGAAGGAGCGGGTGGTGGACCTCCGCTTCGACCCGCTGATTCGGCTCTTCCGGCGTAACCGAGGGTAGTCAGCGAAGAACCGGGGGGTTGGGCACCGGAGTGCCGAGATACTCGGTGTAGCGCCGGGCCCAGGTGCCGTCGTCCATCGCGCGACGCAGCACTGCGGTTACCCGTTCGCGGAGCAC
>QHBZ01000144.1 GCA_003244055.1 Pseudonocardiales bacterium | reverse complement strand
AGTCCCCGCCGAGGTCGAGCTCATCCCGGGCGGCCAACCGGGCCAGCGCGGCGAGCAGCTGTTCCTCCTGCTCCGGACGAACCCACCGGAGGTGCGCCTTGTCGCCGGCGTCGACCCAGTAGGCCGCCTCGATCCCGGCTCCGCTCACCGCCTCGGTCGGCATGATCGCGGCGTTGGCCTGCTGCAACGAGGCCGCCGCCTCGTCTGACGGGGGTTGGTCGCCGGGGATCCACCAGGCGAAGTCGGGGTGCACGGTGATGTCGAGCGGTGTCTCGGGGGTCAGCAGGTCCTGCAGCCGGACCTGCTCACCCTCGCCGGTGGTACTGACCGTCGGCAGCACCGAGCCGGCCTGGGCGGTCAGCGCCCAGCTAACCGCCCGGCCGAGGTCTCGGGACAGGTCCGCGGAGCGGTTGAGCACCTGCAAGCCGACCAGCGCCTCGTTGTCGGGTCGGACGATCGCGGCAGCCGCCGTCGGCAGCACGGTGGCCAGCGTGACCTCCCGCCCGGCCGGCCGGGCCAGCGGCAAAGGCGCGGTCGCCGACGGCACGAACTCGCGCAGCGCCACGAGCTGGCACTCTGCTGCGAGACCGGCGAAGGGACGGCGGACCATGGCGTCCTGGGCGCCCCCGGGGGCGCCGTGACACGCCTTGTATCTCTTGCCTGAGCCGCAGGGGCAGGCCTGGCGGGGGTTGATCTGGCCGTCGATGGGCTGGCGAGACTTCGTCTTGGTCACGGGGGGCACGCTATCGCGTGCCCCCCGGCACGCGCACCACTACCATGCGGCGCGCACGGGTCAGCGTCCCCGGGCTGAGCAACCGGGTCAGTCGTCGTACCACGACGATCGTGATGATCGCGACGGCTCCCGCCACCAGGTCAGTAGCCACGTGCAGCAGCACTCCGTCGGCGCGGGCCTGCACACCGCTGCGCAGGCTCCACAGCATCGCCACGCCGGCCAGACCCAGCCCGAGCACCCACATCACCCACCATCCGATGACCAAGCGAGAGGGGCGCGGTCGATGGTCCGGGTGCTGGCCCAGCGTGGTGTGTTCCAGCTCGGCGAGTGCGGCGCCCGGCACCACCAGGTTCAGCCCTGGTACCAGAGCCCCCACCACCAACTGCCAGCCGGGTCGGGCCGGCGTGACGGCCGCGGCCCGGGCCGCGGCCGCGTGGGCTTGCACCAGCCAACCCAGCGTGACCGCGCCGGCCAGCACGGCGGACAGCAGCGATACGACGCCGCCGGTGACCACCAGCACATCGCTGGCGTGCAGCGGGCCGGCGGGTACCGCGTCGCTGCGGCTGGCCAGCAGCAGCGCGTAACGCCAGGCCTCGGCGCCCGCGGTGACCAGCGTCAGGATGGCGGTCAAGCCCAGCAGCGGGATCGCCACCGCCGCCAGTGTCCGCATCTGCTCATCCGCCGGGGTGGCCGCCACAGCAACTACAGAACCCTGGGCGCCATGTTCGAGTCAGCCACCATGGGACGACCCGCGGCGGCCCAGGCGCGCATCCCGCCCTCGACGTTCACCGCGTCCCAGCCAGCCTGCTTGAGATAGGCCGTGACCCGCGCCGACCGCCCTCCAGAACGGCACACCACGTGCACCGGACGTTCCGGGAACACGGTGGCCAGCTCGTCGAGCCGCTGCGCAACCTGGCCCATCGGGACGTGCACCGCCGCCGGCGCATGTCCGGCGGCCCACTCGTCATTTTCGCGAACGTCGAGCAGCACAGCGCCGCCGGACAGGTCGGCCACCACGATGGCCGGAACCGGGGTGGTCATGGCGCCAATCGTGCCACAGGTGGGCCCCCAGCCGGGCCAGATGGGCCCATAGAGGACCTCAACCGGTGAGTTCCAGGACGGTAAGGGTTCCGTTGTCGAGGTTGCTCACGTAGGCCTGCCGCCCGTTGGGCAGTACCGCGATGCTGGTCGGGTGCTCCCCGGTCGGGATGGTTGCGGTGACCTGGTTGGTCCGGGCGTTGACAACGGTGACGGAGTTGCTGCCCTCGTTGACCACGTAGGCGAACCGTCCGTCCGGAGCCCAGGCGATGTCTTGCGGGTTGCGCCCGACCGGGATGGTCGCCACTACCTTGTTGGCCACGGTGTCGATCACTGACATGGTGCCGCCGTCGTAGTTCACGTTGGCGACCAGCGGAAGGCTGGGGTGTACGGCGATGCTGTGTGGGCTGGCCCCGACCGGGATGGTCGCCAGCACCTCAAGGGTGGTGGTGTCGATCACCGAAACCACATTGGACTCGTGGTTGGCCGTGTAGGCGCGGGTGCCGTCGCGAGAGAACGCGACCCAGTGCGGGTTCGGTGCGACCTTGACCTCGGCGATGACGGTGTTCGTGTCGGTGCCGATCACCGACACCGACGCCGTGTCGTGATTAGGGACGTAGATCCGTTTGCCGTCCCGGCTGACGGCCGGCAGGTACGGGCGCGCGGGCTGGGGGATCGTGGCGACCACGGTGTTCGACGCGGTATCGAGCACGTCGATCGCATGGATGGTGCGCGCCTCGTTGAAGATGCTGACGTAGAGCGTGCGGCCGTCCGGCGCGATGGCGAGGAACTGGGGCGGCCCGGTCGGGATGGGGATGGTTGCGGTCACCTGGTTGATGGCCGTGTCCACCACGGTGACGATCTGAGCCTTCCCGTTGGCCACGTAGGCGTGCCGACCGTTCGGGGAGACCGCGACGAAACCGGGAGTCTTGCCGACCTGGATGACGCCACCGAGCGCAGGTATGGCGACCTCCGGGCCTGCGTCGGCCGCGGTGTTGGGACCGAGCTGAGGTGTGGTGTCCGCGCCCTGCGGTGACGAGGCCAGGACCCGGCTCATCGACACGGAAACCGTGAGGACGACGACCCCGGCCAGTACCCCGGTGGCGATCAGCGCGCGCCGCCGGAACACCCGGTTCGTCGGTGCGGCTGGGGGCCCGACGGCGGAGCCTGCCGCGGAGCGAACCGGGCTGATCGGAGTGACCGGAGTGACCGGAGTGACCGGAGTGACCGGGATGATCGGGGCAGTCACCGGGGGCATCGGCGCCAGCGGCGACCTGGACTGCGCCGGGAACACCTCGACCGGCGCGGCCAGCGACCGTTCGGCGAAGGCCCCGGTCAGTGCGCGCACCTCCATCTCGGCGTACTTCGCCGGGTCGGCGATGTCGTCCTTGCTGAGCACGGTGGCGAGGTATCCGAGCAGGAACGCCACCGGTACCGAGACAAGCGCCGGGTTCTTCAGCGGGAAGATCGCGAAGTCCAGGCTCGGGAACATCGACTTCGCGGTACCCGACACGGCCGGTGACAAGATGATCAGCAACACTGAGCTGATCAGACCGCCGTACATGCTCCACAGCACGCCGCTGGTATTGAACCGCTTCCAGAACAGTGAATACAGAATCGTCGGAAGGTTCGCCGAAGCCGCCACCGCGAAGGCCAGTGCCACCAGGAACGCGACGTTCTGACCAAGCGCGGCAATACCACCGAGGACCGCCAGCGCGCCGATGACCACGGCGGTGATCCGGGCGACGCGCACCTCACGGTCGGGATCGAGGTTGCCGTGCATGATCACGTTGGCGTAGACGTCATGCGCGAACGACGCAGACGCGGTGATCGTCAGGCCGGCGACCACAGCGAGGATGGTGGCGAA
>QHBZ01000143.1 GCA_003244055.1 Pseudonocardiales bacterium | reverse complement strand
CTGGGCGCGATCAGGTAATAGGCAGGCAGCGCATGGTCGAAGGAGGGGCAGGAGACCTCGACGACCTGGGCGCCCAACTCCTGCAGCCGGCTCACCGCAACCTCGAAGGCGCGCAGTACCCCAGGCTGGTAGCCGTCTCCGCGGAACTGGCTGACCACTCCGATCCGAACCCCGGTCAGGTCACCGGTAGCACCTGCGCGGGCGGCCTGCACCACCGGCGGCACCGGTGTGTCGATCGAGGTGGAGTCCAGCGGGTCGTACCCGCCGATCACCTCGTGCAGCAGCGCGGCGTCGAGCACCGTCCGAGCAACCGGACCACCCTGGTCCAAGCTGGAGGAGAACGCCACCAGGCCGTAGCGCGACACGCCGCCATAGGTGGGCTTGACCCCGACGGTCCCGGTCACCGCACTGGGCTGGCGGATCGAGCCGCCGGTGTCGGTGCCGATCGCCAACGGCACCTCGAAGGCGGCCACCGCCGCCGCCGACCCACCACCTGATCCGCCCGGGACGCGGTCGAGNNAACTCGTCCATGTTGGTCTTGCCGACGATCACTACTCCCGCCTCGCGCAACCTGCGGGTGACTGTGGAGTCATACGGCGGGCGCCAGCCCCGCAGCATCCGCGAGCCGCAGGTGGTCGGCATGTCGACGGTGGTGAACACGTCTTTGCACGCCAGCGGCACGCCCGCCAGCGGCGAGGCCGGCGGGTCCCCGCGCCGCAGCCCGTCGTCCACCGCGGCTGCGGCGGCGAGCGAAACCTCACCGTTGACGTGCAGGAACGCGTGCAGGGCGGAGTCCACGGCGGCGATCCGGTCCAGGTGCGCTCTGGTCACCTCAACCGCGGTGATTTCCTGGGCGTGGATCCGGCCGGCGAGCTCCGCGGCGGACCACCGAGTCAACCCGGTCATGATTCGTCCAGGATGCGAGGTACCCGGAACCGGCCGTCCTCAGTGGCGTAGGCGCCCGAGAGCGCCTGCTGCTGCGTCAATCCAGGGCGCGGCACATCCGCGCGGAACACATCGGTCAGCCCGACGGCGTGCGAGGTGGGCGGCACGTCCGCGGCCGCCACCTCACCGACCCGGGCAACAGACGTCAGGATCACCTCGAGCTGGCTGGCGAACAGATCCAATTCCTCCTCGGTGACGGCCAGCCGGGCGAGCCGAGCGAGGTGCGCGACCTCGTCACGGGAGATGGTGGGCACAGGAACTCCTGAAGTGGTCCGGGGACGCTGACTGACCCGACGAGTCTAGTCTCGGGCAGTCAGGGGGCGAGTGACCCGGCTGCGGGCTCGGGGCGCAAACTTCCGGCTCGCAGCCGGGTCACTCGGTCACCATCGGCGACCGGCGAGCGCACGGGCTGCCGGAGTTCCGTGACTTGAGAGGACCTGAGAGGACCTGAGAGGACCTGAGAGGACCAATGGGAGGAACGCCGGATGAGCAGGCCCGAATGAACAGGCGCGGCGGCGGATGTCCTTTCTGATCCGGGTCCAGCTTCCGGACCGACCTGGGGCGCTGGGAGCGGTGGCGACCGCGTTGGGCGAGGTCGGCGTTGACATCCTCAGCCTCGACGTCGTCGAACGCAGGTCCGGTATCGCCATCGATGACCTGGTGGTGGAGCTTCCCTCCGGCCGGCTACCCGATGTGTTGATCACTGCGGCGGAGTCGGTCGAGGGCGTCGAGGTCGACGCCGTCCGCCCGTGGGCGGGCGTCCTGGACACCCACCGCGAGCTGGAGCTGGTGGAACAGGTCGCCGCCGACCCCGCGCACGGCCTGCAGGTCTTCACCGACGGCGTACCCAAGATCGTCCGGGCAGGTTGGGCCATGGTGCTCGGCGTCTCAAGCGGACGATCGCACCGGGTCACCGCTTCCTTCGCCGCGCCGGAGACCGTCGCCGGGGAGCTGCCGTGGTGGCCGCTGCGCCGCGCGACGATCCTGGACCCGGAAGACCCGTGGGTACCGCCCCCCTGGCGGGAACTGGGCACCGAACTGGCCGCGACCCCACTGGGCGGAGCCGAGCGGGCGCTGCTGATCGGTCGTCCAGGCGGACCGATGTTCCGCGCCGCCGAGGTCGCCCGCCTGGAGCACCTCGCTGGAATCGTCGCCGTAGTACTGCGCAGCTGACCACCGTGCAACTGAGCACCTACCGGACGGTCCATTCGTTGGCGTTCCAGGTGACCCCATCTGACGCCTGGCGGTAGACGCTGCCGATGTTGTTGGTGTAGGCCCACATGATGGGAACCTGGAATAGTGGGAGCGACACCAGATCATCGGCGAGGAGCCGATCGGCCTTCATCAGGGAGTCCAGCTGAGTGGGCTCGGCATATTCCGTCTCGGCGACATCAAGCGCAGCGTCGACCTCGGGGTTGCTGTAGTGTTGGTAGTTGAATTTACCATTGGTAGCGTAGTGATCGGCCAAGGACCACACCCGGGATGCCCGCGAGCTCGTCGTCAGGGCGACGTCAAACTGTCCGTGTCCTACCGCGTCTCCCCCGCTGCCCGCATCAGCGATCTCCATTCCGGCCTGGCGACATTGCGTCCTGATCAGTTCCACCTCTCTTGAGTGGACCGCGGAACCGTCGTGGCTGATGGCGAAGGACAGCCGCTGACCAGCTTTCGAATAGACACCATCGGGCCCCAGTATCCAGCCTGCCCGCTCCAGCGTCACCTGCGCCTTCTGGGCGTCGGCAACCATCTTGCCAGAGTAGAGATCTTCATATTTCGCATCGTCCGGGAGAAACGCGAGACTTCCCAATGGCTGAGTCTCCGGGCGCACTCCGCGGGCCAGTTCGTCGACCAGTTTGTTGCGATCGATACACTGCGCGAAAGCGGTGCGGACGACCGGATCCCGGAACAGCGGGCTGAGCAGGTTGAGGTCCAGATGCTCGGCGGTGGGACCGCCCCGCGCCGCGAAGATCACACCCCGGCCCGACAGCGCCCGCAGCCGATCAGCCAGCAGCGGATCGGCCGGCGGTTGCACGACGGTGAACTGTCGGTTCGCCAGACCCTGCACCGCAGCGGTACCGTCGGCGACGGTGCTGAGCACGATCATCGCCGGGCCCGCCGGGTTGCCCGCCCAGGCCTGGTTGCGGATCAACACGGTCTGCGTACCAGTTGTCGAACTGTCGAACTGGTAAGGGCCCGACGCCGGCATCGTCTTGGCGTTGAAACCAGTCCAGCCGCTGTTCCAGAAGTCACCGGCCTTCTTCAGAACGGCTGGCGCCGACGTGGGGCTCAGCGCGGTCACATCGGCGATCCCGGTCTCCCGCTCAAGGATGTGAGCCGGAAGAATGGCATGGTGAGGATAGTTCCGGCGCCAGTCGGCATAGGGTGACCGGTAGGTTTCAACGAATGTGTTCTTGTCCCGACACTCAGCGTTGGCACGATCGAGTCCCCGGGTGGTCGCGGGCGTGAAGTACGGCGTGGCGCTGCCTGCCAGCCAGGCCAGATAAAAGTCTCGACAATCCCACGGCTGCCCATCTGACCATCTTACATTCGGCTTGATCTTGTATGTCACGACCTGAGGATCTTTCGACGTCAGCTCGGCTGACACCAGGACGTCGGAGTTGACCAGGAACCTACCGTTTCCGTCGACGATGAACGGGTCCGCCAGGATCTGGCTGAGCACCACATCGTTGTCCGGATTGTTGTCCGACTGCATCGTCGTATTGTTGTAGGCAAAGAATTTCCCACCGTGCGCGACAAACACTGCCGGGCCCGGCGGCACCTTCGGTGCGCGATATGATCCGTCGCCGTTGTCCCCACGCGCCCGGGCGTTCGCCGGCCCGTTGCCGCCGTCGAGACGGCCGGTTCCACTGGCCGCCGCGCACCCGGTGACCGCGAGGACGAGGCAGGCAATCCCCGCTGGCAGGCGTATCAGCAGCCTCGACTTTCCCGTCATGGGAGACCTCCTGGCGTCACCGGCGAAACTCCCAGCGGGCGGCGCCGTCGAGCGGACCTTCCAGCGGTGTACCCGGCGCGACGTTGAGCAGCTGACCGGTGGTGACGAGCAGTGAGGCCGGCTGGTAGAGCGGGATCGAGACGGCCAGGTTCCACAGCGCCGCCTCGACGGTCGGCGGCAGCGGACCAGCCGGGTCGTCCTGGGTGAGCGCCCGCTCGATCACCGGCTGCAGGGTCAGGTCGCACAGATTCGCCGGGTTGGGCGGCGCCGGCGCCAGCTTCGCCGGTACCACCAGCGGGCACCCGTACCACGACGCCAGTTGGCTGGCGGGGTGGCCGGCCGCGGGCTGGGGTGCCACCACGATGTCCACACCCGGCGGGTTCCCGTCCGCGTTGGCCGTCGCTGGACTGGCGCCCGCTGGAGCGGTCACCTCAGCAGCCCCGCCGCGAGGTGGACCCCCGTCCACGGTCGGGCCGAGCATGGTGCCGAAGAGCTCGTCAGGGTCGATCTCACGGAACTGGGCATCGATCCCGACGGTCCGGAGCTGATCGGCCACCCGGGCGGCGATCGTTCCGTACGGTTCGCGGTCCGCCGGTGCCGCCACCACCAACCGCAGCGGTCGACCGGCGCGTTCCCAACCCGCCTGACCGAGGGTGTACCCGGCGTCCGTGAGCAACCGGCGCATCGTGGCCGGGTCCGGGCGCGCGGGGATGCCGGCGGCCGGCATGGTGGCGTGGTAACCCAGCGCGGACGGGGCAAGCACCTCGGAATCGGCCCGCAGTGCTGCGGACGGCCCGCTGGCCACTCCGGTCGCGATCAGCGCCGGGCGGTCCAACGCGGCGGCCACCGCGGTGCGCACCCGCTGATCGCGCAGCACGGTGCTGGCCGGGCGCAACACCACCGAGACCAGCGCTGGCTGCGGCACAACCGTCGAGGTCACCCCCGGGCCGGCGGTGCGCAGCAACGACTCGGTGATGGCATCGGGACGGCTGAACAGCGCAGCCTGCGCTCCTCCGGAATGTAGCGCGTCCACCAGTGCCGCTTGGCTGCCCTGACGGAACCGGATCCGGTCGACCTGAGCCGGTGTGGCCCAGTACCGGTCGTTGCGTTCCAGCACCATCTCGCCACGGGATCGGTCTACTGTGGTCATCGTGAACGGGCCGCCGGACACCGGCACCCCGGAGTCGAGCGTCTTGCTCCAACCGCCGGGCGCATCCTTGAGCAGATGCGCGGGTAGCAGATCCTGGAACAGGGTTCGCCAGCCGGCATATGGCCGGTCAAAGACCACTTCGACGGTCTCGCCGCCGTCCCGGGAGATCACCTGATCGATCAACTGGTAGCCCGCCGAGTCCACCACGCCGGGTTGGCTGCGCATCTGCTCAGCGAGATAGCTGAAGTCCTCGGCCGCGATGGGGGTGATATCAGACCACTGCGCATTGCGCCGGATCCGGTAGGTGACGGTGAACGGTTCGGTGCGGGTGACCCCGGCGGAGTCGAGCAGCGTGTGGTCGATCACCCACTGCCCGGCCGTCGTCTGGTGAAACGCCGACGGCAGCAGCAGGCCGGCTACCGCCGCAGAGAGCGGCGTCAGGTCAGCCAGCGTGTGCGGGTTGAATCCGCCGATCAGCCGGTCTATCCCGAACACCACCTCCCGGACGGCAGGCGACGCTGGTGATGAGCTCGTGGCGGCCTGGCGGGGGGCGACCAGCGACGATGGCTGCGGGGTACACCCAGCGAGCGCGGTGGCGGCGACCAGCGCCGCCACCAGCCTGCACGCACCGCCGGACGTTCCCACGAGGCGACATGCTGCCGCAACGCGACCTCGCCGGGTGTCTCCGGGGTCTTTGCCGCCAGACCGTCTCGGCGGGCGGGGTGCGGCCGACGTGCCCAAGCCCTTATTGGACCGCCGTTGACGGAGCCCGCGCCACCCGATCACGGGCCCGCTGCCGGCCGCGCTGGGTAGCGTCCAACATCACCTTGCGCACCCGGACCACGTCCGGAGCCACCTCGACGCACTCGTCGGAGGCGCAGAACTCCAGCGCCTCCTCCAACCCGAGCGTCCGCGGTCGGGCCAGCCGCTCGAGCTCTTCGCCGCTGGAGGAACGCACGTTGGTGAGCTTGCGCTCCCGGCACACGTTGAGATCCAGGTCCTCGGCGCGGGGATTCTCGCCGACCACCATGCCGGCGTAGACGGCCGCGCCAGGCTCCACGAAGAAGGTGCCCCGGTCACCGAGCTGCGTCAACGCGTACCCGGTGACCGCACCGGAGCGGTCGGCGACCAGCGACCCGGAGCGGCGGGTGCGCAACTCACCCACCCACGGGCGGTAGCCGTCGAAGACGTGGTGGACGACACCGGTGCCCCGGGTGATGGTGAGGAACTCGGTGCGAAAGCCGATCAGTCCCCGGGAGGGCACCGTGAACTCCAGCCGCACCCAGCCGTCTCCGGAGGTGGCGCCCAGTTGTTCGGTCCGTCCCTTGCGAGCGGCCAACAGCTGCGTCACGGCGCCAACGTACTCCTCGGGGACGTCAACGGTGAGGTGCTCGAACGGTTCGTGCAGGGCGCCGTCCACGGTGCGGGTGACCACCTGCGGTTTGCCGACGGTGAGCTCGAAACCCTCCCGCCGCATGGTCTCCACCAGGATGGCCAGCGCCAACTCACCGCGACCCTGCACCTCCCAGGTGTCAGGCGATTCGGTGGGCGACACCCGGATGCTCACGTTGCCGACCAGCTCGGCGTCGAGCCGGTTGCGAACCAGGCGGGCGGTGAGCTTGCGACCGCCACCGCGGCCCGCCAGCGGGCTGGTATTGATCCCGATCGTCATCGCGATCACCGGCTCGTCCACGGTGATCCGGGGCAGCGGGCGTGGATCGTCGACGTCGGCGAGCGTGTCACCGATGGTGATCTCCGCGATTCCTGCGATGGCGATCAGATCACCGGCCTTCGCGCTGGTCGCGGGGACCCGGGTGAGACCCTCGGTGCGCAGCAGTTCGGTGATCTTGACCGGTCGGATCGATCCGTCTTCCCGGCACCACGCGACGGTCTGGCCCTTGTGCAGCCGCCCGGCCCGGACCCGGCACAGCGCGATCCGGCCCAGGAACGTCGACGCGTCGAGGTTGGTGACGTGCGCCTGCAACGGCGCCTGCGCATCACCCGCGGGCGGTGGCACGTGGGTGAGGATGACGTCGAACAGCGGCCTGAGGTCCTCGGCGTCGGGCATCTCGCCGTCTTGCGGGCGGGTCAGGCTGGCGCGGCCGGCCCGGGCGCTGGCGTAGATCACCGGCATGTCCAGAACCGCCGCGGCGGTATCGGCTTCCAGGCCTTCCAGGTCCGTGGCGAGGTCCAGCAGCAGGTCGTGGGTCTCGTCGACGACCGTCGCGATCCGCGCATCCGGCCGGTCCACCTTGTTGACCACGAGCACTACCGGCAGGTGCGCGGCCAACGCCTTGCGGAGCACGAAGCGGGTCTGCGGCAACGGGCCCTCGCTGGCGTCGACGAGCAGCAGCACACCGTCCACCATGGACAACCCGCGCTCGACCTCACCGCCGAAATCGGCGTGCCCGGGAGTGTCGACCACATTGATGGTGACCGGACCATCCGGGGTGGAGCGGGTGACCGCGGTGTTCTTGGCCAGGATCGTGATGCCCTTTTCGCGCTCCAGATCACCGGAGTCCAGCACGCGATCCACCTCGCTGCGGCCGGTCACGGCCCCAGACTGGCGCAGCATGGCGTCGACGAGCGTGGTCTTGCCATGATCGACGTGCGCGATGATGGCAACATTGCGCAGGTCGGTGCGCAGGCGGGTAGGGGCGACTGTGGGCACGCAGGAACTCCTCGATTGGATGGCGGAGACTCCAATGTTACTCGGCGGCACCGGTGTAGCCCGCCGCAGCACGTCTTTCCGCTGTTAACAGCACTGCGAGATCGGGCAGAATGGCGCGATCGGCGTCCAGCCAATCCAGCTCAGCCAGATCGGATGCGTCCACCCACCGCAGCGCGGCATGCTCAACCGCAACCGGTGTTGCCGTCGGCTGGGCCAACCGCGCGACGTGTACCCGCAGTATGTAGCCGCCGGGTAGCGCAACGTCGGACCCGAGCTGTTCGCCCGGTACGACCTCGACGGCGAGCTCCTCTCGGCACTCGCGGACCAACGCCTCGTGGGCGTTCTCGCCGGGCTCGACCCGCCCGCCGGGTAGCTCCCAGCGACCCGCGAGTTCCGGTGGGTAGGCCCGCTGCTGGGCGAGCACCCGGCCCGCGCGAACCAGGGCAGCCGCGACCACCACCACCGAGGCTGGTTCCGATTGCTCAGCCCGGGCCCGGCGGTGGTGGTCGGTGTGAGGCACGATCGGCATCCTCGCACTGCTGGTGGGGCCAGGCCAGCGCGCCGCTCGAGGCGCCTGACCCCACGAACTCGACAGCGCGGCCCTTTCACCGATTGAGAGGTCGGTGGTGTCGAGTTCACGTCCCGTTGCTCCGAGCGACTAGCCTGCACGGATGGCCGAAAATGACACGCTCATCGAAGTTGAGACCCTGGTCGGAATGCTCACCGGCGAGGATCCGCTGGATTCCGATGGCATCCGGTTCCTGCTCGATGCACTGACCTTGGCCACCGATAGTGCACTGGGCTTCCTTTCCGCCCAGATCGAGTGCCACACCGCCCAGAGCGATGAGACACAGCGCGATGAGACACAGCGCGACGCAACCCAGCGCGAGGTAGTCCAGGCGCACCTTGCGGCGTTGCGGAAGCAGGCTCGGAGCAGGGAGGAAAAGGCCGCGGTCGCGCTCATCGCCGCTCGTGCTGCCGAAGGCACCGGGGACTCGGCGACCGCCTGCGACGTGCTCGGCGAGGCGCTGACGCTGCGTCCGGGTCTGGAGCCCGCGTTGCACGACGCCGCCCAGTACGCGGCGGCGCGCGCAGACTACGTCACAGCCGACCGGTATCTGCGGCGTTCCGACATTCCCTCCCCGCTACGAGCGGGGCTGAGCGAGGCCATGGCCGCAACACGCCCCGACGTCGGGCGCAACATTCCCTGCCCGTGCGGGTCGGGCCGCAAGTTCAAGACCTGCTGCCGGCTTGATGCGGCACCTGAGCTGAGCGC
>QHBZ01000142.1 GCA_003244055.1 Pseudonocardiales bacterium | reverse complement strand
TGCTGTTGGGTAATCGAACGGCAGGTCATGCAAGGCGGGGCTGATCGCTCGTCGCACATGCGCTTCTCGGGTCCAGATACCGAGGAGTGGCCAGGGGCGGGGTCGAACCGCCGACCTTCCGATTTTCAGGACTCCGGTGCAGTGTCCGTCTCCGGTCGGCACCGTCCATGACCTGCGCCGGAGCGGCCTCGCGATAGCTGACGGACGCCCGCGCACGAATACGAATGAGACGGAAATGGAGACGACCCGGCGTCTCGCCCGGCCCACACCCAGCTGCCGAGTCAGGTGAAGCTCACCAAGATCGGCGGCACAAACTCACCTGCCCGACGCCCTGTCCAACAGGCTGCACCGACCACGCCCGCTGGTGCCCGCTGCGCCAGGGTGGCGGCCTGGTGCTCGATGAAATCCAAGGCCGGCCGCCGCCATCGCAATACCCGGACCACTGATCGATCTACTCCGTGCCCACCGAGAGGTTCAGGCACAGGAGCGACTCACTGCCGGGTCGGTGTGGGAGGACCACGAGTACGTCTTCGCCCAGCCCAACGGGCGGCCGATCGATCCGAAAGTCGACCATCAGGCCTGGAAGGACCTGCTGGAGGAAGCAGGCGTCAGAGAGGCCCGGCTTCGCGATGCCAGGCACACTGCGGCAACGATGCTCCTGGTGCTCAACGTCGGCACTCGCGCGGTGATGGACATGATGGGCTGGTCCAGTTCTTCGATGGCCGCTCGCTACCAGCACGTCACCAACGACCTCCGGCACGACATCGCCGACAGCCTTGGAGGGCAATTCTGGGGCGCTACTGGGACGGAACAGAACAGCTGAGAGGACGGCCAAGAGCGTCGTCTCCAGCGTTCCTGCTGACCTATGCGGTTGAGGTGAGAAGACCGGGTCGGAAGACGTGAACTCGCCGCTAGGAGTCGGTGCGTGAGCGAGTCCTGACCCGGTCGTGTTCTAAGGTGTCTGTCCCAGGGATCTCCCGGCGACGGCTAGGATGGGCTACCCTGAGTTTCTTGCTCCCCGCCGTCCTCCGGGACTGGCGGGGATTTTTCTTGGAGGCGTGGTGGACCCGCGGGTCTGTGTCGTCATCGATTACCAGAACATCCACCTCACTGCGCGCGACCTGTTTGCGCCCCCGGGTCTGCCTGCTCACGAGTGTCTGATCCACCCGCTCCGGTTTGCGGAGCAGGTCATCGCCCTGCGAGCCACGCGGCAGCGCGATGCGACTCAGCAGCGGGCCGTTCTCACCGCAGTGCGGGTATTTCGTGGCTCCCCGAGCAACGCCCGAGACCCCTACGTCTACGGCATCTCCCAGCGTCAGAAGTCCCAATGGACCCGTGACAAGCGCGTCGATGTCGTCTACCGGACGCTGCGCTACCCGCCGGACTGGCCAAACAAGCCCGCGCAGGAGAAGGGCGTTGATGTCCTGGTGGCGCTCAAGGTCGTGCGGGCCGCACTCGACCCCCAGTTCGAAGTTGTCATCCTGGCTTCCCACGACACAGACCTCGAACCAGCCCTTGAGATCGCCATCGGCGATGGCCAGTCCAAGATCGAGACTGCCGGCTGGAGCGGCGCACGTGTGCTTCGCCCGAGTGGTGTACGCCTCTGGCACACTGCCCTCGACGCAACCGACATGGACAAGACCCGAGACCGATTCAACTACGCACCACCCAGGCCATGAAATCGCCGAGCCAGCCGAAGCGGGCTCCTCAATGTGTCCCAGCAGCGCCATCGGACTGAGTGTCTGCCTGGGGCAACGCGTCAGGAAGAAGCCGCCGCCGCGGTGGTGGCGGCAGGGCGATCAGGTGGCGCGGCCGGGAGCGCCGACAACGCGGGTGGAGGGTTGCAGCTCGCCGTCAGCCATTAGTGCCATGTCAGCCGAGCACCCCTCGCGGGCGGCACTAAAGATCGAACTGGCGTGGCTCCGCGGCGCAATTGAGACGACAACTGAGACGATCGGAGTTGGACACGATGTTGGACACGAGCGTTTGGGCTGATCAGAGGTGGTGGCCAGGGGCGG
>QHBZ01000141.1 GCA_003244055.1 Pseudonocardiales bacterium | reverse complement strand
CACTGAGCGTGGCGGGCAACACCCCTGCAAGAACTACTAGGATTGCCCGGTCATCGCCGTAGCGCGACTTAAGCTGTTTTAGGTGATTTGAACGATCTGGGGAGCTGGCCGGCGGAGCTTAATGGAGAGATCCACATGTCACAGACCACCAACTGTGTGCCGGCCACCTCGTTTCTGGCGGCCACCTGGCGAAAGAGTAGGCACAGCAATCCCCGCGGGGACTGCGTGGAGTTGGCAGAGTTGGTAGGGGGAAAGATCGCCGTGCGCAACTCCCGGCACCCAAGCGGACCCGTTCTCATCTTCGCCCGTTCTGAAATGGCCGCGTTCATTCAGAGCGCGGAAGGAGGCAAGTTCGACGAGACGACCGGGACGCTTATTCATAAGCGGTGAAGAAGTAAAGTCTGGTGACGACTTGAAGCATGCTATTCGACGGCGGCTCGGATTTTGCTCAACGGGTTGTTGAATTCGGCTTGACTGGTGTCGAGGTCGCTACCGGGGCATCGCTTGAACGGAACGAACTCGATGCCCTCGACACCGACATAGCCCAAGTCAGCCGCGGTGGACATGCCGGTGAGCAGGGCGGTCAGGCCGGAGGCGGCGAAGGCGTGGGCGTCGTGGCGAGCTCCGTGTACCGGGATCGGGCCCACGGCGGCCAAGCGCCCTCCCAGCGTAAACATTCACGTTCCGTTCCGCGGGCATGCTGGGATTCCGCCGTGTTTGGGATGTCGGCGGGTGAGTTGGCTGGGCGCGTCGGTCAGGTTGGCGCGGGGATCGGTGGTCGCCAGGGGTCGTTGGTCAGCGCGGCGCGGATGCCTGTGATGACGTCGGCTTTGTGTTTGCGGATGGTGTCGATGTAGCTGCGGATGTCGAGGCGGCCCTGGGTGACGTCCTCGCTGGTGAGCCGACCGGAGATCTTCTGTTGGGTCTTGGCGGGCCGCAAGTCGCGTTCGCTGAGGTTGTTGGTGGGCCAGATGCGGGTGTCGGTGCAGAAGGCCAGGACGTCGCCTTGGTGGTCGCGGCAGAACTCCGGCAGAGTCCGTCCGGGCGGCTGGGCGGTGGAACTGCGGGGGCCGGGGTTGGGTCGGACTTCGGCGAGGCCGACTCGGATGGCGTGGCGGAACTCGCTGATCAGCGGGTCGGCGAGGGGCGCTGGGATCGCCGTGCGTTCGGCGTCGCGGGCGTCGTGCCAGGCGTGGATCAGCCCACGCAACGCGCGCTGGGCCTGCTCGGGGGCATACCGCGCGCGGATGAGACTCCGCGGCGTCGGTGAAGTCCCGGAGTAGGTGAGCGGTGCACGCCTGGTGCCCGGCCAGCTGCGCCCAGGCCGGGTTGTAGTAGTTCTGGTAGCGGTCATGAACGGCGACCCCGGCGAAGGCGGGCAGGATCCCGAACTCTCGGAACGAGGGCAGGTCCCGACCACCCAGGTGCAAGGCGGTGTAGTCCTCGGTGGAGGCCGACAAGACGTAGCGTTTGTGCCCGGCCGGACCGACGCGCAGGGTCGTCTCGTCGAACCCGACCACATATGCCAAAGTGATCAACGTTTGATCAGCGTGACGGTCGGGCGCACCGCGGCCGCGCACCGGGTGAGCATGGACTGCACGAACCCGCTCGACGGGCCCGCCCCACCGGTGAGATCGCCGATCAACTCCACACAGCGCCCCACCGGGACGTGTTGGTAAACCAGTAGGTACACCACCAGCGAGCGCAGATTCACCCCGTAACTGCTCGGCGCCAAGGACACCCCGTCGGGCAACGCGGCGACATGCTCGCGGCCGCACGCACAGCGGACCCGGTACACGTCGTGCTGGAGCACCGTGATCCGGATCTCGGGGAGATCATGGGTCTGGTGGGAGCGTTCGATGCCCACCTCGGTCGCCTCGGCCAGATCCGCTCCGCACCCGCACCCGCCGTGCGGGCGGTGCGCCACGTGCTCATCAGGAAAACGCCACCCACGGCAGCGAACTGCCCGCCGCACCCGGCTGCTTGCCCCGCTTGCGCCCCGACCCCTTCACCGGCTTCGGTTGCGGCTTACTCCTCCCCAAAAGATCATCAAAGGAGGGTGGCATGGAGGAGTTCCCGCTGTTGCGGCCCGCGATCCGTTCCAACGCCGTGACCCGCTCGACCAGCCGCGCGTTCGCCGCGGTCAGCTGCTCGATCGCCTTGGCCTGCGCAGCGATCACCATGTCCCGGGACCCGCACGACTCGCACCCCGGCGTAGCCGGCGCAGGCTCGGGCACCCAGACATGATCACCACAGTCCGGACCTAGATCAACACGACACGCCGACCGATGACCACCTCACACCGACGCCTGACAGGCCTCGCGCACAGCTTCCCTCCCAGCCCTGGAGTCCGTCATCTGGCCGACCACGTGAATGTTTACCTCCCAGTGTGGCGGCGATCTGGATGCTCATCCCGGCCATCCGGCCTTGGCCGAGAACAGATCGGATCGCCGATGCCCCGGGAAGGTTCGCGCGACACCACGAATCGCGACACCACGAATAAGGACCCCCGGTCGGCCGTTGGTTGAAGCGGAGCTGCCCCCGTCATGCTCCCCTGGGCTCCCGGCGGCCGGTCGGTCCCATCGCGACGTTCGGAAGATCAACACGGCGAGACCGGCGACTCTTGTTCCTGACATTGCACTGAGCTTGCGGATAATTGAGCATATGCACGCGCGGCTGAGCGTGCGCATAGTTAAGTCATATGCAAACGAAGCTGAACTTGCCAGACTGGATGCTGGATCCGTCTCTGTTCATTTCGAATTTCCACTTTCCACAGTATATTCGTTCAAAGTATGTTCACTCACGGACCCCAGCAATGACAGGAGCACTCCCTTAAACGGGTGAGGCACCACCAAAGGTGGGAGACGATCATGGACAAAACCGCCCTGTACGCGCGTGACATCAGCAGCCTGACCTGCCGCAGGAGCACCAAGAGTTCTCCCGATGGCCAAGAGCGTGTGGAAGTGACTGAGCTTGGCCGCGGTGCCGTGGCACTGCGAGACTCCAACAACCCCACCCGGCCGGACCTTCGATTCGCTGCTTCGGAGTGGGTGACCTTCGTGGACGGGGTCCGTGACGGCGAGTTCCGACCGATGAGCGTTCGAGTCCAGATGATGGGTAACGGATCGGCCTCGCGGTACCCGGGTGTCTTGCACCTACCGATCGGCGAGTGCGGGATGCAGCGGTTGGCCCAGGATGCGGTCCGGGTGACCGCGGCGGTTCTTGGCGGGTGCCCGGAGACTTGGCTGGCCGTGACAGCGCTGGTGGCGGTCTGTGCGTGCTTGTCGGCGTCGTCTGGCTCACCAACCGTGAACTGGTACGTGCGGTCCATGGCCGACCGAGACACCCACCGCGGCGAGTTGCTGCCCGATGGCACCGTGCTCGTGTTTCGACCGCGCGGGGCTGTGCGGTTACCCGCCCGACTGTCGGCGGGCAGGTATGTCCGGTCGTATGCCAGGGGTGCCGGGTGACCGGCTCGGCGCGCTGGGCGGTGTCGCGGGACTCTGCGTGCACCTGTTATTACCCCGAGGGCAGCCACCTCCCCGGACCGCTCAGGCACGCTGCAGGCATCTGCTGCCCACAGCTGTCAACCACACGACCAGCCACCACCCGGCCCGGCGTGCGAGCCCTGCCGTGCGATCTTCCTCGCGGACTTTAGGTTGCCGCAGTGAGTGGGCCGTCCACCAGCGACCGTCCGGCCTACGTCGACCAGCTCGCGGCGACAGTCGAGGAGATCGGACGGTTGCAGTGGACGCTCGGTCAGGTCGTGACGCTGGCCGACGACGCGCGCGGGCTGTCCACCGAGCAGCTACGGGACCGGCTGGCCACGCTGGCGAGGCTGTCGCTGACCGACCGCGGGCGGGCTCGGTACGCGCAGCTCTCACCGAGCGATGAAACGCGAGGAACCCTTGACCGGCGCTGACCTATACCACTGGCTCGCGCTGCGCAGGGTCAGCGCCGGTGGAGTAACGAAGCTGGGTGACCGGTGGCGAGACCATGGCCACCGGGTACCGGATTACATCACCGATGCCCTCACCGCGTTGCGCCAGGACGACCTGGTGACGCTGACCAACCCGCACCCGGGGGGCATGGCCCGGGCGGCGCTCACCGACGTCGGAACCGCCCGTTTCGAGCAACTGCGCCAGCTAACCCGCAGCATATCCGCCGCCCAGTCCACGGCCACCGTCTGCTGGGCGGACAACATCACCGGGGGCCCATTCGAACCCCCGAAGCAATCGACATAGACGACTGTGCCGTAACAGCCGTTCGCTCAATCTCTCAATCGGCGCCCTGTGGACACTTCCGCTTGGCGCAGTGGCAGTGCAGCTGCTGCCCAGAGTCCCTGCGGCCCATCGACCAGTATCGGTGGCTCGGCATCCAGATCAGCTAGCGCATGGATCTGATCGCGAGGCCAACACCAGTCGGGCACGTGCCTCGGCCGCGACTGCGACGAGGTCGTGCGCTGGTAGCAGCGGATTCATTGGCAGTGGCACCGCTCTTCGCTGGATCGTGGCGGCGAAAGCCTCGGCCAAGCCGGGACTTCCGCGCAGCATGATCAGCACCCGCTCCTCGGGACATACGCCGAGCTCAGCCAGCGCGGCGGCGACAGCGGCCGTTCGACCAGCCGGCCCGCCAGACGACACCACGGCAACTGTGTCGCAGGCACGGACCAAAATGTCCAGCCGGACGTATCAGCCCAGCTCAACAGCCAGATTCAAGGACTTTGGTCAGGTCCCTGCCAGCAGGGGAGAGGCCGACATGGGCATCCCGTGGAGATTCCGGCACTGCCACCCGCGAAGCGGCAGACTCCAACAAGACGAGTTCAAACACGTTGCTGTAGGTGACCCGGATCCCACCTCGCACTCCGATACGATCAACGCGTCCCAGGAGTGCGGGTTCAAGTGGGTTGACGGAGCCCCGCAAACCCTGATCCTGCTCTGGTCGTGCACTCGGAAACGGGGGCACCAAGGCCAGCACCTCGCCGGCACAGGCGAGTGGGTAGCCGCCGTGAAGCGGTGCTGATCGATCCACCGGTCGGCGGCCGAACCACACCCGAACCCGAACCCGAACCGATGTTTTCCGCCGTCGACAGACGATCAGATCCTGTACGTCGGTGGGACTGTGGGAGGCGACGCCTGTTCGCTTAGAGCCTGTTGGTGAACCACATTCGCCGTACTGGGATGGTGGGTGGCGGGTAGCGATTCGG
>QHBZ01000140.1 GCA_003244055.1 Pseudonocardiales bacterium | reverse complement strand
AATTCCACCGGTGGATCCAGGCTTAGTTCCCCGCACATCCGCCGTATGCCGGTGCCTACGACGGTGTCGTGCCGCATCTGACTGTCGCGGAGCGCCGCCGTGGCTCGCTGAGCGAGTTGGGGGACGCCGAACAGGCGGTACGACGCGGGTTGCCGGTTCTCGCTCGCGTCGACAATGTGCTGCTCATCGCAGGTACAGAGGCGCCTGACTCGTGGCGGGTCGTCCACAGGTTCCCGCTGCTTGAGCACGTTGGTGGGAACGGCGGCGATTGATGCTGATTCCCTACAACCCACCGAGCCGGCGGATCTCCTCCAGCGGGTACGGGGTCTCCCGGCTCTCCTGCTGAAGCTGGCGATAGAAGTCCGCCATCACCGCGGTGAGCGGCGCATGACGGGTAAAGATCGCCGAGGTCGCCCCAGGGATGTCCGGGAAGTTCTTGCCGTCGACCCACGCGCGCACGAATGCGTCGCGGTCTTCCGTGTCGTACCTGTACAGGGCTGTGACCAGCCAACGCACCAGGTAGGTGGCGGTGTAGCAACGGTCGTAGGTCCGGTGTCGGTCGAAGAAGTCGGTTTCTTCTCGGGACAGGTCGAACCGGGAGGAGATGGCCAGGCCGTAGTCCGCGAAGAAGAGTCGTTGGCCGTCGGTGAGGATGTTCTCGAAGTGGGCGTCGAAGTGCAGGAGCTCGTGGTCGTTCATGAACGAGGTTCCGGCCTCGAGCTCCCGCTCTACCATGACGCAGGCTCGGTCAGCTGCTTCGCCGCCGGCAGCGATCTGGACACCCATCCACTCGTGCAGGTTCTGCGGGATGTACTCCAGGAACAGCGCAACGGTCGCCGACGACTGCCCAAGTGCATCGAACCGGTGGCGCACCTGGGAGCTGCCTCCCCAGTAGGCGACGGCCCGTTCCACGTCGGCCAGTTCCTCGGGAAGAGATGCCGTAGAGGCCGGGAGCACCCGCCAGTGGTACATCAGGGGGAAGCCCTCGTAGTGGCCCGCGAGCACCCAGTTCGTCGTCATGGTGTGCACCGCGAGCTCTCGCCAGGCCCCGAAGCCTGGCGAGCCGATGCCGTACTGGCAGAAGGTGGGCAACCCGAACACGTTCGCCGTGGACCGGACGTTCTCCGGTTGCCTCTCCAGATCGGTGAGGGGTACCTGCTTCACGAAGACGGGCAGGCCCGCGACCTCCAACAGCGCCGACTTTCCACCGATGCCTGAACCAATCGACGCGGCCGTATCCACGAGCTCGCGCAGTCCGCGGTCGCTGTGTAAGGCCAGGGATGTGGAGACGGCATTGTGGGCGGCCAGACGCGCACCGAGGGACATGTCTTGGAGTTTCATGACAACGCTCAGTCTCTCGCGTCGAGGCGTCCACGCTCGGCCACAGCCTGCCGCGTCACGGATCTTGCGCCGGTACGAGCCGCACTGCGCTCCAAAGTCGCTCCTGTGGAGCGCAAGAGGATTTTCGCCGTCGCTCAACAAATGCGCGGCAACAGACCACCACGCTGATCAAGGACCCACCCATCAAAGCGGCGGGCGGCAACCCGTTCAGGATCCTGTTCCGATCCTCGTCACAGGCCGATGCCTTCGGGAAGCGGAAGGTCAGGTGGCGGTAGACCCCGTCGTCCTTCAGCATGGTCATCGTCGCGCCCTCGACCTCAGAGGCAAAGCGCTCCTCGGCCTCGGTCATCTATCGCTTCAGCTCGGCGTACGGGTCGATCTCACTCACGCTGCCGTCCTCTCTGCCCGGCCGCGGCGGACGCCGTGGCACCAGAACCACAACGACCGGGCCGCGTCAGCGGTCGCGGGGCATGAGTCACCCGTTCGGCGCCCAGCCAGAGGCTCAGCAGGAACAGTAACCCGCCGCTCAGGCCCCGGGCGGCCCGAACCGTCGCCCTGTGCGGTCGGTCAGCGTCGATGGTCAACCTGACCAGCGCTCATGCCTACTTCGACCCTGGTGCGTCGATCCTTAACGACACCTTGTTGAGCGCGCTCTGAGGGTGTGGTTTCGGCGTTTGCCGGTGCGGGCCGATGCTCAGCTCAGGCGGGCTTGCAGGAGGCAGAATTCGTTGCCTTCGGGGTCGGTCAGGCAGTGCCAGGGCTCCTCGCCGGTCTGGCCGATGTCGGCCGGGCGCGCTCCGAGCTTCAGGAGGCGTTCGAGTTCGGCGTCCTGATCGCGGTCGGTGGCGTTGACGTCGATGTGCAGCCGCAGCTTGCCCGCCTTGGGCTCGGTAGTGGGGCTGAAGACCAGAGTCGGCTGCAATCCGCCGAACCCTTCCCGTGGTCCGATCTCCACCGCGCCGTCGTCGTCGGGGTCGAGCACGATGAAGCCCAGCACCTCGCACCAGAACGCCGCCAGCCGTTGCGGATCCCGGCAATTGATCACCAGTTCGGAAATGCGACAAGCCATGATCGGCACGCTACAGGGCATCAACCGCACGCAGCCAATCCTTAAACGGCCGAGGGCCGCGACGCAGTGGGCACCCGGGAGCGGTGGGCCGGCCCGGCCCGGTCCGGTCCGCGACGGGCTGCCTTGCCGCCCGGACCTTGATCAGTTGGCCGTGGGAGCGAACAGGACGCGGGGTTCCAGATCAAGCCGGGTGGTATGGGGCTTGGTCGGGTGGGGTGAGGTTGAGCGTCCAGTTGCCGAACCCGGATGGTGTGGGTGATGTAAGAGATAACCCGTGAGTTCCT
>QHBZ01000139.1 GCA_003244055.1 Pseudonocardiales bacterium | reverse complement strand
CGACCGCCTGCAGGGCCTGCGCGATGTCGCGCGGCATGGTCACGTTCGGTGTCGTCATCATGGTGGCTGTCCGTTTCCTGGTTGTCGCCTTGCTGTTGGTCGGCTGCTTGGTGTTCGCGACATTGCTCGGCGGCTCGTCCGGCCGCCGGGCCCAGCCCTGACCCGACCCGCGGCGGCCCTCGCCGCTTGCCTGCCGGTCAGAGGCTGGAGTGCTCGGCGACGGCCTTCTCCAGGGCGTCCTTGCGCTCGGCGAGCAGCCGGTCGACCGCGGCGGGGTCCTCGCGGTTGGTGGCGATCATCTGGCGGCGGGCGTCGCCGCCGCGGATGACCGCGAGGCTGCCGTCGGTGATCGCGGCCAGCGCGGCGGTCGCGACGTTGTCGGGGCTCTCGTAGTCGAAGCCGTGTTCGGGCCCGGCCTTGGAGGTGTCCATCATCGGGGTGCTGGTCGCGCCGGGGTAGACGGTCAGCACGTGCACACCCTCGCCGTACAGCTCGCGGCGCAGCGCCTCACCGAACGCCGCGATGCCGGCCTTCGCCGCGGCGTAGGTGGTGTAGAACGGCATGCCAACCAGCGCGATGCCGGAGGAGACGTTCACCACTAGCGCGTCGCCGCCGGCGCGCAGGGCCGGCAGCGCGGCGCGGGTGAGCAGGATCGCCGCGGTGAGGTTCAACGCGATCTGGGAGATCACCTCGGACTCCTCGACGTCCTCCAGCCGCCCGGCCCGCACATTCCCGGCGTTGTTGATCAGAACATCGATCCCGCCGAACTGCCGGCGAGCCTCCTCGGCGACCGTGGCGGGGGCGCCCGCCGCGGTCAGGTCGGCGGCCACGACGTGGGCTTGCCCACCCTGCGCGCGCACCGCCTCGGCGACCTCGTCGAGCGGTTCGCGGTGGCGCCCGACCAGGGTCAGCCGCGGCTGCTGGTCGGCCAGCTGCAGCGCCAGGGCGCGGCCGATGCCGCTCCCGGCACCGGTGAGCACAATGGAACGTCCGTGCAGATCCATGCGAAGTCCTTTCCGGATGCGCAGAACTCGAAGCTGGCTATCAGCCCTGTTTGAGGTGCGTGACCAGGCCGACCACGTCCTCGGGCATCAACCGCCCGATCGCGCCCGAGGAGTAGACGGCGGTCACGACCGCCCCGTCCGGGCCGAGCACGAACCCGGTCGACTGCAGATACGCCGGCTCGTCGTTGACATAGGCGCCGAGCGCGCCGGCCACCTTCTCCACATCGGCGCTGTGTGCGACCGGGAAGCTCAGGTGCCGCTTGTCGATCAGCTCACGGCCGGCCTGCTCGTCATCTGCCGACAGCGCTACCACCCTGATCCCGGCACCCTCGAGGCTGTCGGTCGCCCGCCCGAACGCCGCGAGCTGCGCGTTGCAGAACGGGCACCACGCGCCGCGGTAGACCAGCACCACCCCGTAGGACCCCTCCAGGTCCTCGGGCACAGACAGCGTCCCACCGCCGACCAGGGGCAACTGCAACGACGGAAAAATCTGACCGTTCTCCAACCGGGTCATCGTTTGCCTTCTTCCACACTCGGGTTGACTGACACACAAAGTGGACTGATTAGTCAATTGAATGGGGTCCCCGACCCGACGGCGGCTCATGCGTTCAGTGGCGCAGGTCACATCAGAGCGGAGCGGCGCCACGTGGAAGCGGCACGGCCGTGCGCGGTCGGCCCACCGTGGTGCCCCGACGCCGTCACGGAATGGTTTGTTCCTGATCGTCGGAACGCCGACACCGTCGGCCGTGGCGCATCACCGTGGCCCCGTGCGCCGGCAGGCAGGGGTTTCTCGCCCGCCTTGCGGGTGGACACCGCATGAACCGGGCGCGGGCTCCCGGTTGGGTACATGTCGCCGGTCGGGTCGGGCACGTCGGCGTGTCGCCGTGCCGTAGCAACGACGGAAGGGAATCTGGATGCAGGTCGGGATGGTCGGTTTGGGACGGATGGGGTCCAACCTGGTGCGGCGGCTGCGCGGCGCCGTCGGTGCGGATTCGCTGGCCGATCTCGCCGGCAAGCTCGAGGTGCCGCGGGCGGTGTGGGTGATGGTGCCGGCCGCGCTTACCGACCAGGTGCTCACCGATGTGGCCCGACAACTCGATCGCGGCGATGTGGTCATCGACGGCGGGAACAGCTACTACCGCGACGACATCGACCAGGCTCAGCAGCTGGCCGAGCAGGGCATCAATCATGTCGATGTCGATGTCGATGTCGATGTGGATGTCGATGTCGATGTCGATGTCGATGTCGATGTCGATGTCGATGTCGTGACTGTGAACGACATCCTTGATGGGCAGGTGGGTTTGGATCTGGAGTGTTTCGATCGGATCTATCTCAACGGGTGGGTGATCCGCTTCGCGAAGGGGGATCGCAAGCTGGAGGTGATGCGCCGCATCTGGAGTGGCTGACCCGAGAGGGGCGGACCGGGGTCGCCGCGGTGGGGGTGGCTCAGGAGTTCCAGCGGGTGTTCACCTGCACTACGTATCACCGAGGACCCCGCCGGGTTGCAGCGTATCTGCGACAGCCTCGGGCCCGGGACGATCCGGGTGTTCTGCGAGCGCCGGTGGGCCCTGCTACCACTGCCGTTGACCGACGCCGACCGGGCCGCGGGCTACTCGTGGGACATCTCCATGCGCCAGGTCGACGTCTCCCGCACCATCGTGTTCGACGCACCCTCCACGCCCGGTCCCCCTTTGAGGCGCTGTGCACCGGCAACCTCGACATCGGCCACCCACAGGAGATGCAGGCCATCTTCGGGCCTATGCGCCGCCGTGCACACCATCACCGGGTTCCGAGCTGGGTCGGCCAAGGTCCTTACTGCACGAACAGGCCACTGATCATCGGCCCGAGCGCCAGGCCCACGACGGTCGCAGCCGAGGCGACCACCGAGG
>QHBZ01000138.1 GCA_003244055.1 Pseudonocardiales bacterium | reverse complement strand
CCGCTTGAGACGTTCGCCAACAGACTCTTAGGCGAACCAGCTGGCTCGATGCCGCTAGTACTCCAGCCGTAGACCGTGATCATGTGAGTTGAGCTTGTTGGCGGCGGTAGTGGCTGGCGCGGGTTTGGTGTTGATGGCGCCGTCGCCAACGTAACCAGGCCAGCGGATCGGTGAGTCGGCGGGTGGGTTCGGTGATCAGCTTGGTGAACAGGTGTCGGATTCGTTGCAGGTCAGGGCGATTAGCTCTGGTGGGGGCGGGTGCAGAGCGCGTTCGGTCGCGGCGATGAGCTGCTCGCTGAGGACCTCACCGCGGCGGATGGACCGTTCGGACGAAATCCCGATCGTGGCCACATCAGCCAGTGCCTGGCCCAGCGCCCGGCCGGTCTTGCCCAAGATCGTCGAGACCACGACGTCAGCTTGATCCCCGCGTTCTGGAGCACTTGGGCGTCTCTCGCAGCGCTGAGCCAGAGAAACAGCCCACTTCGCGCGCTGGGGATGTTCGGAAGTTCCGGGCCGAATCGCGTTTCCGTTGTCAGCGTGTCGCAATGAGCCCTGCGCGGGGTTTCGGTAGGTTCCCGGCGACACCGCACATGCGGCGTGCCCGGGCCCGCGCGGTGAGCCTTGGGTCCCCCCGACATACCCCCACTCACAATCTGGTTACTTCGCGGTGAAAACGGTGAGCCCACTAGCAACCTGCGGGTCCGTCTGCAGTGCGGGTACCGGGCCTCCACAGCGGAACGATCATCTGTTGGGGACGCCGCCCGAGTCTGCAGGAGAGTTGGACATCAAGCGCCCACCCGTCCCCCCGATCCTGCGCACAGCCAAGACCGTTGGTACCGGGCTGGTAGCCGCTGTGGCGCTGCTGATCGCTGGGACCGAGGCCTCGGCCGCGCCGAGCGGCTCCCGGTGTTCCGCGGCGGCTGTGGCCTGCGTCGACTTGTCCTCTCAACAGGCCTGGCTCATGCGAGGCGGTAATGTCACCTATGGGCCGGTCCCGGTAGCGACCGGCAAGGCCAGCGCACCGACCGCCCCAGGAACCTTTTTCGTGACTTGGAAGGATCTCCACCACCGCAGCAGCGAATTCCACAACGCGCCGATGCCCTACTCGGTGTTCTTCAACGGCGGCGACGCCTTCCACCAAGGCAGCGTCACAGTCCGCTCCAACGGTTGCGTGCACCTCACCCAGCCCGCCGCGCAAACCTTCTACAACACCCTGCACGTCGGCGACGAGGTACAGGTCGTCGATTGACGGTGGGATTCGGCTATCGGTGCAGGTCACGGGTCGTCGACACGCACGGTAGCCAGACTCCCAAGGCTCCTGACCAAGCACCGGTGCCTCATGGGCCTCCGCTCCGGGATGGTCCCAGGGTTGGGCACGACAGTGGTGATCAGGCGGGACGCCCCTGGCGCTGTTGCGCCATGCTCACGAGAAGCTGACGCAGGAAGCAGGCGACGATGGATGACGGAGTCGGTGCAGGTGCCGGCCGGTGTAGTCCTTGATCAGGGTGGTGCGTGCACCGTCATTCCCGAGCCGCATCCGGCGTTTTCGGGCAGGAGGCCTACAGAGGATCAGCGATCACGTGATCGACACCGCGGGTCTACCTGCGCCGGCCCACCGAGAACCCGATTAACGCGCCGATGACGACCACAATGATGATCACGAACAGGATGGTCTTCCCGATACCCGCGAGGAAACCCCGGGCCTCGAGCTGCGCGGCGAGCAGCCCAGCTTCAGTCGCAACAAGGGACATGGCGCATGACTATAACCCTCACACCCCGCGACGTGGGTGAACCGGTTGGCGCGACGATCGGCTCTCACCCCGGATCCGATCGTCGTGCGGGCTAAGCGCGGGAAGGGGAGAAGGGGACCTATCCCCGTCGCGGATACTTGTTGACGATGTCGTTCACGGCGTCTTTGACCTTCTCACCGGCCTGCTTAACGCCCTTGATATGCCCCCTCAACAGTGGCGCAACAGCCAAAACACAAGCGGGCCGGCTGTGCAAGACGGCTGACTGTTTACCGTGGGTCCTGTACCTGGCGCCACGGCGGGTGCGGCGCAGTTGCCCGGGCTGGATCGTTCCGCGCCCGCTGCCTCACCCTGTTAGATCACTGCGGGGATCGCGTGCCGGAACCGAATGTTTCACGACCTGGCCTACGCGTGCTAACCGCCCCTATGCGACTCTTTCGACGCTATTGGTCTATGCTGGCACAGAAAATCCCTCAACTACGTGTAGGAGAATTCTGTGGCGCAGGTAACTAAGGTTGAGTTGATCGATGACCTGTCGGGCGACAAAGCTGACGAGACGGTCACGTTCAGCCTCGACGGGGTCGTGTTCGACATCGACCTCACGGCGAACAATGCGGGGATCTTGCGGGACATCTTCGAAGATTACGCCAACGCTGGCCGCAAGGTTAGCAAGCTCACTGCCTCCTCCGCCCGGCGGAACACCACTGTGAGCACGCGGCAGAGTCGCGATCAGACCGCGGCGATCCGTGCATGGGCCCGCGAGGCCGGTCATGTGGTCTCCGACCGTGGCCGGATCTCCGCGACGGTGACGGCCGCATTCCAGGAGGCGAACCGCAGTCTGGCGGCAGTGGGGTGACCGACGACGCCTGAGGTGCCGCACCACCCCATGGCCGACATCAGACATCACCCCACCACCCCACCACCCACCACAGCGACGCGTTCGTGGCAGCTGACGTCATGGACAGGAGAAGGTAAATATTCAGCCGTTGGACGTTGGTTGATGCGTTGATCCGCGGCTGCGGCGGGGCCGGTCGGCTGGCGTCGGGTCGCCGCTATGGTGATCGATATGGCCATTGACGACGCTCGTGCTGTGATCGCTGCGTTGGCTGAGCCGGAGACGTTGCTGGTGTTCGGGGTGCTCGCGGTGAGGACGTCGAGGCTTCGGGTGAGCGTGTCGGAGCGGTCGCGGTCGACGCCGTATGTGACACCGTTTGGTCTGATGAGGGAGACGTCGCTGTCGCGGGAGGTGGTTGAGGCGGCGGCCGCGCGTCTGAACCGGGCCGGTCTGCTCGAAGTTCTGGTCGATGACGAGGGCGGGTATGAAAGCTGGCGGATCAGCGAGGCCGCTTTGGCTGCCGCGACGACTGCATCGGTGGGTGTCTTCTCGCCGTTGCGTCGTGCATGACCCGGGGAACAGAGTAGTTGCCGGGACGAATGTGACGATCTCAGCGTGTTGATCACGGGTGCGGTGGCCTGGTCGTAGTGTGATCTTCGGGTGGTCGCGCCGGAGGACATGCCGCGTGAGGAGCTGATCAGGCTCCTCGCGGAGCGGGATGCGCGGATCACGATGCTACCCACGCAGGTCGCGGATCTGGTGGAGGTCAACGAGGCGTTGGCGGGGAAGCTGGCCAGACTGGAGCACCTGCTCTCGCGCAACTCGTCGAACTCGTCGATGCCGCCGTCTAAGCCCAAGTTTCCCGATCTT
>QHBZ01000137.1 GCA_003244055.1 Pseudonocardiales bacterium | reverse complement strand
CCCGATGAACTGCCTCCGACCCGGGCCAGGGCGGGCGCGTGGTGAGGCGCGCACAGCGCAGCATTGTCCTGGGGATGATCGTTGACCTCGGTCATCGCCATGGCCAGGCCACAGTCCTGATCGGCGGTGACCGCCATGGGCGGGCTTGCGCCGTGAGTGGGATACGCCGCGATCATGCCATCGGGGCACTGGGGCCACTGCAAGACAACTAGCCCGGCAAGCACCGCAACGACAGCGACGAGCCGCGTGAGGTGTCCCCGCGCGGTTCGTGGGCGACGATGGGCGCTGCTCACGCCGATCAAAGTTACGGCACGTGCTCAGCCGTGTCTGTCAGTACCCGTTCCCGAGGTCCTAGGTGGTGACGGTGAGGGTGCCCATCGCCCCGGCCCAGCGCGATCGGGGTGATGCCCAGGGCCCGCGCCAGCGGGCTGTACTCGCCTTTGACATCACCGCTGATCAGCGTCTTGATGCCGAAGAGCGTCATCCGCAACAGCAACGCGACGACGGTGCTGCTCTTGCCCCGCCCGGGCTCCCCGAAGATGACCAGGTTGGGATTGGTCGCGAGACCGCGCAGCACCCATTCGATCGGATGGCAGTAAAACGCCCCGCCGGACAGGGTGTCGTAGCCGATCCGCGCGCCGACCGCGGGGATCCCGTTGGCCGCCAGCAGCGGGAACAGCCCACCGATTTCGTGGGTGGAGGCCTGGTAGATCGCCAACGGTGCTTCCACCGGCGCCCACCCCGAACCCGGGCGGGGTGTGCCTCGGCGGGGTGCCCGGGGCTGGTTGACCCGCTGCCCCTGGGGTGGGGATATCGCCAGTGGGGCTGGTCTGCGCGGTGGCGGCGGCCCGAACGTGGACAGCAGCTGCGCGGCGGAGCGTTCCGCGGCCGGGCTCACAGCACACCGCCCCGCAGCCGGGACAGGCCGATCCCGACCGGCAGGCACGCCGCCACGAACGTCGAGTCCTGCGCCAACTCCAAACGCAACAGCCGAAACCGGCCGGCGGCGTCGTTCTCCAACCGGGCGGCGTGATCTTCGACATTCCAGTGCCGGGGCACCGTCACCGCGGCCGCCACCGCGAAACGCACGAGGGAGTGTCCCGCGGCCACGGCCCGCTCCTGCGCTTGGGCTCCGGTGGCTTCGCGCTCGTCGGTCGCGGTGGTGGCGAAGCCTCGGGAGCTTTTCCAGTCGGTCATCACGTTGGTGCGAAACCGGTTGCCCTGCACCGCCCGCGCGGCCCGCCGGGCGTCCATTACCTCGTAGTGGATGGCCAGACAGCGACGCTCCCCGGCGGTCTTGACCGCCAACAGCGGACCCAGCGACCCAAACACCGTGCCGGCCTCGGGCATCAGCACGCTGTAGCTGACGGTGGTGAACGCGTCGTGGGTGTAGGCCCGCGGTGACGCCGGCGGTGCTTGGGTCGGTCCCGCCGCCGCCAACGGCAACCCCGGCGCTCCGTCAGTGCTCCGCAGCTGGCCCGTGGTGAGCACCGCCGCGCTGGCCGGGTTGAACCCGGTCCGGATCGCCTCGGCCATCCCCGAACCGGACAGCCACGCCACGCTCTGCGCCCCGAGCGCCTTCAGAGGGTCCTCCAGGCCATCGAGCACCCGATACAGCGCGAACGCTCGCCCCGCGATGCCACCGCCCGCCGCGGCGGCGGGCTTGCGCAGCGCGTCCTCGCGACCGGAGACGGTGACGAACACCTCGTGGCGCACGCTGACGCTGCCGATCACCGTGTCCAGTTCCTGTGTGGCCTGCCGGGCCAGCCCGGGCGCATCGGGCACTTCGTGGCCCGTGCGCCACGCGTCGTACTCGGTGCCGTCATCAGGCACCGTGCGCACCAGCAGCGACAGCCGGTCGATCCCCTCGCGGTGCCCGATCGAGCTCAGCAAATTGCCCAGCCGGGCGGCCAGCCGCTCGCACTGGGCGTCGGACAGCATCCCCACCCCGGAGTGAGTCAGCTGTGCCGTGGCACCCCACCGGGCCTCGCCGGTGTCGTGGATCAGGCAGATCCGGCCCTGGTCGCGAAACGGTGGCCCGTCGGGGAACGACACCCGCGCCAGCACCCCCGGCAGGTCCGCCTCGTCCGGGGCGACCGGCGCGCCGCTGGCCGCCTTGGACTGCCACCGCGACCACCCGGTGAGCACCCCGACCTGGTAGAAGATCAGGTGCCACAGCCAGCGCAACGCCGGACGGCCCCGCACCGGCACCACCACCAGCACCGCGATAAACCCGCAGATCGTGGCCAGCGTCAGAGCGTCGAGGAACTGGCCGGCGGAGATCGTCCACAACACCGGCACCGCCAAGGCCAGGCAGATCAGGGCCTGCCACGGGGTCAGTCCCATGATCCAACCGGCGTGTTCGCGGCGGCTCAGGCCACGATAAATCCGAGCTCCCGCGGTCATATGATCACCGCTGCTTCCTCCGCGGCACCCGCGCCACCGCCATCGGGGTGGGGACCGCCTGGTCCACCACCGCGGGGACCTCCGCCGTCGTCGGGATGCGGCGGGCCCCCGCCGCCCTCGCCAGGCGGTTCGAGAGGCGGCGGATCATCACCACCACCGGGACCGCTGCCCCGGCCCGAGCCACCGCCCCCGGCGCTGGAATCTTGCCGGGCGTCCTGCTCGTCATGCCCGGCGGCGCAGGATTCGCCGGAGCCGTCCAGCGAGTCCTCGTCGTAACCGGCGATCGAGTCGTCGAAGCGCCCGGTGTTGGCCGCCTCCATGGCGCCGCTGCCGCCCCCCGCGCCAGCCAGCGCCAGGGCGGGGTTGTTCGGGCCGTAGGAGTCCATCCCCTCCCCCGACAGGAACTCGCGGAACGCTCCACCCGCGTCGGAATGCGGGTCGACGAAGGCGAACAGCTCAAACAGCAGGAACGGCGCGAACAGCGAGATCACCAGCACCCCGACTCCGGCCAGTAGGCCGGCCATGCCCTGGGAGCCCCCGGTGATCGCTACGCCGAGCACCAATGTCAGCGCCAGAGCCGGTTTCATCACGATCGCGGCCAGCAGCCAGCGGGCGGTCTTCCAAAACCACGGCGCGCTGACACCGGCCAGCAGACCGGCGGCCACCAGTGGCACGGTGCAGACCAGCACGTAGATCGCGGCCTCGCGGAACAGCATCTCCAGCACGTAGCCGATCGCCGCGGGGATGACCCCGACGATCGCGCAGATACCCAGCACGACCGCTTTGACGCCGTCCTCGGCGGCGGCCCCGAAGCTGGTGTGCGACAGCGCGTCAGTGAAGTTCTTGCTGCCCAGCCCGTAGGTCAGGATGCCGTCGGTCAGCCCGTCTGTGGCGACCAGAAACGCGGCGACCATGCCCACGGTGACCGCCAGCGCGATCCCGTACTGCACCGGTCCGGTGACCAGCCGCATGAACCCGCGGCCACCCCGGAGATTGGTCATGATCAGCTGCCAGGAGAACAACCCGATGGCCAGCACCCCGGAGATCCACAGCATCATCGGCCAGACGACCTTCAGTGGTCCCTCGGTCGTCGACACCGAGAACACACTGAACTGGTCAGCGAGCCCAAACGCCGTGCGCAGCACGGCCAGGCTGGCCTGCCAGATCGCGGTCATCGCGGCCTCGAACGCGCTGCCCACCATGTTCTTAAAACCATCACCCAGCGCGCCGCCGATGTCATCGAAGGGCCACACGTCAGCTCAGTTCCCGGTAGCCGGCGTTGACCGCATCAGCGCTGCCCGGCCAGGCGCTACTCGCCGGGGCGGCCAGCGCGCCCGGACTGATCCACCAGCCGGTGGCGGTCTGGCGCATCGCCTGGCAGTCGCCGACACCGGCGCTGATCGTGCGACCCTGATAGCCCACCGACAGCTCGCCCAGCACGCACACCACCGCGTATCGGCCGGTGTCGGTGCTGCCCTTGATCAGGCCGTGGGTGACCTGGTAGGTCACCTCCAGGCCCGGCACGATGCCGGTGTCGGCGAGCCCTGCGTGCGACCGGAAGCTTCGCAGCACCGCAGACAGCCCGGTCGACCCCGGATCGGGCGCGCCCGGCAGTGACAGGTCGCGGTACGCGCTCGCGTAGACCTGCGGGTCACCCCCTCTCATCCCGGCCTCATCCAGCGCCTTGAGCTGCGCTAACGCACCCTCAGCCGAGGCGGGGAACCCACCAGGGATCCAGCGCCCCGCCGTCAGCGTCGGCTGCGGCAGCGTGATCGCAGGTCCGGCGGCCTGGGTGGTCATCACCTGCGGCTGCGCCGCCTGCGCCGGCAGTGCCAGCATCGGGCGGCCGGCCAGCGCGTTTTCCGCTGCCGCCGCCCAGTCCTCACTTCTAGGCGCTGTCGGTGCTGGCCCCACTCTTGTCGGTGCGCTGCTCACGCCTGGAGCGCTGTGCGCGACCACGACCGCGACCAGCGCGGCGGTCAGCCCCAGCACCGCCACGACGATCCCGAAAAGGGTCAGACCAGCCCGACGTCGAGCATCGCCCTCGGTAGCCGGATGCGACATCGGCTCAGGTCCCGGCGAAATGCGAGATCAGCTGGTAGCCGATGCCATAGAGAATTGCCCCGGCCATCGCGCACAGCATCATGATCACGCCGACGCGTCCGGCGCGGTGATGGTCCACCCACCGGCCACCGGCCCAGACCACCAGCCCACCGAAGAACCCGACCAGCAGCGCGACCCCCGATGCCCACTTCAGGTTGCCGACCAGTTCGAGAATTTTGTCGGCGCCGGGGGGTGCGACGGGCGCGGGATTCGGGATGGCGGGATCGGCCATCGTGATCACCGCGAACAGATGCCCGATCACCGGCGTCCTCTCCAGCTGCGTTTGGTCTTGGCGTCAATCGCGGGCAGCAGCCCCCAGCTGCGCAGCAGCGGGGTGACCGCGTCCTGCGCTGGGGCCGGGGTGACCTGGGTTGTGATGCCGCCCACCGCGAGCGCCGGGTCGTGCGGCACGAACACCGCACCCTCAACCAGGCCAGCGACCCGGCGACCCGCGACACCGACCACCCCCGCCGGCCACCGTTTGGCGCCCATCACCACCAGCTGCGCCAGGGCAGTCACTGCCCCGATCTGCACCCACGACTCCAAGCGGGCCAGGACCTGCTCGGCGTGGATCAACGAGGGGCGAGTCGGCCGCACGACCAGCACCGGACGCGGCGCCGGTGTTCCCCGGCGCAGCCACTCACCAGCCCCGATCAGCGGATGCGCGCTCACCCGCCAGGCGTCATGACCGATGTCGACGACGGTGGCGTGCAACTCGGGCACCGCCGGGCGCCAGAACCGCGGCGCCGGCACCATCCCCGGCGTGAGCACCGGCAGCGAGGTCTCCACCCGCGCCAGCAACGCCTGAGCGCGCCAGGCAAAGCGGATACGCACCGACGAGTGCGGCCCCGGACCCCAGGGCCCCTCCGACTTCGTGGCCAGCGCCAACCCCGATCGGGCCGGGTCGGCGGTGTCGACCACCAACGCGCACCGCGCCGCCAGTTGCAAGACATCGGAGATGACCGCACAGAGCACCGACGCCCCCGCTCCCGGTGACCCGGACAACACCGGGATCACCTGACCGAACCCGCTCCAATCCACCGGCGTGGCCACGGTGGGCGGAAGCCCGTGGCGTTGCACTGCCGCCGCGGCCTGGCCGACCTTTGCCGCGACCGCGATCCCCCGGCCAACCGGCCCCGCCCCGACAGCCTTGCGCGTGGCCATGTCCACAGCGTCGGTGAGCATCCCCAACTCGACGGCGGCCACCGCATCCGCCGTCGGCAGCACCGACGATGATCCCCGCGCAGCCTGTGCCAGCCTGGCCTCATGCGCATCGATACCCTCGACCTCGGCCGGGGAGGTGGTGGGTCTGGTCACGACCAGCTCCGACAGCTGCGGCGCGGTCAGTGCAGGGTCGCCGGAGGTCAGGCGTTGGCAACCGTCAGGAAAGGTCAGGACCACTCCGGTGGGCGTCGCACGGTCGAGTTCGCCCTCGGTCGGCGTGTCTGGTGTCGGGTTGCTCTGCTCAGGCGATGCGCTTGGTGACACCTCCGGCGATGCTGCGGCCTGCGCCGTCGGCGGAGCGCCACCCGGCCCGTCTCCTGGCCGCTCTGCGATCAATCGCGTCATCCCTACCCCCTGGCAGACCGTTCACCGCCGCCATGTATTCATTCATTGACAGAACGTGGCGCAGATGGTGGCGCAGATGTAAGCAGAAGCCCTACGATCTGTCAACATTCATATACGGTTGGTAGGAACGGGGGCATCAGCGTTGACACGGTGGCGAGGGGCAGGAGGCGGGGCATGACCGGACCCGACCAGGGCAGGCAATCCTTCGCGGGCAAGCTCGCCTACTTGATCGAAACGGTGCACCCACCGGACCGAGGCTCCTACAGCTACCGCGAGATCGCGGCGGGGATCGCCGAGCATCCCGGGGCGATGACCGCGGCCCACATCAACCAGCTCGTCAGCGGCAAGCAGCCGCACCCGCGGATCCACTACGTCGAGGCGCTCGCCAGCTTCTTCGGTGTTCCGGTGACCTACTTCTTCGACGATGACGCCGCCGCGCTGATCGCTGACCAGATCACCAAGGTCAGCGCCTGGCGCGATACCGAGGCTCGGCACATCGCCGAACGAGTCGTCGAGCTCGACCCACGCGACCGCAACACGGTCACCAACCTGATCGACAGCCTGCGCTCCTACGACGGGCAGCCCCGCACGACCCGTCGGCGTCGCAAGCCCAGCGCCGGCGACGACGCCTGACACCATGCTCCCCGCCGCGCTTACCCGCTTGACCCGAACAGGAAAGGTCACCACCCCTGTGGACTGGTCCGGGCTGCGGGCCCGCTGCCAGCAGCGGGTGGACGACCTCCTCGGCCACACCGGCGTCCCCTACCCCTGGGACATCAACCAGTTCCTCGACCGGCTCGAACGCCACCGCGGCCGCGACATCGATCTGTGTGCCATTGCCTGGAGCCTCGGCAACAGCTGCGGCGCTTGGCAACAGCATCCGGATCACGACGTGATCGCCTACGCCGAGAACACCAGCGGCTTCCATCAGGATCACATCGTCCTGCACGAGGTCGGGCACATGATCTCGCAACACCGCGGCCGCTGTGTCCTGTCCGAGGACGAAGCACAGCGCATCGCACCCGACCTCGCGCCCACCGCGCTGGCGCACCTGCTCGACCGCACCACCGGCCAGGCCGAGGAACACGAGGCCGAGACGATCGCGGCGCTGATCCATCAACAGGCCCGCATCCGCCCCCAGCTCGCCATCGACCTCATGCCCCCAGCCGACGCGCAGCGACTCACCCGCGTTGAGTACATCTTCGGAGAATGACGATGGGCGTGTCCGCCCTGTTCCTGTCCACCGGGCTCGTGGCCTTCGTGATCGCCGGCTACCGCGGCGTGCTGCGCGGCCGCGGACGGCGCAAACCAACCGACATCCCCCTCATGGTGATCGCCCTCGCGTCGGGGTTCGCGTTGGTGTTCCTCGCTCCCGCGGTGCAGGCGATCGAAAGCACGCTCGCGCCCAGCCTCGGTCGGCTGCTGTCCAACGTGTGCACGCTGGTAACAGCCTTTGGATTGCTGCAGCTCAGGCTGCACGTCAGCCACGGCCCCGCCGAGCAGGTGCGCGCGAAGGTGCGGATTCGGCTCATCATCCTGTTGATTGCCGTTGCTGTTATGGGCGTCATGTTCTT
>QHBZ01000136.1 GCA_003244055.1 Pseudonocardiales bacterium | reverse complement strand
GCGTGGAAATCCGCGCTAACCAGGGTCGCAATAGGGGATAACCCTCGTGTGCCCAGCGCCGCGGTGGGGCACCGTAGTGAGTGTTGGTCGCAACACCTGGGTGCCGCGCCGGGACGCCCAGCCAAGAGACCGACGCCCGTAGCGCGCAACCGGGGGATGCGCGACCGGGTGGCCCGGGTCGTCATTCGGGGGACGACGATCCGGGCCCGCTCGTCATTCGGGGACGACGATCCGGGGCCCGTCGGTCATTGGGAGGCGCCGACGATCCGGGCCCTGCCCGTCATCCGGGCGGCGACGATCCAGCCCCCGCGGAGCTGGGGTGTTCGTCCGCCCAGCGTTGGGCCAGCTGGCATACCCGCTGGGTGAGCTCGTCGGCGGCGGCTTCCGGGTCACTGCTGCGACCGGCGGCCAGACCGAGCAGATAGGCGGTCAGCGGAGCGGCCGGCCGGGCGACGCCGTGGGCGACGTCGCGCGACATGTCCAGCACCCTCGACTGCATCGCGGTCGGTGACACAGCGTCGGTGATGTCCAACTCCCGGCACACGAGATCGACCCACTCCTTGAGCGAATTCACGCCGACCATCCTGCCCGCGCGCCTTGACCGCAGGCAGGGCAGGCTTGGCAGGTGCAGACGATCTACCCGCAGCGGGCCCGGATGACTACCGGGCAGCAACGCGCATGGGACCGGAGTTGGGACCGGTGGGGCGCCGACGTCACAGATCTGCCCGACGGCCCGCTGGATACCGCCGGGTGGTTCGGGCGTACCGCGCCGGTCGTGCTGGAGATCGGCTCCGGGATGGGCGAATCGACGGCGTCGATGGCAATGGCCGATCCCGGCGTCGACCACCTCGCCGTTGAGATCTACCAGCCTGGGCTGGCCCAGCTGCTGCTGCGCATCGAGCAGACCGAGATCGCCAACCTGCGGTTGCTCCGCGGCGACGCATACGCGGTGCTCAGCGAGCACGTCGCGGCGAGCAGCCTGCACGCCGTCCGGATCTACTTCCCCGACCCGTGGCCCAAGCGACGCCATCACAAGCGCCGGTTGGTGCGACCTGAGTTCATCACGCTGGCGATGTCCCGGCTGGCCGTTGACGCCACGCTGCATCTGACCACCGACTGGGAGCCCTACGCCCAGGAGATGCTCGCGGCCTGCGTCGCCGAGCCGGGCCTGCGCAACACTGCCGATCCACTCCACGGCTTCGCGAGGCGACCGGACTGGCGGCCGGTCACCAAGTTCGAGCAACGCGCCCGCGACGAGGGCCGAGTGGTGCGGGATCTGCTCTTCGTACGCGCATAAGGCAGGATCGGTGACCATGAACCCGGCGCCCACCCCGACCGTCCCGGTATCACTGCTCGTCTGGGATGCGCCCAATATCGACATGAGCCTGGGCTCGATTCTCGGCGGACGCCCCAGCTCGGCATCCCGACCGAGATTCGACGCGCTGGGTCGCTGGTTGATCGCCCAAGCCGGGGCGGACAGCGAGCCTGAGGCGACCGTGTTCACCAACGTCGCAGCCGGCAGCACGGATTTCGTACGACCCTGGGTGGAGGCGCTGCGCAACACCGGGTTCGCGGTCTTCGCCAAGCCCAAAATCGACGAATCGGACATCGACGAGGACATGCTGGCGCACATCCGGGCCCGCCACGAACAGGGCGTGCTGCGGCAGCTGCTGGTGGCCTCCGGGGACAGCCGGGCCTTCCGGGAACCGTTGGAAGACCTCGTCGCCCAGGGCGTCCGGGTGACCGTGCTCGGATTCCGGGAGCATGCCTCGTTCGCGGTCAACTCCGGCGTGTTGGGGTTCGAGGATCTGGAGGACATCCCGGAGCTGTTCCTGCAGCCGCTGCCCCGGATCACCCTGGAGACGCTGCCCGCCGAAGGCGCCTGGCTTCCTCCACTGCGGCCGCTGTCGGCCTTGCTGCGCCACACCATCGTCGAACCCGTCCCATGATGCGGCTGACCGCCCCGGTCGTACTGCCCTGCGACGAGCCGTGCACCGTGCTGCGCGACACCGCCGTGGACGTCGATGCCGCAGGCCGGATCAGCTACGTCGGACCGGCAGCAGCGGCACCACCGGCACCCGGCCCCGAGCTGGCGCTGACCGGGATCCTGATGCCCGGGCTGATCAACGCCCACGCGCACACCGCGATGACCGCGCTGCGCGGGCTCGGCGGAGATCTGCCGTTGATGCGCTGGCTGACCGAGGTGATCTGGCCCGCCGAGGCCCGGGTTGACGCCGAGGACGTCCGGATCGGCATGCTGGTCGGCGCCCTGGAGATGCTCGGCGCCGGGATCACCACCAGCGTGGAGATGTACTTCCACAACGACGCGGTGGTCGACGCGGTGCTGGCCGCGGGCAGCCGCGCGGTCGTGACGCCGGGCATCATCGCGGTGCCGGGCTGGGATCGACTGGGCACCTGGCAGCAGATGCTCGACGGCATCAGCCGCTGGATCGACGCCGATGGGATCCGCTTCGGCCCCGGCGAGCGCATCGAACTGGGGTACGGCCCGCACGCCGCCTACACTCTGCCCGCCGAGGCGTTAACGGCTGCGGGCGCAGCCGCCCGGGAGCGCGGCGCTCTGCTGCACATCCACGTTGCCGAAACGACCGGCGAGGACACCGCGATCCGCGAGGAGCACGGGTCGGTGCCGCTGCTGCTGGAGCGTCTCGGGGTGCTGGGCGACGACGATTCCGGTCGGGGCTCGCGGGTGCTCGCCGCGCATGCCGTGCAGCTATCCGACGCCGACATCGCAGTACTCGCCCGGCACGGCGCGGGGGTCGCGCACTGCCCCGGCTCCAACAGCAAGCTCGCTTCGGGCATCGCGCGGCTGGTCGACCTGCGCGCCGCCGGAATCGCGGTCGGTCTGGGCACCGACGGTCCCGCCTCGCACGACGACCTGAATCTGTGGGACGACATCAAGCTGGCCGCCCGGCTGGCCAGGTTGTCCACCGGCGACGCCGCCGCGCTGACCGCCACGCAGGCACTGCTGCTGGCCACCCGAGGCGGCGCGGCCGCGATCGGCCGCGATGATCTCGGCACGCTGCGCCCCGGCGGGTGGGCCGATCTGGTGCACATCGGAGCCGACGACCCGGCGTTCGCGGCTGGGCTGGACGTCCCGGACGGTCAGTTGCTGGCCAATCTGGTGTGGGCGGCCGGAGCTCGAGCGGTCCGGGACGTCTGGGTTGCGGGGGATCGGGTGCTGCACAGCGGTACGCCGACCCGGATCGATCCTGCCGAAGCCCACGCCACGCTGCGCTCGAGAGTGTCCAGAATCACTGGCCAGTAACTGCGTGGCGGACGCAAATGAGTGCACCGATGTTGTACGGTGCGCCGCAAGAACGCTAGGAGCTGTCGGGAGACTGGAGACGGCGGTGGGGCGTCACGCGGTCACCCAAGACCCGCTGCACGTGCTGTACGTCGGCAGTTCCGCCGATCTTGGAGCACTGCGTCGGTTGATGGAGGCGCACGGAGCGGTGACCCGCAGCCGGCTTACGCCCGCGGTCACCGTCGTCGTTGCCGACCCGTCGATTCCTGCCGACCACCCCACCGTGCGCACCGCGGGCACCCTCGGTATCCCGGTGCTGGAACCTGCCGAGGCGATCGTGCAGTTCGCCGGTTGGCGAAATCGCACCGACTCGATCGGGCCGGCACCGGCTACCGCACGGCGACCTAGGCTGTTTCGCCGATCCGCCGGGTGAGCGTCAGCGCCGCAGGCAGTTCCGGGGCGCTGTGCTGCGGGCACCGCGGCTGCACCGCCGCTGTTTCATCCAGCGCCAGCGCCAGCGCCGAGCAGTGGGGCACCTGGCCTAACGTGGTGACCGCTATCCGCACCATCGCGACGATGGTCGCCTGGGCGGTGGCGGTGACCATCGGCAGCGACGTCTGGCTGCTCGCGGCCCTGTTGTGTTACTGGGTGGGGGATATCGCCGACGGGCTGCTAGCCCGCGTGACCCACCGCGAGACCCGCACCGGGGCAGTGCTCGACGTGCTCGCCGACCGGTTGAGCGTCTGCCTGGTCGTGGTCAGCTATGTGAGCACGCATCCCTCCGCCGCACTTCCCGCTGCGGTGTTTCTGGGACAATTCGTGGTGCTCGACGCCTACCTCACGCTGGCGTTCATCCGTTGGTCGCTGCTGTCGCCGAACTACTTCGGGTTGGTCGACGCCACGGTGTACCGGCTGAACTGGTCCCCTCCGGCGAAAGCCACCAACACCGGCGCGGTAGTACTGCTGTGGTTGGTGACCGGATCGACGCTGGCGGCGACACTGCTCGCCACTGTGGTGCTCGGCGTGAAGTCCTACAGCGCGCTGCGAATAGCCCGACTGCCGATCCCGCAGGCGCTGTCCGGTTGTGCCGTACTCGACGCTACTAACCTCGCAGGCGCATCGACATGACGAGATAGCGGTAGGAACCGTCCCGGGCGTCATCCGGGTCATCGGCACCGAGGCCGGTGACCGGCGTGATGACGGTAGGTTTGCTCGGCTCGGTGAACGACAGCGTCGCCCGCGGGGTGGTCACCGCGGCCAGGCCGTCGAGCAGGTACCCGGCGTTGAACCCGATGGTCAACGGTTCACCCGTGACGCCGACCTCGAGTTCCTCCTCGGCGCTGGACTCATCTTCAGCTTCCGCGGACAGCTGCGCGGTGCCCTCGGAGAAGGCCAGCCGGACCGGCGCGAAGCGTTGGGCTACCAGCGCTACCCGCTTCAGGGCCGCGATGAACTCGCTGACTACCACCTCTACCGTGGTAGTGACCGCGGTAGGCCACAGCGAAGCGAACTTGACGAACTCGCCGTCGAGCAGCCGGGTCAGGGTTTGGCGCCCGCCGGCAGAGAAGCCCAGGAAGCCCGCGTCGGCGGCGTCGCCCATGGACAGCACCACCTCGCTGGCCGAACCGAGCGACTTGGCGACATCGGCCAGCGTCTTCGCCGGAACGATGACGGTGGAAGTGTCTGGGGTGGATCGCATCGGGCCGGTCGGCGTCCATGGAATGTGCCTCTCGGCGAGGCGGTACCGGTCGGTGGCGGCCAGGGTCAGCGCCTCGGGGCCGATCTCCATGCGCACTCCGGTCAGCATGGGCAGCGTCTCGTCCCGGCTGGCCGCCGCGGTGACCTGCGCGACAGCGGTGGCGAAGACGTCACCACGGACCCGGCCCGAGGTGGCCGGCAGCACCGGCACCGCTGGGTAATCCTCGATGTGCAACAACGGCAGGTTGAACCGGACCGAACCGCAGCGCACCGCCAGCCGGTTTCCCTCCACCGCTACCCGGACGTCCTTGGGCGGCAGAGCGCGGGCGATCTCGGCGAGCAACCGGCCGGACACCAGTACCCGGCCGGCGGCCTTGTCGGTGACGGGCACCTCGATGCGGTTGAGCACCTCGAAATCGAAACCCGAGACGATCATCGCGCCGTCGGTCACCTCGAGGACCACGCCTGCAGTCACCGGGACGACTGGTCGGGCTGGTAGGCCCTTTGCCGTCCACGCGATAGCGTCCGCGAACGCGTCCCGCTCAATCTCGAACTCCACGTTACCCACCGTCCCTGCGTGTACTCCCGGTGCGCCGGGGTGCGTCAGCGTACCGGGGGCCACCGCGTGCGCCGGGAATGGTGGGCATTGTGGCTCAGTGGTTGTCAACAGGTCACGTCATCACGCACACTGGAGCCATCGGTGAAAAACCGTAGGACCCGGCTCCACTTGACGTCAGCCGGACCGAACGGTTACTGGGCCGCCGAACGGCGCCCGGTAGGCCGATGGCGCAAGCGGCAACTCCCCCTGGCCGCTGGCGTGACGGCCGCCGACCGGGTGCCACCCCCCCTTGGCACCCGGTCGGCGGACCGCCTACGGGCCCCCTCGGGGGCCGGTGACAGGTCTACCGCCTCGGACGATACGGCTCCCGCCGATCGCGTGAAACCAGTTGTCAGGCAATCCTGACCCGCGCCTCGGTCGTTGAGAGCAGCCCGCGCCCAGGTTGGTGGTACTTGAAGGCGACCTACTGGGTGAGGCCGTGCTCGATGGCGTATCGGGCCAGCTCGACGCGGTTGTGCAGCTGTAGTTTGCGCAACGTGGACTGCACGTGGTTCTCCACGGTGCGGTGGCTGATCACCAGCGCTTCGGCGATCTGTCTCGCGGTGTGCCCGATGGCTACCTGGCGCAACACCTCGGTCTCGCGCTCGGTGAGCCGCGGCGCGTCGCGCTCGCGGTCCAGCGCCATCCGCCGGTATTCGCCGAGCAGCAGGCCGGCCAAGCCTGCGGTGAACACTGCGTCGCCCTCAGCGGTCCGCCGTACGGCGTCAACCAGCTCGTCCAGCGACGCCGATTTCATCAAGTAACCGGAGGCACCGCCCTGTACCGCCGCCAGCACGTCGGCATGAGCACCGGAGGCGGACAGCACCAGCACCTTGATATCGGGCCAACGGTCGATGATGCACCGGGTGGTATCCGCGCCGGACGGTCCAGCGGAGCCGAAGTGCAGGTCCATCAGCACAACGTCCGGACGAACGGCGGCGATGATGCGCAACGCAGCCGCGCCGTCAACCGCGGTGGCAACAACCTCGAAGCCACGCTCACCGAGATCGCGGGCCACGCCGTCGCGCCATATCGGGTGGTCGTCGACCACCATGACCCGGGTCGCGGACCGGCCGTCACCCCGGCGGTCGGTCACCGCGTCACCCCGGCTGTCGGTCACCGCGTCACCCCGGCTGTCGGTCACCGCGCCACGCCGGGGCGGGCGCGGGCCAGCCGCACCTCCCATTCGGTGCCCCGCCCCGGGCCGGTATCCAGCGTCAGAGTGGCGCCCAGATCGGCTACCCGGCCGCGGATCGAGCCGGACACTCCCATCCGGCCAGCACACTGCGCACCGACGAGCTGCCCGCTGTCGACGCCCGGTCCGTCATCGCGCACGGTGAGCACCACTTCCGCGCCGAGATCCTCGACCAGTACCCACGACTTCGCTTCCGGACCGCCGTGCCGGGCGGTATTGGCCAACGCCTCGCGGGTGACGGCGACCAGCTCGTCGACGTCGGCGGTGGGCAGCGGTACCGCGGTCGCGGGCACCGACACCTCGACCCGCGAGCTGGCCAGCAGCCGCAACGCGCCGGCCAGGTCCTGTTCACCGGTAGCGCCCGGCGGTGTCGCCGCGAACAGGCACCGCAAGGCGATCTCCTGTTCCCCGGCCAGCCGCGCCAACTCGCCGGCCTCCCCGTCGAGCTGGTCGGCCCGAGCTCGCACCCGGGCCAGCACCTGCACCACGCTGTCGTGGATGGATCGGGCCAGCCGCTCCCGTTCAGCGGTGGCCGCCTCGGCCCGGGTCAACCGGCGGAGCTGCTCGCTCGCCCGCCGGGCAGCCGTCGCCGCCAACCCGAGCACGAACCCGGTCCCCACCAGCAGGATCGCGTCGCGGGCGAGGTCAATGGTGAAAAACCCGCGCGCCCAGACGTCGACCACCGCGACGGCGACGCCGAACAGTGCCCCGGCAACCCGGCCGGAATGCACCGCGGCCGCGACAACCGGGCCGCTGGCCCACACCGTGGTGAGCAACGGCGTCCGCTGGGCGACTTCGGTGAGCTGCTCGGTGGACAGCACCAGCGCCGAGGAACCCATCAGCGTCAGCGTCACCAGCAGGTCGATCACGATCATCTGGAGCCGGCGGGTGGGGTCGTAGCTGTAGGCCAGGCAGATCAGCACGGTCCACACCGCGATCCCGGCGAGCGCAACCCAGCCCAGCACCGGCCGAGCGAAGCCATCGTGATGCACCGTGATCGCGATGATCGCGAAAGCTGCCGTGATGGCCCGGAACACCACCACGCCCCGCCACAGCGGCGTCATGATGTCGGTGGTGCCCGCCGCCATGGCTGCGGATCATGCCACGCGCTCGGCCGCGCCCCAGCTCCGGACCCACCGTGTGTAATCCGCACAACCCCGCCCACCACCACGGATCACTGTTCAGAAGACGCTGCGACCGTACATCTCACCGAGCGGGTCGGCGATCAGCTCCACCCGGGCGCCGTCGGGGTCCCGGAAGTAGATCGACGTCCCACTTTCCAGCAGGTACTGGACGCTCTGGGCGTCCATCCGGTCCCGGATCTCCTGCCAGTGCTGCGGCTCCATCGAAATGGCCAGGTGGTGCAGGCCACCGAGTACCTCGGCGTACGGACCGACGTCCACCCCGGGCAGGTCGAAGAACGCGATGGTGTTGCCGTTGCCGACGTCGAAGAAGAAGTGCGTGGAGCCGGCGAGATCCCGATTCTCGAACATGTCGATCAGCGGGAAGCCGAGTAGGCCCTGGTAGAACTCCACTGTCCGGCGCACGTCGGAGGAGATCAACGCGGTGTGGTGGATGCCCCGCGCAGTGCTGGCCGGTCGGTCTTGGCGGGCCGGCATCAGCTCGGCCCGGATCCGGTCGCGCCGCTCGGCGAATTCGGTGCGCTGCGCATCAGTAACTGTCACCGGTCAAGCATCCCGCGACGACGCAGCTGCGGCCAGCCTGAAGCGGGCGAACTCGGCCACCATCGCCGCCAACGACCAGTGCGCGTTGAGGCCGCTGGGGTTGGGCAGCGCCCAGACCAGGGTCGTTCCCCAGGCGGGCTGCGGTCCGATGGTGGCCCGGGGCGCGGCGAAGGCCACCCGGTAGGCGGTGATGCCGACGACGCCCACAGCGATCGGACCCAAGGCGATCGGACCCAAGGCGACGGGACGCAAGGTGCGCACGAGGTCCCGGAGTCGTTCGCCGCCGGCGACCAGCTCGGCTGCGCTCAGCTCGTCGGCCCGAGCAGTGGCGCGGGGCACGATGTTGGTGATCCCCGAACCGAACGAGGGCAACAGGTGCTGCTCGTCGGGCCGCAACCGGCGCGGGGTGAACCCAGCGCCGTGCAGCGCCGGCCAGAAGCGGTTGCCCGGCCGGGCGAAGTGGTGACCGGTGGCGGCGGAGACCAGGCCCGGGTTGATCCCGCAGAACAGCACCCGCAACGGCGGGTCGCCCGGCCCGGGTAGCACGTCAGGAATCATCCGGCCGCGGGCCGCGGCAAGATCGACTGATCTCACGGATCGCTCGGCTTTCCGGTGGGGCCCGGGACAGGGTCGACGGGCACGTCGGCCGGCGGGAATGCGGAACCTGCCGCGCCGGAGTCCTCGTCTGGCTCGAGGTTCCCGCTGACCAGCGCCCGAATGCCGGCGTTGAGCACGGCGAGCATCGGCACCCCCAGCAGGGCACCGGCGATGCCGGCGACGACTGAGCCCACCGCGACGGCCAGCACCACGGCCACCCCGTTGAGCTCGACGGCGCGGCCCATCAGCAGCGGCTGCATGACGTTGCCCTCCAGCTGCTGCACGCCGATCACCACGGCGAGCACGATCAGCGCCGGCACCGGCCCGTTGGTGACCAGCACCACCAGCACCGCGACCACGCCGGAGACCACCGCGCCGACCACCGGGATGAACGCGGCCAGGAACGTCAACGCGGCCAGCGGCACGACCAGCGGGGCGCCCACCGCCACCAACCCGATCCCGATACCGATCGCGTCTACCACCGCGACCAGGGCGGTAGCGCGGATGAACCCGACCAGGGATGCGAATGAGCGCTGCCCAGCGATATCGACCCGGTCCCGAACCGGGTGGGGCACCGCACCGAGCAGGAAGCGCCACATCGACCGGCCACCGTAGAGGAAGTAGATCAACGTGAACAGCGCCAGCGCGGCGCCGGCCAGGTACTGCCCGACCGTGAACGCGGTGGACAACGCGCCCGAGGTGATCGCATA
>QHBZ01000135.1 GCA_003244055.1 Pseudonocardiales bacterium | reverse complement strand
CCGACCTACAACCCCGCCCACGGCGACCCCGCCCCGAGCCCGGGGTCTCCTCGCTCTACACCGCGGTGCCGTTTCGCCAGGACGCCAGCGTGTTGATGGTCGGCGAGCGGACCAACGCCAACGGGTCCAGGGCGTTCCGCGACGCCATGCTCGCCGAGCGCTTCGACGACTGCGTCGAGATCGCTCGCGCGCAGACCCGCGACGGCGCGCACCTGATCGACCTGAATGTGGACTACGTCGGCCGCGACGGCGCCGCCGACATGGCCGAGCTGGCCGGCCGGCTGGGCACCGCGTCGACGCTGCCGGTGATGCTGGACTCCACCGAGCCCGAGGTTCTCCGGGCCGGCTTGGAGCGCCTCGGTGGCCGTTGTGTGATCAACTCGGTGAACTTCGAGGACGGCGACGGGCCCGATTCGCGGTACCAGCGCGCCATGACGCTGATCCGGGAGCATGGCGCCGCGGTGGTCGCGTTGTGCATCGACGAGGAGGGCCAAGCCCGCACCGCCGAGTGGAAGGTGCAGGTGGCGTCGCGGCTGATCGATGACCTGACCGCCAGCTGGGGCATGCGCACCTGCGACATCATCATCGACTGCCTCACCTTCCCCGTCTCCACCGGGCAGGAGGAGACCCGTCGCGACGCGCTGGAGACGATCGCGGCGATCCGGGAGGTCAAACGGCGATACCCCGAGGTGCAGACCACGCTCGGTGTGTCCAACGTCTCCTTCGGCCTCAACCCGGCGGCCCGGCAGGTGCTCAACTCGGTGTTCCTGCACGAATGCGTGCAGGCCGGGCTGGACACCGCCATCGTGCACGCGTCGAAGATCATCCCGATGGCGCGGATCCAGGACGAGCAACGGGCCGTGGCGCTGGATCTGGTCTACGACCGGCGGCGTGATGGTTACGACCCGCTGCAGGCGCTGATGGCGCTGTTCGACGGCGTCACGACCTCATCGTCGAGGGAATCCCGAGCGGCCGAGCTCGCCGCCCTTCCGCTGTTCGAGCGCCTCGAGCGGCGGATCGTCGACGGGGACCGCAACGGGCTCGCTGAGGACCTCGACGCCGCCCTGGAGCAGCGGCCCGCGCTGCAGATCATCAACGACACCCTGCTGTCCGGCATGCGGACCGTCGGTGAGCTGTTCGGCTCGGGCCAGATGCAACTGCCGTTCGTGCTGCAGTCGGCCGAAGTGATGAAGGCGTCCGTCGCGCACCTCGAACCGCACATGGAGCGATCCGAGGATGACAGCGGCAAGGGCCGCCTGGTGCTGGCCACCGTCAAGGGCGACGTGCATGACATCGGCAAGAACCTGGTGGACATCATCCTGTCCAACAACGGCTACGAGGTGGTCAACCTCGGCATCAAGCAGCCCATCAACGCGATCCTGCAGGCCGCCACAGAGCACCGCGCCGACGCCATCGGGATGTCCGGGCTCCTGGTCAAGTCGACTGTGATCATGAAGGAGAACCTGGAGGAGATGAACTCCCGAGGGCTGTCCGATACGCCGGTGCTGCTCGGCGGGGCCGCGCTGACCAGGGCCTACGTGGAGGATGATCTCGCGGAGCTGTATCCCGGGGAGGTCCGCTACGCCCGGGACGCCTTCGAGGGCCTGCGACTGATGGACTCGATCATGACCCGGAAACGGGGCGGCACGGTGGCCGCCGACCCGAAGGAGGAGGCCAAGGCGGCCGAGCGCAAGGCCAGGCGGCAGCGGTCGCTGCGCATCGCGCAGACGCGTCGAGACCGCGACGCCGGCACCGAGGAGCCGGTACCAGCACGCTCCGCGGTGGCCACCGACGTACCGATCCCGATCCCCCCGTTCTGGGGATCGCGGGTGGTCAAGGGTATCCAGGCAGCTGAGTTCACCACGATGCTCGACGAGCGGGCCACCTTCCTGGGCCAATGGGGCCTGCGCGGGTCTCGGAGCAAGGATGGGCCGTCCTACGAGGAACTGGTGGAGACCGAGGGGCGGCCCCGGCTGCGCTACTGGCTGGACCGGCTGACCACCGAAGGGGTGCTCGCGCACGCCGCGGTGGTCTACGGGTACTTCCCGGCGGTAGCCGAGGGCGACGCGCTGATCGTGCTGACCGAACCCCGGCCGGATGCGGCCGAACAGTTCCGCTTCGTCTTCCCTCGGCAGCGCCGCGACCGCCGGCTGTGCCTGGCGGACTTCTACCGGCCCCGGCAAGCCGCACTGCTCGCCGGCGAGGTCGACGTCCTGCCGTTGACCCTCGTGACGATGGGGCAGGCGATCGCCGACTACGCGGCCGAGCTGTTCGCCAAGGACGCCTACCGCGACTACCTGGAGGTGCATGGTCTGGGCGTGCAGCTGACCGAGGCGTTGGCTGAGTACTGGCACCAGCGGATCCGGGAGGAGCTTCGGTTCGCCTCGGGGTCGGTGGTCGCCGAGGAGGATCCGGCTGAGGTTGAGGAGTTCTTCAAGCTCGGCTACCGGGGCGCCCGTTACTCGCTGGGCTACGGGGCCTGCCCGGAGCTGGAGGATCGTGCGAAAATCGTCACGCTGCTGCGGCCGGATCGGATCGGTGTGACGTTGTCCGAGGAGTTCCAGCTGCACCCTGAGCAGTCCACCGACGCCATCGTCGCCCACCACCCGGAAGCGAAGTACTTCAATGCCTGAGCGCTCGTGAAGACCTTCGACGACCTGTTCGCCGAGCTCACCGACCGGGCCCGGACGCGGCCGGCTAGCTCAAGCACGGTGGCGGCGCTGGACGACGGGGTGCACGCCCAGGGCAAGAAGGTGCTCGAGGAGGCCGGCGAGGTGTGGATCGCCGCCGAGCACGAGTCCGACGAACGGCTGGCGGAGGAGATCTCGCAACTGCTTTACCGCGTGCAGGTGCTCATGCTCGGCCGGGGGATCAGCACCACCGACGTCTACCGCTACCTGTGAGGTGCCGATGAACTCGACGAACGGCGGGTTGGCGAACGGCAGTGACGGGATGCTGCGGGTCGCGTTGCCCAGCAAGGGAACGCTGGCGGGTCCCGCCTCGGAGATGCTGGTCGAGGCGGGCTACCGGCAACGGCACGACGCCAAGGATCTGGCCGTCATCGACACCGCCAATGACGTGGAGTTCTTCTTTCTCCGACCCCGGGACATCTCGGTCTACGTCGGTTCCGGCGAGCTGGATCTCGGGATCACCGGTCGGGATCTGATGCTGGACTCCGAGGCTCCGGTCACCGAGCGGCTCACGCTCGGCTTCGGCGGGTCCACC
>QHBZ01000134.1 GCA_003244055.1 Pseudonocardiales bacterium | reverse complement strand
GTCACGGACAGGCCGCGGTACTCGGTCACGACCGCAGCAGTGGCACTGCGGAATTGGTCCGCGATATCGGCAACGGCGTCGACCTTGTCCGGTCTAGCCATGGATCGCCTCCTCGATTGGACTGCCGGCTGGGCCGGCGGTGGTTGGACTGCCAGCAGTGCGGGCATCGGCGTGGTGCATCGGCTGGCTGGGCAAATCCGGATGGCGTGCCCGTACCCGGGCCCGAAAACGACGAACGCCCCGACGCAGTAGGCGCGGGGCGTAGCCAGCGGCGCACAACGGCGCAGCGTGACGGCGTAACCACGTCCTCCTGCGCGGGCCGCCCACAATCGCGGGACCTTCGTCCGCACCAATGGCGCGGAGACCAGCGGTCTACGGTGGAATCAGATATCACTCTAGGCCTACCACACCACCGCCCCCAAACCGCCCCCAGCTCGGATGGTCGCTACCTGACATCTGGGGAAGGACTGTCGCTTCGTGGGGCAGAAGTGACGGAGTAGACACCCGCCGGGTCAGGAGGTCGGCTCGTCCGTCAGCAGGTTGCGGGTGCGGTTGGGGTCGACCGGAATACCTGGGCCCATGGTCGTGGAGAAATTGATCTTTTTCAGGTAGCGACCCTTCGCGGCCGACGGCTTGCCGCGCAGCACCTCATCCAGCGCAGCGGCATAGTTCTCCACCAGTTTGTCGGTGTCGAAGGACACCTTGCCGATGATCAGGTGGAGATTGGCCTGCTTGTCAACCCGGAAGTTAATCTTGCCGCCCTTGATGTCCACAATCGCCTTGGCGACGTCTGGGGTGACGGTCCCGGTCTTGGGGTTGGGCATCAGGCCCCGGGGACCGAGAATCCTGGCGATCCGACCGACCTTGGCCATCTGGTCCGGTGCCGCGATCGCGGCATCGAAGTCCAGCCAGCCGCCTTGGATGCGCTCGATCAGATCGTCGGAACCGACCACGTCAGCGCCGGCGGCCGTAGCCTCGGCGGCCCGGTCCCCGGTGGCGAAGACGATGACCCGGACGGTCTTGCCGGTGCCATGCGGCAGGTTGACCGTGCCACGCACCATCTGATCAGACTTGCGAGGGTCAACGCCTAGCTGCATCGCCACCTCAACGGTGGCATCGATGCTGCTCGGGGAGGTTTCCTTAGCCAGGGCCGCAGCCTCCAGGGGGCTGTAGAACCGGTCGCGATCGACCTTCTCGGCGGCCTGGCGGTAGGCCTTGCTGCGCTTCATATCACTGTCCTTCTTCACTGGATCAGTCGTGGTACGGGCCAGCGCTGGCCCTCCCACGCGTACTGGGTATTGCAGATCTTCCCTACAGTGTGGCTGAGAGCTGCTCGGGGCAGCTCAGTCGACTACGGTGATACCCATTGAGCGGGCAGTCCCAGAAATAATCTTGATCGCCGCGTCGATGTCGTTGGCGTTGAGGTCTTCGAGTTTACGCTCGGCGATGGCCCGGACCTGGTCACGACCGACTCTGGCGACCTTGGTCTTGTGCGGTTCCGCCGACCCCTTGGCCACCCCCGCCGCCTTGAGCAGCAGTACCGAGGCGGGCGGTGTCTTGAGCACGAAGTCGAACGAGCGGTCCTCGAAGACCGAGATCACCGCAGGTACCACCTCACCACGGTTGTTCTGCGTCGCGGCGTTGTAGGCCTTGCAGAACTCCATGATGTTCAGACCGTGCGGGCCCAGCGCCTGCCCGACCGAGGCCGGGTTCGCGGTGCCGGCCTCCAGTGCGAGCTTCACGGTCGCCGTGAGCCTCTTGCGCTTCTTCTTGGGGGGCATGGTTCCTTCCTCGGGTTGGTGTTTGCCAACCGGCGCTGCGCCGGTTAAATCTTGGCGACCTGGCTGAACGAAAGTTCGACCGGAGTCTCCCGGCCGAAGATCGACACCAACACCTTGAGCTTTTGTGCGTCGACGTTGACCTCGTTGATCGTCGCCGGCAATGTGGCGAACGGGCCGTCCATAACAGTGACCGACTCGCCGACCTCGAAGTCGACCTCGATCGTGGCTTTGGCGCCGAGGCCCCCGGCATGCTTGCCGGCACCGACCGGCACTTTGGGCTGGGCTACTCGCGGGGCGAGGAACTTCAGCACCTCCTCCAGGGTCAGCGGGGAGGGCCGAGAGGTGGCTCCGACGAACCCGGTGACCCCCGGTGTGTTGCGCACCGCGCTCCATGAGGCGTCGATGAGATCCATCCGGACCAGGATGTAGCCGGGCAGCACCTTGCGCTGCACCTGCTTGCGCTGGCCATTCTTGATCTCGGTGACCTCTTCGGTGGGCACTTCCACCTGGAAGATGTAGTCCTCTACATCCAGGGTCTGGATGCGGGTCTCCAGGTTCGCCTTCACCTTGTTCTCGTAGCCGGCGTAGGAGTGCACCACGTACCACTCACCAGGGGCGGTGGCCAGCGCAGCTCGAAGCTCGTCGACCGGGTCCACCGGCTCCGGCGACTCGACCCCAACCGCCGCGTGCTGTTCGGCTTCATCAACGGTCTCGACGACATCGGGTGATTCGATCTCCGGCGTATCGGTCGCGGACGCATCGGCCTCGGGCGTCTCAGCGTCGGTTGCATCGGAGCGGGAAAGCCCCGTCAGCTCCTGCCTGTCTTCGGTGGAAGTCTCCTCGGTGGAAGTCCCTCCGGTGGAAGTCCCTCCGGTGGAAGTCCCTCCTGGGAAAGTCACAGTCGGTCTCTCTTTCTCTACGTGCGTCATGCCGTGCTGGTTCGTCAACCGGCGCCCGGGTATCCGGCATCAGCCGAACACGGTCAGCACGGCCCTGCCCAGTCCCATGTCCAGCAACGCCACAAACGCCACCATGAAGCTCACGAAAACCAGCACGACCCCGGTGTAGATCACCAGCTCCCGACGGCTTGGCCAGATCACCTTGCTGAGCTCGGACACGACCTCACGGAGAAACCGGATCAGCCGCGCGGGTCCAGCCGTCTTGGTGTCGGTTGCGCCGCGTGCCCTGGTCGGATGGTCCTTGCCCGCGGTCCCGGACTCTGGCGCCCTGGCGGGTCGCGCCCGGCGCACGGCAGCGGCAGACTCCGGGGCGTCGGGTGACGCCTCGTTGCGCTCCAGCCGGTCGGCTGTCTCGTGGGCGCGATCGTCGCTCACGCTGCTGATCCTCCGCTTCGCCGGGTTGGGTCCTCGCCGGGTTCGGGCCTACGCAGGGGCGACAGGACTTGAACCTGCAACCTGCGGTTTTGGAGACCGCTGCTCTGCCAGTTGAGCTACACCCCTTTATCGGCGCCGGTGAAGACGCCGTACAACGCGGGCACCACCATAATAGCCCGGGCCCTCGACCATCACCGGGCACGGGAGATCCGCTGGCAACCTCGGCACCAGAGTGTAGGCCACCGGAGCCCGTGCGCTGCAACTACCCCGGTGGCAGCGCTGGAACGCGCCGTCGCTGACCTGCTCGACGTTCAGGCCAACGCCACGGTGGCGGTGGCTTGACCGAGTACGGACTGGGCGGCGCAGCGCGCGGTGATGGCGACCACGGCGGTGCCGTCGTCGATCCGCCGCACCTTGCCGGAGAACTCTACGAGTGCCCCTTCGGCGTCATCGGGTACGACGACCGGGCGGGTGAATCGGACTGAGTAGTCCACCAGGGCGCCGGGGTCGCCGGCCCAGGTCGTCACCAGGCGGCTCCCCAGTGCCATGGTGAGCATCCCGTGCCCTATGACGCCGGGTAATCCAACCTCCCGAGCGGCTCGTTCATTCCAGTGGATCGGGTTGAAGTCACCGGAGGCCCCGGCATAGCGGACCAGGTCCGCCCGGGTCACCCGGACGTGCAGGCTGGGTAGCTCGTCGCCCTCGGCGACCTCGCCGCGGCGGCGGCGGCTCACCGATCCTGCTCCGCGGCCGGGTGACGGACGACCAGTGTCGACCGGGCCGTCGTCACCGGGTCGCCAGCGCTGTCAGCAATCTCGCAGCGCACGGTGAGCAGGTCGTTGCCGCCCATGGTGCGGACGCTGTCGACATGCAGCGCCGCCGCCAGGACGTCGCCGGCATGGATGGGTCGGTGGTGGCGAAACGACTGGTTTCCGTGCACCATCCGGCGGTAGTCCGCGCCCAGTTCAGGGTCGCGAAGCAGCGCCTGCTGCGCCCGGAGGACCAGAATGAACGCGAACGTGGGTGGGGCGATCACGTCGGAGTAGCCGCACGCTCGGGCCACGCTGGGATCCCGGTAGATCTCGTCGTCGTCCCCGATGGCTTCGGCGAATTCCCGAATCTTCTCGCGGCTGACCTGGTAGGTACCCGCCACGGGGTAGCACCGACCGACGAAGGACGGGTCCAGCGCCATCTGCGCAGGCTGGGTCGAGGTCAGGCGGATCAGCGAGTCTCGCGGTGGGCCCGGTGTTTGTTGCAGTTCGGGCAGTACTTGCGAATGGCGAGCCGGTCCGGATCGTTGCGCCGGTTCTTCTTGGTGATGTAGTTGCGGTGCTTGCACTCCTCGCACGCCAACGTGATCTTGGGCCGAACATCAGTGGCGGCCACGGGTGCCTCTCTCTCGCCTAGCTGTCATCAACATCTGCAGTGGGGTCTGCTGCGGCCAGCGCCTGGCGCGCCTGACCAATGGTAGCGGTGGCCGGACTCGAACCGGCGACACAGCGATTATGAGCCGCTTGCTCTTCCGACTGAGCTACACCGCCTTCACCAGGCGTCCCTCCCCACGAGCCCCAATACGGAATCGAACCGTAGACCTTCTCCTTACCATGGAGACGCTCTGCCGTCTGAGCTATTGGGGCAACAGGCGCCCGAGTGAACGAGCGACGATTACTTTACACAACCTCGGCGGGCTACCCGACCAGGGTGAGCACGGTCTCCTCACGCGCTCCGAGGGTGCGGACGGTCCTGGCCGCCAACCAGGCGTCGAATCGGTCCGCCCCGAGCGGCCGGGAGATCAGGAAGCCCTGTGCGACGTCGCAGCCCATCTCCAGCAGCTGGTCCCGGGTGGCATCCTGCTCGACGCCCTCCGCGACTACGATCAACCCGAGCGAGTGGCCGAGATCGACGATGGCGCGGACCACCGCTAGGTCACCCAGGTCACTGGATAGCCCCATGACGAAGCTCTTGTCGATCTTGACCTCGTCGACCGGCAGGCGACGCAGATAGGCCAGTGACGAGTACCCGGTACCGAAGTCATCCACCGCGATGCGCACACCCAGACCGTGCAGCCCGCGCAACACCGGCAATGCCCGCTCCGGATCACTCATCACCGCCGACTCGGTGAGCTCGAAACTCAGCAGCGCGGGGGGTACCCGGTGCCGGGTCAGAGCCTCGGTGACCCGGCGCGGGAACTCGGTGTCGGCCAGGTTGCGCACCGAGAGGTTGACCGAGACCGACAGCGACAGCCCACGGTCCAGCCAACTTCGGCACTGCGCCAGCGAGCGGTCGAGCACGTAGTCGGTGAGTGGATCGATCAGACCGGTGGTTTCGACGAGGGTGACGAACTCCCCCGGGTCGACCATCCCGAACTCCGGATGGTGCCAGCGCACCAGCGCCTCCACCCCGATGACCTGGCGGGTGTTCAATGCCAGCTGCGGCTGGAAGTGCACGTCGACCTGTCCGGTGTCCAGCGCGTGCCGGAACTGCGTGACCAGCTGGAAACGGCGCAGCAGGACTTGGCCCATGCTGGGTAGGTAGCTGCGGACGGTTTCCTCGCCGCTGCGTGCGGCGTGCAACGCGACGTCGGCCCGTTGCAGCAGGGTATCGGCATCGCGGCTGGGTTCGACCCCGGTGAACGCCAGGCCCGCCACAGCCGTGCATTCCACGGCGAGCTTGTCTACCGGGTACGGCGCGCTCAACGCTGCCTGTACCTGCTCGGACAGCGCCACGGCGCCTTGTTCCCCGACACCGACCAGCAGCGCGGCAAACGTGTCCCGCTCCAACCGGGCGGTGAGCACCCCGACCGGCAGAGTGCGGCGCAGCCGCTCCCCCGCGCCCAGCACGACTCGGTCGCCCCAGACGTGACCCAGTGCGTCGTTGACCGATGACAGCAACCCCAGTTCGACGACGATCACGGCGCACGGCGTCATATCCCGCCGGAGCACCTCAGCGGCGGCCTCCCGGAAACCGAGGCGGTTACGCAGGCTGGTGAGGCTGTCGTGGTAGGCGTCGTGGCGTAGCTGGGCGAGCAGCCGGCAATTGTCCAGCGCGGTAGCCAGATGGCTGGCCATCGTTTCGACCAGCCGCTCATCGGCGGCGCCGAAGCGGCGCAGCCGACTCTGCCGGTCATGTACTTCGATCGCGCCTAGCAATTGGCCGGCACCCCTCAGCGGTGCCACGAGCACCTCCGAGGCTGCCCTCGCGGTCAAGGCTGCGGCGACGGCTGGATCCGAACTGCTGTCGACCAGCCGCAGCACCTGCCCCGTCCCGGCCGGCGGGTAGGTCCGGAGTACCGCGCTGAGGTCGTGCTGCGACAGCGGTCGGGGCAGTGGCAGACCAGCCACGACGGTGTGCAGGCCGCCCTGAGCAGGCATCCGGTGCAGCACCACGCGGGTGGCATTGAGCTGCACGCGAGCCAGCTCCATGGCGGTGCTCCAGGCATCCTCATCCAGTTCCGGCTCGTCATCGTCGCCCCCCTGGCCGAGGGTGCCCCGTCCAACCACGGCCACCCGCAGGCTGAGGTCGTTGAGCACCCCGAGGTCGCGGTGGTCGCGGAGCAGCCCGTAGTAGGCGCGGTACGCCGCAGCCATCGTCACCGTCAACAGGCCGACCAGCAGTGCGCCCCACGGCACCATCCGCACTGTCTCCGCGGCGGTGAGCCCGAGTGCGGCGTTGAACAGGCCGGTGAGGTAGAGGTGCACCACCGGGCGGGCACTCTCGCCGGGACGTCGGTGGTCCAGCAGCACGATGAAGGCCCAGGTCAGCCACGAGGTGATGGCGTGAGCGATGACGAATCCGGCGAGCACCGCGAGCCACCGCGGCAACCCGGGCCAGGTCGGCTCGAAGACCAACCGGGCCAACAGGTCGGTGATCGCGACGGTGAGAATCGCGTAGGAGGCGTTGAACAGCAGCTTGGACCAGGTATCCCGGCGCAGCAACCGAGCGATGACCACAACACCGACGTAGGCTGCTAGCACGACCGGGCCAGGTAGATACAGCAGGCCGAAGACCAGCGGGATCTCGGTGGGACTGATCCGCGCGGTATCGCGGCGGACGTCGACCTCGATCGCCAGGAATCGGGCGATCCCGAACGCCGCCGCCAGCCCGAGGCCGCCGACCAGCGTGCCGGCATCTGGCTTGATGGGAACTGTGGCCACCACGGCGGCGCCGGCTACCCCCGCCGAGAGCGCGAGGGTAGCTACGAAGGCGCTCGAGGCTACGGCTCGTCCGCGCGATGGCGAAGCGCCCAAGGGACGCCATCTCGCATGCACACGGACCTCCAGCAGTGGCTCAACGGCTGCGACTCCCCGCCCAGGATCGGCGATCAGCCAGTACCGCGCGGCGATGGGGCCGGATCGGCTAGGTCGAACTCAGCCGACCCGTGGCCGGCAGTGGCCAAACCCGTGCCGACCGATCTCAACACCGCGGGGAAAGCCCGCGGTGGCGGGCGCGATGGTGCAAACGGGGGTCATCTTCACCTCCAACTACCTGTCGATCTGTCGTGGATAGTAACCAACAGTGAGAATCACTTAACTCACTTGGGTGTATCATATCCGCTTTAGTGTTGCATCGCCAGTTAACTCAATCCGGTTAGCGACTAGCGGTCGATCGGTTGGCGGAGCGGCCGGCAGCCTTTCGCGCAGCGTCACCGATCCCTGTCGCGCGGTCGCGGTATCGGCAGCGCCGAAGTCACGCGCCGCCACTCATCGCAACCCGCCGGCCGCGTAACGATTCGATGCCGCAAGCCTGCGGCCAGCACTGCGACGCCGTGCATGCCCTCGAACGCAACGTCACCTGAAGTCATCGCCCACCGTTTCGGAAGAATCAACCGCGCTGATCGCGGCTCGATCTACCGAAACGGTGATCATGGGTCGGCTGGGCGGCGCACTGAGAGCTCGGCCAGGTCAGATTCACCGCATTACCGATCAGATGACCCCCGGCTCGGCGGTCCGAGGCGAAGCGCCTCTAGTTCCCGGGGCTCAGGGCGTGGGCGGGGCCGGGTTGACCGGCCAATCCGAGGTAGAGGGTCCCCAGGGTGGCGACGCCGATGACGGCGCCGATCTGCATGGTGGTGGTGATGACACCGCTGATGTCGGGGGCGTATCAGTCGGGCACGGAGTTGGTGAGGTGTGCGATGAGGGCGCTGAACTGGATGCCGAGTCCGAAGCCGCCTACCCCGAGCAGCACGACCAGCAGCACCTCGTCGGTGTTCCCGCTGAACAGCGCGGCGCTGATGGCCAGGTAAGCAAGGGTGAGCAGGACACAGCCGGCGGGTGCGGCGACGGGCGCCCAGCGCGGCGGTAGCCGCCGGACCACTTGGCCGGCGAGACCGAATGCGGCGACCCAGGGCACCAGCGTGAGCCCGGAGACAAGGGCGCTGCGACCCAGGCCGACTTGGAGGTACTGGGCGAGGACGAACAGCAGGGCGTAGTAGGTACCGGTGGTGGTGAGCATGGTGAGCAGCCCCCAGCCGACCGGGCGCTGCGCGAGGATCCCGAGATTGACCAGCGGGGCGCCCCCGGCTGCGAGGCGCCGACGTTGGGTGGTGATGAACAGTGCCGCGGCGGGCACGCTGGCCACCAGGCATATCCACGACCACAGCGGCCAGCCGAGTTCTTGGCCGAGGACCAGCGGCAGGACCAGCAGCATCACGGCCGCCGACAGTGCGGCGACGCCGCGCAGGTCGAGACGGCGCGATGTCCGCGCGACGTCGGCGGGCAGGTGACGCCACCCGGCGACCAGCAGGGCCACCCCGACCGGCACGTTGATCAGGAAAATCGGCCGCCACCCGGTGCCGCCCAGGTCGGCCGAGATGAGCACACCCCCGAGCAGCTGCCCGGCGACGGCGCCGGTGGACAGTGCGACGGCGTAGAGGCCGATGGCTCGGGCACGCGCCGGGCCGGGCCGGGCCGGGCCGGGCCGGTGAAATTGAGCTGGATACCGGTCAGGGCTTGCGGGAACATCAGCGCCGCACCGACCCCTTGGGCGATCCGGGCGGCGATGAGCACCAGCGGTGACGGGGCGAGACCGCACACCAGCGATGCCGCGGTGAAGACCGCGACGCCGAGCAGGAAGACCCGCCGGTAGCCGTGGGTCTGCCCTAGCCGGGCCCCGGTGATCAGCAGGACGGCGTAGGCGATCAGATAACCGCCGATCACCAACTCCAGCGCGGCACCCGAGGCGCCGAGGTCGGCGTGGATCGACGGGGTCGCGACGTTCGCGATCGCGCCGTCGGCCTGGGCCATGAACGGTCCGCACGGCAGCACCGCCAACAACCAGCGCCGCTGCCGTGCGGGGGTGGACGTGGCTGTCGTGATCGTCTCGGATGTCAGGGTGTTCGCGTCGTCGTGGTCATTGCGCCCTCCGTGGATGTGGGTGTGACGGATCCGACGTGCGCGAGGAACACCGCCGCCATACAGCGCTACATGTGCTTGCCACCCTGCTGAACACCGGCGGGATTCCTCGGTTGCAGCCGGACTGATTCGGCCCGCAGCCATCCACGCAGGCTTCGTAATAGGTGCGCAGCAACATCAGACTGTGAGTGTGGGCGTCCGATGCGCGCTCGTAACACGGACGTAACAAATCAAACTATCAGGTGAAACCATTCGGTCGACAATCGACAAAATGCATGCCAGTTCACCCGTCATCCCCATATGGGATCGCTCGATCGGGGTTCACGAGCTGCAGCGCGCTTACGCGACGGAGCAGCTCCGGCCGCAGCAGCTGGTCGATCTCGTCCTGGAACGGGTCGCGGCCCGCGGTGCGGACGCGGTCTGGATCTCTCGCTGGAGCGACGGGGAGCTGTACCGACGGGCGGCGGATCTCGAGCGGATCCGGCGTGAGCGCGGAACGTCGGGGATGCCCCTGTTCGGCGTGCCCTGCGCGGTGAAGGACAACATCGACGTCGCTGGGTTACCCACCACCGCGGCCTGCCCGGCGTTCAGCTACCGACCAGCGCACAACGCCGGCAGCGTGGCGCGGCTGATCGACGCCGGCGCCATCGTGGTCGGCAAGACCAACATGGACCAGTTCGCCACCGGCCTGACCGGCACCCGCTCGCCCTACGGCGTCTGCCCAAGCGTGCTCGGGGGCGGCCTGATCTCCGGCGGTTCCAGCTCGGGCTCGGCCGTCGCGGTGGCCGCCGGACTCGTCTCCTTCGCTCTGGGCACCGACACCGCCGGCTCCGGACGTGTCCCGGCCGCCATGAACGGGATCGTCGGCTGCAAGCCGACCCGTGGCCTGGTGAGCACCACGGGCGTAGTTCCGGCATGCCGGTCGCTGGACTGCGTGAGCATCTTCACTCCGGACGTCCCGGCCGCCGGCGCGGTGCTTGCCGTGACCAGGGGTCCCGACCCCGGGGACCCCTGGTCACGGCTTGTGAGTGGCGATGCGAGCTATAGCGAACATCGCCACTCACAAGCGGGGATCCTGATCCCCGCCCGGCCGGAACTGGACTTCGAGGGCGACGACGCGATGCGCGACGCATTCGATGTCGCCGTGGCCCGGGCCGGCGAGCACGCCGGTGGCATCACACCGACCACGATCGGCCCGCTGCTCGAGGCGGGCGAGTTGCTCTACAACGGACCGTGGGTCGCCGAACGGCTGGCCGAGCTGGAGGGGTTCCTTGCCGAGCACCCCGACGACGTCCTGCCGATCACCAGGCAGGTGATCGAGGGCGGCAGACGATTCGACGCCGTGGCTACCTTCCGGGCCTGGCATCGCCTCAAGGAGCTGCAACGCTGGACCTACCAGCTCTGGCAGCGCGGTCAGCTGCTGCTCATGCCTACTGTGCCGACCACGTTCACCGTGGACGAGATCGCCGTGGATCCGGTGCGGCGCAACACCGTGCTCGGCCGCTATACCCAGTTCGTCAACCTGCTCGATCTTGCGGCACTCACCGTCCCCGCTGGGCGGACCGCTGACGGGCGACCAGCCAGCGTCACGTTGATCGGTCCCGCGTTCTCCGAACCCCTGCTGCTGTCCGCCGGAACCCGGTTGGCGACCTGTTGGAGCATGGCATGACCCGCACCGTCGACCGCGTCGCCCAACGGCGCCATCCCAGATTGGGGCCGGTCGCCGCTGACCCGTACCCGTGGCCCTACGACGGCACCGTCGCCGCCGACCAGTCGGCCCTGATGTGCATCGACTGGCAGGTCGATTTCTGCGGTCCCGGCGGCTACGTCGACCGGATGGGCTACGACATCGGTCTGACCCGCGCCGGGCTGCCCGCGGCGGCGCGAATGCTGACCCACGCCAGGGCCATCGGCATGCCGGTGATCCACACCAGGGAGGGCCACTGCCCTGACCTGTCCGACCTGCCGGCGAACAAGCGGTGGCGCTCGGCGCGGATCGGGGCCGAGATCGGCAGCCCCGGGCCGCAGGGCCGGATCCTGGTCCGCGGCGAGCCGGGCTGGGAGATCGTGCCCGAGATGGCACCACTGCCAGGTGAAGTCCTGATAGACAAGCCCGGGAAGGGCGCGTTCTACTCCACCCAGCTGGACCTGGTGCTGCGCACCAAGGGCATCACCCATCTCGTGCTGACCGGGATCACCACCGATGTCTGCGTGCACACGACCATGCGCGAGGCCAACGACCGCGGCTACGAGTGCCTGATTCTCTCCGACTGCACCGGCGCCACCGAGCCGACCAACCACGCCGCAGCGCTGCGGATGGTGACCATGCAGGGCGGGGTCTTCGGTTGCGTCGCCACCGCCGACGCGGTGTTGGCCGCTACCAGCACAGGAGATCACCATGCCGGCTGACCAGATCACGGTGCCTGCCGATCCCGGCCCATTCGGCTTCGAGCCCGCCCGGACCGCGCTGCTGCTCATCGACATGCAGCGCGATTTCGTCGAGCCGGGAGGTTTCGGCGAGACGTTGGGCAACGACGTGAGCCTGCTGCAGGCGGTGATCCCGCCGCTGCGGAAGGTGCTGGCCGCCACCCGGGCGGCCGGAATGACCGTCATCCACACCCGCGAGGGTCACCGCGGCGACCTATCTGACTGCCCACCGGCCAAGCTCAACCGCGGCAATCCGACGATGCGGATCGGCGACGTCGGGCCGAATGGCCGAATGGCCGGATCCTGATCCGCGGCGAGTACGGCCACGACATCATCGACGAGCTCGCGCCGCTGCCCGGCGAGGTCGTGATCGACAAACCGGGCAAGGGCGCCTTCTACGCCACCGAACTGCATGAGGTGTTGGAGATCGCCGGCATCACCAGCCTGGTCGTCACCGGCGTCACCACCGAAGTGTGCGTGCACACCACGGTCCGGGAGGCCAACGACCGCGGCTACGAGTGCCTCGTGCTCGCCGACTGCGTCGGCTCCTACTTCCCCGAGTTCCAACACGCCGGGCTGGCCATGATCGCCGCCCAGGGCGGCATCTTCGGTTGGGTCGCGCCGTCGGCGGCCTACCTCGACGCGCTGAATCGCACTGTGCCGCTGAATCTCAACGTGCTCAGTGCGGTCAACCCGGCCGCGGTCGGTGCGGCCACCGGTCGCGAACGGAGTTGATCGACATGATTACCCGAGCCAAAGACACCAACGCCGGCACTGCGCGGCTGCCCTGGTGGGTCAGCGGTGACCTCAACGCGGCGTTCGGCCTCGGGTTCAACGTGCTGGTCAACGTGCTGGTGCTGGCCTCGCTGTGCGTCGGTGTCGTGCAGATCCCGAAGGGCGACGTGTTCGGGATCATCCTGCCCGCGCTGGGGATCCAGCTGCTGATCGGCAACGCCTACTACACCTTCCTGGCGCGCCGGCTAGCCCGGCGGGAGAACCGCGACGACGTGTGCGCGATGCCCTACGGCCCGAGTGTGCCGCACATGTTCATCGTCACCTTCGTGATCATGCTGCCGATCTTCCTGGCCACGAAGAACCCGATCCGGGCCTGGGAGGCCGGTCTGGCGTGGTCGTTCATCATCGGGCTGATCGTCTTGGTCGGCGCGTTCCTGGGTCCCTACATCCGCCGGTTCACCCCGCGGGCAGCGTTGCTCGGGACGCTGGCCGGTATCTCGATCGCCTTCATCTCGATGCGCCCGGCCGCGCAGATGTGGCAAGCCCTGTGGATCGCCCTGCCGGTGTTCGCGATCATCGTGATCGGCTTCTTCACCGGCCGCAAGCTCCCGGGCAACATCCCAATCGGGCTGGTCGCGTTGCTCGTCGGCACCGCGATCGGCTGGATCGGCGGCTACATGTCCGCACCGGACGTGGTCACGGCGGCTAAGGATGTCGCCATTGGCCTGCCGACTTTCAACCTGGGTCGGCTGGTCCACGGCCTGTCGGCGGTGGCGCCGCTGCTGGCCACCGCGATCCCGCTTGGGATCTACAACTTCTGCGAGGGCATGACCAACGTGGAGAGCGCGGCGGTCGCCGGGGACAGCTACAACCTGCGCAGCGTGCTGCTCGCCGACGGCACCGGCGCGGTGGTCGGGGCCGCGCTGGGCAGCCCGTTCCCGCCCGCCGTCTACATCGGGCACCCGGGCTGGAAGGAGGCCGGTGGCCGGACCACGTACTCACTGGCGTCCGGCGTGGTGATCTCGCTGATGTGTTTCCTGGGATTGTTCGGGCTGCTCAGCGCGCTGATCCCGCTGCCGGCCATCGTGCCGATCCTGCTCTACATCGGACTGTTGATCGGCGCGCAGGCATTCGTCTCGGTACCCAAGGCGCATGCTGTGGCGGTCGTAGTCGCGATCATCCCCAACGTCGCGTCCTGGGCAACCGGCCAGATCGACAACGTCCTGAGCGCCGCAGGCACCAGCGCGACGAAGGTCGGTAACGACGCGCTGGCCAAGGCGGGCGTCGTCTACGACGGTCTGAAAAGCCTCGGCGGTGGGGCGATCCTGGCCGGCATGGTGCTCGGCGCGATCATCGCATTCATGATCGACAAGCGCTACTACTGGGCAGCCGGATACTGCCTGGCCGGCGCCGCACTGTCGTTCGTCGGCTTGATCCACGGCGAGCAGGTCGCTTGGGCGGCCAGTCCGGGCGTCGCACTCGGCTACCTCTTCGCCGGGGCGGTCTGCCTAGCGTTCTCCTTCGGGAGCACGCCCGCACCCGCGAGATGCCCGACGAGCACTCCCCGGTGGCCGCCGAGATCCCCGAGCAAGCGGCTCTCCCGCAGGTCGCCACCGAACCGGCTCAGTGACGGCACCTACCCACAACGCGACAATCCTTACCCAGACGTCACTGACAGTGACGTCTGGGTAGAGCCAGGCGCTGTCGAGTCGCTGCTGAAGGACGACGAGGTCGGCGGCGAGACGCTTCCGGATCTCGCCAGCACCGGAGGCCATTTAATCGCGGCCCTTGGCATGTTGGGCAGTCTGGCTGTGGAGCGGGCTGGCAGCATGGCCTGCATGGACACCGCGTTGGAGGAGCTTGCCGCGGCCCACGGCGTCGCGACCTGGTACCGGGATGCGCGGCGGCGGCGGGTTGACGTCGAGCCCGACGTGGTGCGTCGGGTACTCGGGCTGCTCGGCGTCAACGCAGACACCCCGGCGCAGGTCCAGGACTCGCTGGCCGCGACTCGACAACCTGGTCAGCCGGGCACCATCGTGCTTCGCCAGGGACAGAGCCCGGATATCCGAGCTCCCGGTTTACTCACCGATGAGCACGGTACAGATATACCAATCCGGGGCGCGCTGCCGGCCGATCTCGCACCCGGCTGGTACTCGCTGACCCGCGGCGATCGGCACACCACCGTGCTGGTGGCGCCACCGACATTGCCCGAGCCGCCGCGTACCTGGGGCTGGATGCTGCAGCTCTACGCGCTGCGCTCGGCCCAGTCGTGGGGCATCGGGGATCTCGCCGACCTGCGCGAGTTCATCGCCTGGACGGCGACCGCGCATGGCAGCGGTGCCGTGCTGGTCAATCCACTGCACGCGGTGACCCCAACCGTTCCGGTGCAACCCTCGCCGTACAGCCCGTCGAGCCGCCGCTTCGTCAACCCGCTCTACCTGCGGATCACCGATATCGACAGGTACCGCCGGGGCGATCCTGCGTTGCGGGCGGAGGTGGCCGCGCTCTGGGTCGAGTCGGGGGGCGTCGACCCACGTCGCGATCGGATTGACCACGACGCCGTCTGGGCGGCCAAGCGGGCCGCGTTGGAGCTTCTCTGGCGAGCGGATGGCGCGCCGCGGCCGGTGATGTCGGACGGGTTGCGGGACTTCGCGACGTTCTGCGCGCTCGCCGAACGGCACGGTCCGCGCTGGTCGTGCTGGCCCAGCGAGCTGCGACGCCCGGCGACGGCGAGCGCGGACCCGCAGCGGGTGGCGTTTCACGCCTGGGTGCAGCAGCAATGCGACGAGCAGCTGGCTGCCGCCAAGGATGCCGCGCACGGGATGGCCATCGGCGTGGTGCACGACCTCGCCGTCGGCGTAGACCCCGAGGGCGCCGACGCCTGGGCATTGCAGGACGTGCTTGCCATCGGGACGACGGTCGGCGCCCCACCGGACACGTTCAACCAGCAGGGACAGGACTGGGGGCTGCCGCCGTGGCGCCCGGACCGGCTGGCGGCCACCGGGTACGCCGCATACCGGGACATGCTCCGTGCCGTCCTCGCGCACGCAGATGGGCTGCGCATCGACCACGTCGCCGGACTGTGGCGGCTGTGGTGGGTGCCGCCGGGGGCTTCCCCGGAGCAGGGCACCTACGTGCACTACGACGCTGATGCGATGCTCGCTGCGCTGGCGCTGGAGGTCCACCGCAGCGGCGCGGTGGTGATCGGCGAGGACCTGGGGACGGTGGAGCCGGAAGTCACCGAGACGTTGGCGGACCAGCGGATGATGGGCTGCGCCGTGCTGTGGTTCGCCCGCGATGAGCAGGCCGTCGGGACGCCGCTCCTCGCCCCGCAGCGCTGGCCGCGATGCGCAGCGGCCAGCATCTCCACCCACGACCTACCCACGGCGGTCGGCTTCCTGCGCGGGGAGCACGTGCGCGCCCGCGCCGCACTGGGGCTGCTCAAGGATGAAGCCGCGGAGTGGACCCAGGCGCAGGTCGACCGCGCGGAGCTGATCGATCTGCTGCGCGCCGAAGGTCTGCTGGGCGCAGAGGGGGATGACGAAGACGAGATCGTGCTGGCGATGCACGCGCTGTTGGGACGTACACCCTGCCAGCTGCTGCTGGTCTCCCCCTACGACGTGGTGGGCGAGTTGCGGCAGCCCAACCTGCCCGGCACCGTCGACGAGTACCCGAACTGGCGACTCCCGCTGCCGGTGACCCTGGAGCAGCTACGGCATGACCCGCGAGTCACTCGCGTGGTGGCGGCCCTGCGTTCGGCGGGCAGCAATGCCGGCCGGAGCGTGCAACCATAGGTAGCGGCTGTCCTCGCTTGCCAGGAGGTTTCATGAACGACGACTCACTCGAGGAGTTCCGGCAAACGTCGACGGGCTGGGCTCTCGAGCAGGAGATGGAGATAGCAGCTGAGGTCTACGGCCCCGAGCCCAAAGGACTTCACACCCCTCCTTCGGAATGCAGCGACGAGGAGCTCCTCGAGCGATACCGGTCGTTGTCCGGCTTCGACCTGAAATGGGAGACGTAGTCAGGCTGGGATCTCGGACGGGTGCTGTGCCCCGAACCGACGTCTTCTTGTACCGGCGCCGACCGAACCTCGCCGATGCCGATGATCTTTCAGTCTTAGTTTCAGAGAGCGGACATGGCTTTCCAGGTATCCCAGGGGACGGTCCAGTCGTAGTAGTCGCCGTCACTGGATCCTAAATGTCGGGAGGAACCGATGACTTCGACCGGGTCTCCGGGCAAGACCTCGTTGAACACTGTCTTCGCGTTCGCCGGGGACAGGTTGATGCAACCGTGCGAGACGTTGGTTCTGCCCTGTTCATACACCGACCACGGTGCCGAGTGAATGAACTCGCCATTGTCGGACATACGCACCGCCCACCGCGCTTCGATATTCTTGTAGTGATATCTCGGGTTGCTCATGTAGAACACTGGATACTTGCTCATCACCACGTGAGTCCCGTTGTGGGTCGCCCGGCCGGGGTCGGAGTCCAACCCGTAACTGGCCGGATAGTCGGCAACCTGGATCCCGTTGACGTAAACCAGTAACCGGTGAGTGCGAGTATCGCCTCGCAGCACGTACGACCGGCCGATCGTGAAAGTGGAGGTGATGTCCTCGCGACCGAAGGCACCGCCGCCCATGGCCAACCCGTAGAGCTTGGCGGTCACACTGACCCGGGTGCCGGGAGCGAAGTAGGACTTGGGACGCCAGTGCACTGTGGTGTCATCCAGCCACGCCCAGGCACCTTCAATGGGTACCGAGGTGTGCACCGACAGGGCCTTTTGCACGGCAACCCTATCGATAACTCTGGAGCTGAAGGTCAGCGCGATCGGCATGGCGATGCCGTAGGTCGCGTTGTCGGCGACGTTGAACCGCCCGCTGATCATGCGTTCGGGCACGACCGTCTGGAACGCGCCGGTGACCGCGCGGCGTATGTGGTCCACTCCCGTGGCGGTGCCCGACCAGGTGTAGGTCTTGGCGTAGCCCAGCGGCTCAGTGGTCGTCCAACTCAACTTGTCCGAAGAGAAGTGACCGGCCACCTCCTTGCCTTCCGGATTGGTCAGCGACACCGCGTCGAGCACGCCGTGACTGACCGAGACTCGCACTGGCGCGGTCGGGTTGACGTCGTCGGCTCCGGCGCTCGGTTGGGTCACGATCTGAGCCGATACCGCCGGCAACACCGGCGGTCCGGGATCCATGGGCCGCACCGGCACCTGACCGTGGGCTGTTGGGGTGAATAGGATTGTGATGCATGGGGTGAGCACGACGACCACCGCCAGTGCCCAACGCACAAACCGCTTTGACGGACGCTGCCGCCGATCACGCGACCCTCGTACCCCTGCCACACCCACACTCCCGCCGTGTCGTCCCGACTGAAGAACGACCCAACGGGTCGAGTGGTATGCCTGTTCTTCGGGTGATTGTCAGAACCAAGGCACCGTCTCACTCAACACATTTCCACGCGAGCCGCTGGTGGCCGCGCGCGTGTCGCTCCAGCCCATTGAGCCGGGACGGTGATATATTTATTTGTTACGAAATCGGCTGATTAGTGACGTTGCCAGCGGCTGAGCGCGACTGCGGAGTCTGACCTGCCGCGGCAGCGCTTCCCCGCGCAGGACGCCTGGTACCCCTTCCGCTGGGTGATACGTTCGTCACACAGCGGTACATCAGGCGTTCTCCAGCCAAGCTACGACACGTGAGCCACCACGACCGCGGTGCGATCGCCACGGTCTCGATGACACCGATCGTCCTCGTAGGCAGGAGCAGAACATGGCACGCGTCGGACTGTTGACGTTCTCCGACGGACGCGACTTCGTCCACACCGACATCAAGACGTTCTCGCTCGACGTCGAGGGCCGCATCGCCCAGGCGCTCGAGCAGGCCGGGCACGAGGTCATCCGTGCGGCGGAGCCGATCTGGACCAACACGATGGCCACCACCGAGGCGCGCCGGGTCGCTGACGCGCGACCGGACCTCACCATCTTCAACTACGCGGTGTGGGCGTTCCCGCACTTCTCGATGCTCGCCGCGGCAGCCACCCCGGGTCCGCTGTTGCTGTTCTCCAACATCGACCCTCAGTTCCCCGGAATGGTCGGCATGCTGGCGGCCGGTGGCGGGCTGGACCAGATCGGCCGGACGCACACCCGTGTCTGGGGCGACGTGGCCGACGAGGCCGTGCTGGACCGCGTCCTGGAGACCACTCGAGCCGCGGCAGCAGTATCCATGCTGTCCGGGAGCACGTTCGGCCGCTTCGGTGGCCGTCCGATGGGGATGTACACCGCGGTGGCGGACACCGATCAGTGGATGAGCACCTTCGGGGTGGACGTCGAGGAGATCGACCAGTGGGAGATCGTCCGGCGCTCGGCCAATGTCGAGCAGTCGCGGGTGACTGCGGGTCGGGAGTGGTTGGAGCGCCACGCCGCCGAAGTCCACTATGACGGCAAGCAGCTGACGCCGGAGCTACTCGAACGTCAGATCCGCTCCTACCACGCCGTGCGGGAGCTGATCGACGAGTGGAACCTCGACTTCTCCGGGATCAAGGGCCAACCCGAGCTGACCACGCACTTCACCACGATGGACGTCACCGAGGCGTTCCTCAACGACCCGTATGACTGGGAGGGCCCGAAGCCGACCCACGTCTGCGCCACCGAGTCCGACATGGACGGGGCGCTCACGATGCAGCTGCTCAAGGGCCTCACCGGCACGCCGGTGCTCTTCGCAGACGTGCGGCACTACCACGCCGACCGCGACATCTGGGACCTGTGCAACTCCGGGCAGCACGCCACCTGGTTCGCCGCGCGCAGTGACGACCCGGCGGAGAACCTGCGTTCGGTGCACTTCTATCCCGAGATCTTCTACTTCCCCGCGGGTGGCGCCTCTGTGTCGTTCTTCGCCGCACCCGGCGCCGCCACCTTCGCCCGGCTGACCCGGATCGGGGGCCGCTACCGGATGCACGTCGCCCGCGGCGCCTTCGAGTCCTACGACGACGCGACCAACGTGGCGCTGGCTCGGCAGTCGACGTTCGAGTGGCCGCACGCATTCACTCGCCTCGAGGTCGAGGCCGAGGAGTTCCTGTCCAGCTTCGGGGCCAATCACATCCACGCTGTGCCCGGCGAGCACGTCGCCGAGCTGCGCGCGGTGTGCCGGATGCTCGATATCGAGTGGGCCGGGATGGGCGCGGTTCGGATGGGCGGGGCCCGGTGACTGCCCAGTGAGCTCGCTGCTGCTCGGTGTCGATATCGGCACCGCCAGCTCAAAGGGCGTGCTGGTGGACGCTGACGGCACCATCGTCGCGACCGCGACCCGGGCGCATGAGGTGTCCATGCCCCACCCCGGCTGGGTGGAGCATGACGCGCAGGCGGTGTGGTGGGCGGACTTCACGGCGATCAGCAAGGAACTGACGGCGGCGGCACGCGACCAGGTTGGACGCGTTGAGCTCGCCGCGGTGGGCGTCAGCGGAATCGGCCCGTGCCTGCTCCCGGTGGACAGCGACGATCGGCCGCTTCGACCGGCGATCTTGTACGGCGTGGATACTCGCGCCACCGTCGAGATCGACGAGCTGACCCAGTCGCTGGGCGCAACGACCATCCTGGAGCGCTGCGGGTCGGTACTCACCTCGCAATCGGTCGGACCCAAGCTGGCGTGGCTGCGCGCGAACGAACCGGAAACCTGGGCAGCGACCCGACGCTTCCTGATGGCGCACAGCTTCATCGCCCGCCGGCTCACCGGCAGCTATATCCTCGACCATCACTCGGCGAGCCAGTGCACCCCGATGTACGACCCGGTCGAGCATCGCTGGATAGAGGAGTGGACGGACCTGATCGCTCCCGGTCTCGAGCTGCCGCAGCTATGCTGGCCCAGCGAGGTGGTCGGCGAGGTGGCAGCCGGCGTGGCCGGGCAGACCGGCATCCCGGCGGGCACCCCGGTGGTAGCAGGCACGATCGATGCCTGGGCGGAGGCTACCAGCGTCGGCGTCACGGCGCCCGGCGACGTCATGCTGATGTACGGAACGACGATGTTCCTGGTCGAGGTGCTGGACCGGCCGCGCCGCAGCCCCGACCTGTGGGGCACCGTGGGCACCTTTCCCGGCACCCACAACTTCGCTGCCGGGATGGCGACCTCGGGCGCGGTCACTGACTGGATCCGCAAGCTGACCGGGGAATCCTCGTTCGAGGGGCTCGTCGCCGAAGCCCAGAAGTCGCCGTCCGGGTCCCACGGTTTGCTGATGTTGCCCTACTTCGCCGGCGAGCGGACGCCGCTGTTCGACCCGGACGCCCGCGGCGTGCTGGCCGGACTGACCCTGCGGCACACCCGGGGAGACATCTACCGGGCGGCGCTGGAGGCGACGGCCTACGGGGTGCGGCACAACCTGGAAGCGATGCGCGACTCCGGTGGGCAGGATCGGCGGCTGGTCGCGGTGGGCGGCGGCACCAAAGGGGGGCTGTGGACGCAGATCGTCTCCGACGTCCTGGGCGCCCCGCAGCAGCTTCCCCGCCAGACGATGGGCGCCTGCCTGGGCGACGCGCTGCTGGCCGCCATCGGGATCGGCGAGTCGCCTGAGATGACGCAATGGAATCCCATCTCGACGACGATCGAGCCAGGCCCGGAGCGCACCGTGGTCTACGAACGCTTCTACGCCCTCTACCGGGAGCTTTACCCGGACACCAGAAAGATCGCCCACGCGCTCGCCCGAGAACAACGCAACGGAGGTAGTTGATGGTCGCGTCCATGTTCGGGACCCGGGTGACCACCCGACGGGTGTATGCCCTGGGTGCGTTGGCGGCGGTGCTGTTCGGGTACGACAACGGCATCATCGGGGCCGCGCTGTTGTTCATCCCGCGCGATCTGCCCCTGACGCCGTGGCAGCAAGGTGCGGTGGTCAGCGCCACGGTGTTCGGGGCGATGCTGGGCGCGCTGGGCAGCGGACCCGCGGCCGATCGCCAAGGCCGGCAGCGGATCCTGCTGGCTGCCGGAGTGGTGTTCACCGTCGGAGCCCTGGGCGCCGGCGCCGCCCCGACCGTCAACATGCTGGTGGCCTTCCGGTTCATTCTCGGGTTGGGCATCGGTATCGCGTCGGTGATGGTGCCCCTCTACCTGGCCGAGATGGCCCCTGCCCGGGACCGCGGCGCGGTCACCTCGCTGAACCAATACATGATCATCGTGGGGACGGCGCTGGCGGCGGCGCTGGGCTACGCACTAGCCTTCGCCGGCTCGTGGCGGTGGATGTTGCTCATCGGTGTATTCCCCGCCGTCGTGCTGCTGGTGGGGATGTTCGGTATGCCCGACACCCCACGATCGCTGATCCGACGTGGACAGCCTGACCAGGCACGCGCGGTCCTGATCGGCTTGCGGGGCGACACCGCGGAGACCGAGCGTGAGTTCGCCGAGATCACCTCGCTGGAACGCCAGCAACACGACTCGCGCCCGCTGGCCCTCCTGTCCGCTCCCTGGGTGCGCCGGCTGTTGCTGCTGGGCATCCTGCTGGCCATCGCCCAGCAGGTCACCGGGATCAACGCGATCGTGTACTACGCACCGACCATCCTCACCGGTTTCGGGGTGTCCAAGACCACTGCGTTGCTGTTCGGTTTCCTCAACGGATTGGTGAACATCGGGACCATCGCGCTGGTCGTCCGATCCAAAGTCGTCGACCGGCGAGGCCGCAAACCGGTTCTGCTGGCCGGTCTGGTCGGAATGTCGGCCAGCCTGTTCGCCATCGGTGCGGCAGTGCTGATCCTCCCGGTCGACTCGACCGCGCTGTTCGCCATCGCGGCAGCGGCGTTCGTGGCGTTCACCAACACCTTCTCGGCGACCTGGGGCCCGGTGCTGTGGGTGATGCTGGCCGAGATCTTCCCGCTGGCCGTCCGAGGCGCAGCGATGGCCATCGCCACCTTGTTCAACTGGCTGTCTGCCTTCGTCATTTCGCTGACGTTCCCCAGTTTCGTCGCATACGCAGGCATAGGCAGCGCCTTTATCCTCTTTGCCGTGATCGGCGTCGTGCTCTTCCCGGTCGTGTGGTGGATGGTGCCGGAGACCAAGGAACGCAGCCTGGAGTCGCTGGAAGCAGCGTTTCGCAGCGGCACCAGGCTTTCTGCGATCAACAAGCCCACCGCGGGAGGCACCGCGTGACCGTCAATTACGGTCCGTACGGTTCAAGCCTGAGAGACCTGCCCCGACTGCGCCGCACCCGCCGGCGCCGAGCGTCCAGCTGGGACCGCACCGGCGGTAACGACGACCGCCTGACCCTCGAGCCGGGCCAGACCGCCACCCTCGCCGACGTCGAGGGAGCCGGCAGCATCAATCACATCTGGGTGACCGTCGCCAATGAACGGATGCTCCGCGACCCGTGGATGGCCGAACCCGACTACCTCCGCCGGCTCGTGCTCCGCGCGTACTGGGACGGCGAAGCGCAGCCCAGCATTGCGGTACCGCTGGGTGATTTTTTCGGGGTCGGGCATGGTCGCACCACTAACTTCGTCTCCGCCCCGCTGCAGATGAGCCCAGAGGACGGCAAAGGGTTCAACTGCTTTTTCCACATGCCGTTCGGCGCGGGCGCCCGGCTGGAGATCACCAGCGAACTGACCGACGAGAAGATTTTCTTCTACTACTACATCGACTACGAAGAACTCGACGAGCTCGAAGACGGCATCGGACGCTTCCACGCCCAGTGGCGCCGCAGCAATCCCTGCCCGGGAGCCGAGATCGGATCGGAGAACAACGCCGATTTCCTGCTCACCGGAGAAAATCTCGACGGGAAAGCCAACTACACCATCCTGGACGCGACCGGCCACGGTCATTACGTCGGTTGCGTGCTCAACATCCACAACCTTCGTGACACCAACCAGTGGAACTGGTACGGCGAGGGCGACGACATGATCTTCATCGACGGCGAGGCGTGGCCACCCACCCTGCACGGCACCGGAACTGAAGACTATTTCAACACCGCGTGGTGTCCTACCCAGAGCTACCACGCGCCCTATCACGGCATCACCCTGCCCGGCGGGGACAACTGGAGCGGCCAGATCAGCCTGTACCGCTTCCACATCGAGGACCCCGTGCCGTTCGAACGGTCCATCCGGGTCAGCATCGAACACGGCCATGCGAACAAACGCAGCGACGACTACTCCTCAGTGGCCTACTGGTACCAGGCCGAGCCGCACCTGCCCTTCGACCTCGATCCCGCCGAACGGCGCGTTCCGCGCACCCGGTGACCTTGGGTGGGCCACCCGCCCGCCATCCGGTCGCCCAGCCGGGTTAACTTCAGTCGTCCTGCAGCGTTAGCGCGCGGTTCCGGGTAGTCACTCCCGACCGGCACACCGTGTGCTGGATGTCGGAAGGAGACATCGTGGGTATCGGTGACAAGATCGGCGAGCTGAAGCAGAAGGCCGAGCAGCTGGCCAGGCAGCACCCAGACAAAGTCGATCAGGCCGTCGACAGGATCGAGCGCTACGCCGATGAAAAGACCGGGGGGAAGCACACCGAGCAGATCGACAAGGGCGCCGATCAGCTCAAGCGGCACTTCGACGAGCAGGGTCAGCCGCCGCAGTAGGAACTCCTTCGGCCTCGACGAGCATCAGCGCAGCGTCGGTAATCGTGACCGCCCGGCTGGTGGAGCCACCGTCAGCCCAGGGGGCGGTTCCCCGGGAATCGACTCGGCACCTCAGGCGCTGCCATAGTCCTTCCACCGAAGTAACTGACAGTTGGAATGGTCGCGCTGTTCGGGGCAAGGCTCGATGGCCTGGGCGGCAGTGATCACGGTCTGTGTGCCGTAGACGACATCCGATGTCGCGCGCTGCACATAAATCGTGATCTTGGGCCGTGGGGCTGTCGCAGGTGAGCGTTGTGGCAGACTCCGCGCGCGGTGCTACCCGTAGGTGAGGAGGAACGTCACGATGAGTGAGCAAGGTGGGTTCGGTACGCCCACGCCTTCCGGCGGGATGACTGAGAACATCAACGGGCTGCTGCATCCGCCGATCGGCGGTCCGGCGACGGCGCAGGACCTGGCCTCCATCCTGGGCGATCCCACGCAGCATTTCCGGCTCGACATGGACCAGGCTCCCCAGGCGATCGCCGCTTTCCGCCAGGTCGCCCAGGGAATGCGCGACCTAATGGACCAGGCCCGTCTATTGTCCAACGTCCCTGCGCCGGGGCTGGACGCGGTCAGCATCAACGCGGCGAAGGAGATCGGGTAGTGGGCGGCCAGCGAGGAGCCGGGTTCACTGAGGTGGTCCCTGGAGTCGGGAGTGATCCAGCTGGAGAAGGCAGCCGACGCCTTGGAACAGTCGCTGGCCACTCACCGGAACAACGATGAGGTCAATGCCGCCCACCTGAGACGGACCGAGCTGTGATGCGTCGCGTCCCGATCGTGCTGGCACTGGCCGCCGTGCTGGCCGGCTGCTCGGCGACTGGCCCACAGCCCAGCGCCCCGGGCGCGGCGCCCAGTGCACCGGCTGATCCGATCCCGCCGGTACGGGATCCCAAGAACCTGGCGGGCACGGCGCCCTGCCAGTTGCTCACCTCCGCGCAGCTCACATCCAACCGGATGGACTTGCCTGCTCAGTCCAAGAAAGTGCTGGATGACCCCGGGTGTGAGTGGGACAACAAGGCCCACACCCGCGAGATCACGATCTATGTGGACACCACCAACGACGCAATGCACAACGTCTATGCCCAGCGCGCGACCTTCCCGGTCTTCGAGGTCACCCAGGTCGCCGGGTATCCAGCGGTTCTGACCAAGAACAACGCGGCCGCGACGAGCTGTTACATGCAGGTCGCTGCCGCGGAGAGGCAGACCTTCATCGTCCGGTTCACGTCGTTGCGGCAGGGGCTGGAAGAGCCGTGTGGGCCGGCCAGGGCGCTCGCGGAGGATGTCGTGGCCAATCTGCCGCCGCTGAAGGGTTGAGGGAGGGGGACCGCAGTGGGTACGAGCATCGACTACGGCACCGTGTCGCACGAAACGATCTATCAGCACATCACCGGGGGCCCGGGCCACGCCCAGATGATGGAAAACAGCCGGGGCTGGCAAAGCGTCGCGACGCAGATGCAGCAGTTCCGCGGTGCTGTGCAGCGGGCGGTGCAGGGGATCGGTGCAGCGCAGCAGGGGGCGGCGGCTGATGCGGCTACCCACGCGACGTCGGCGCTGATGCCATGGCTCGACGAGAGCGTGACCGCGGCCAATGGGGTGGCTGCTCGGGTGTCAGGGCAGGCTGACTTCTTCGCGCATACCCGGGACAGCATGCCGCCGCCGCGGGCGGTTCCCGAGGTGTCGTTTCGGCAGGACCCGGGGACCTGGACGGCTGATCATGCCATTGAGTGGTTGCCGGGGATCCAGACTCAGCACGAGGCCGCTCAGGTGGCGGCGCAGCAGGATGAGCAGCGGGCCCGGGAGCTGATGGATGGTTATCAGGGCATCTCGAATGACAATCTCGCGGTCGGTGAGCGCTTCGCCGCGGCCCCGACGGTGGTCGCTGAGGTAGCGGATCCGACTCCGGGCGGCGTCGGGGTCGGCGGCGGCTCCGGTAGCGGATCCGGCTCTGGTGGTGGGGGCGGGCACTCGGCGCCGGGTGGGGCAGCTGCGGCGCTGGCGCACGCGGCTCCGCTCTCCGGTGGGCACGGTGTCCCCGCACAGGCCGCGCCGGCGGGCACCGCGGCACCGTTGGCACCCGCGGCGGTGGCCACTACCCCGCAGCTCGCGGGTTTCCCCAGTCCAGCGGGCCAGTCGATGCCCGGATCGGGGTCGGTCGGGGGGGCGATTGCCGCAGAGCCCTTCGCGCCGTCTCCGATCCTTACTGGGTCCAGCGGCGCGGACCGGGTTCGGGGCGGATCGCGCTACTCCACCGGTGGTGGCGGAGTTGCTCGGGCCGGCAGCTTCGGACCACGCCCCACCGCGTTCAATGCTGGTAGGTCGCAGGTCAGCGAACCGCGGTTGAGCAACCCCGCTGGTTACGGCAGCGGCGAGCCGGCCGGCGCTGGGCGAGCCAGCCGCGGCGGGGACGGCTTCGAGAATGCCCCGCTCGGCGGTGCCCCGGGCAGCTCCAGTCGCGACGGTGACAGCCGGGAGTACCGGCGGCCTAGTTACCTCCTCGAGCAGGACACCAACGCCATCGTCGGCGAACTACCCCGCACCGCCCCACCCGTCATCGGAGCCGACGAGGACTACCGATGACTCGGCGCTGTTACTCCCGAATCGTGACGAAGTCGCGGCGGGTGTGGAGGGGATTGCGGCGTGGTGGCCCGCCGAGCCACGGCGGTGGATGGAATTGCGGGATACCGGTGGTCATGTCGATCCGCCAGTCGGAATGGTGGATCAGTCGGTGATGCCGGCCGCACAGCGCAACACAGTTGTCGACGCTGGTGGGGCCGTGATCGGCCCAATGAACGCAATGGTGGATATCGCACCAGCGGGCCGGTACCGCACACCCAGGAAAAGCGCACCCGCCGTCTCTAACGAG
>QHBZ01000133.1 GCA_003244055.1 Pseudonocardiales bacterium | reverse complement strand
TTCGATCCCCACCCGCCCCACCGGTTCTAGCAGCGAGAATGGTTTTCCGGAGATCGGCATAGTTGATCTCTGGGTGCTGTTGCGGGTGCGAGTACTCTCAGTACATGGCTTCGAGAGATCGAGACGGCCGCCAGCGGGGCGAGATCGAGCGGCGCGGCGCCTCGCTGCGGGTCAAGGCCTACGCCGGAGTGGACCCGGTGACCGGCAAGCGCGTGTACCGCAGCGAGACGGTCAAAGGTACGGACGAGAAGGCCTACAAGCACGCAGAGCGCAAGCTCACGGCGCTGATGGCCGAGATCGACCGGCAACGAGGCACCCCGAGCGTGACGACGCTCGGGCATGTCATCGATGAGTGGCTGCGCACCGTCGAGATCGAAGACAGCACCCGCGAAGGCTACGAGGGCTACATCCAGCGCACCATTCGCCCCGTGTTGGGATCGGTGCCGATTAGTAAGATCACCCCTCGCGCTCTGGAGAACCTGTATGCAGACCTGCGGCGCTGCCGAGTTCGCTGCGACCGGCTGCCCCATATCGAGCACAAGACGGTCGGCGAGCACGACTGCGCCAAGGTCAAGTGCCGCCCTCACGAGTGCCGGCCCATGTCGGCCTCAGCGGTCCGGCAGGTACACGCCGTCATCAGCGGAGCGCTGAACCTCGCCGTGCGCTGGGAGTGGCTGGACTCCAACCCCGCCCGGTTCGCGATACGTCCCAAGCAGAAGCCACCTCAACCGGATCCGCCGTCCGCGGCCGATGCCGCGCGACTGCTGGATGCGGCGTTCGAACTGGACGACGACTGGGGCACGCTGGTCTGGCTGGTAATGACCACCGGAGTGCGGCGAGGTGAGATCTGCGCGCTGCGGTGGTCCCGGGTCGATCTGGACACCGCCGTGATCGATTTCCGACGCAGCTATCGACTCCGGCGCGGCATCGGGACAGAGAAGGACACCAAGACCCACCAGATGCGTCGGATCGCCTTAGACACTGAGACCGTGCTGCTGCTGCGCGAGCACAAGGACCGGTGCCGAGAGCGCCTACAATCGATCGGCATCGAGCTGACCGACGACATGTACGTGTTCCACGGCGTACGCGACATCGACCCGAACACGCCGTACTCACCGCACGCCGTATCGAGCCGCTACAAGGACATGGCCGAACGGCTTGGCATCGTCACCCACCTTCATGCATTGCGGCACTACTCGGCCACCGAGCTGCTGACCGCAGGCGTGGACCTCCGCACGGTCGCCGGCCGACTCGGCCACGGTGGGGGAGGGGCGACCACCCTGCGGGTATACGCCGCATGGGTCGCCTCCTCCGACCGCAAAGCAGCGGAGATCCTCGGCTCCCGTATGCCCAAACGCACACGGGTAACCGCAGCCCAAGGATCCGACTGTTAATAGCGGGATCGTTGGTTCGAGCGCCGATTCGGGAGCTAAAGCACCAAGTCGGCGCTCCTCGGCAAGTGGAATTCCGGCGTTTGGGGTCAGCAAAGCATGCGTGGGACGGATTCGAGGAGGCTGGTGGTCTGGATTATTTGGTTGGCGCCGATGAATCTTCCGGCGATGAATAGCCCGGCGGTGTGGGCTTCGGGTCCGGAGTGGCTGGCGCACGCATCCTTGAGGATCCATGGTGTGAGGTCGTGTTCGAAGGCGTCGACGGCGGTTTTGAGCACGCAGATTTCGGTGTCGATGCCACACACGTAGAGGTCGGTCCACCCTCGTTCGTCGACGAGGCGCGTTCCTTCGGGTGTGAATAGCGTGTAGATGTATTTGTCTACAACCGGTGTGTGTGGGCCGACGTAAGGTGCCAACTCGGTGACGAGTTCGGTTTCGGGGCCGTCGGTCATTTTGGTCCAGCCGATCAGGCGCTCGAATGGGCTGCCGGGGTAGTTGAGGTACCGGGTGAAGACTACGTCGCCGTGGGCGGCCTGCCATCGGCGGACGAGGTCGGCGATGACCGGTACGACCGGTTGGGAGTGTTCGGTGATGAAACCGTTCTGCACGTCCACGACTACGAGCACGGGTTTGCGTTCGCGGCTCATCTCACGTCCTGTCGCAGTCTCGGAGGATTTCCATCGCTTGGGCTAGGTGTCGGCCCAGTCCGCTAGTTTCTACCACGGCGTCGCGCATCGAGCGGTGTTGTGACGTTTCTTGCGGTCGTTCAGTAGTGAGCCGTGAGCGAATGCCACGCAGGAACCGCCATCCAAACTCGGAGGGAACTGTTGGGTCGTACCCGTTTTCGACTTGTTGGCGAAGGTGGTCGCAGTATGCCCAAGCGGCCTGAACGGAAAGCTCGCAGTTGACTAGTTCATCTTCGCGTAGCGCGCGGTCTCGGGCGATGGGGTGGTAGACGACGCCGGACCATGAGGCGTAGCCGAACGAGATGCCCTTCATGCCGAAGTCGACGAGTTCGGGATGGTCGAAACAATTTTCCAACAGTGCGCGTTCGACAAGCGCGGCAGACGCGAGGCATGATTCGTCGATGTTATCTGCTCGCGGCACGAGCAAGCGGGGGATGCACATCAGCCGTAGTGCCGTGTGGAGATCGTTTCCTTGCCAGGCGGGTTCGTCCACCCAGTAGAGACTGAGCACGTAAGGCTGTCCGGCGACCTGGCTGCCTACGAGCTTCTGGAGTTGGTCGTGCGCCCAGCGCATGTTCTGTTCGTAGGTGATTCGCCGCCAGACCGCAAGGTGGGCGACGGACTCAAATGCAAGATCTTCGATGAGGTGGAACAGCGCCACACCGAATGGCCAGAGGTAGAGCTGACACGAACCTGTGGAGTGCTCCACCGTTAGCCGCCGGCAGGCCGTCCACTGGTCGTTAACGTAGCTCCACTGCCCTCCGCCGGTCCCCAGGTTCGACGCTGCTTCGGCGCCGACAAATACCGGGATGAACTTGTGGCTTCGCGTGGCGCAGGTGGCACCTGCCGGGACTCCGGCTTCGAGGTCTCCGAATAACTCTAATGTGGTTCGATCGAATGTGAGGCAGTACAGCTTCGCATACATCGGCGTTGGTCGCAGCGTGCGACCAGTTTCGAGTCGATAAATCTGCTTCTCCATGGCCCCGGGTTCCGGGGTTGGGATGCCGTGGCGGCGGCCGATCAACTCGAATTGTTTGGCCAGTCGTGGCCGCCCCCAGCCTTGTTCTTCGCGCAGGCGAATGAGGACGGCGTTAGGGACATGACGCTTGTCCATCGATGTCCGGATGTCCATGGACATTGTCGCTGTCCTTGTCTGTCGTCCGTTGTCGTCTATCGAAAAAGCGTGATAACGACGACCTTGTAGCTATGCACTCCAACGCCACTCACCAACTGGGTTCCTCCCTGAAAATCTCAACGGCCGGTGTGCCCATGACTGATCACCGTCGCCAGGTTGGTGTTCATCTCGTGGAGCAGGTCTGTGATCTCGCTCAGGCGCTCGTCGATTGCGTCCAAACGGGAAAACACGGTCCTGCCGTTGTCGCTGACCGGGTCACCCAGCTCGGGCGGCGTGCGGCCGCGCAGTACGGCAGTGATGTGCTGGGGATGCCAACCCAGCGCGACCGAGAGCGCTTCGAGCGTCCGGGCGCTACGGCGCCGCTCGACGGTGTGATGTTGGAGTTCGCGCACGATCGCTTGGGAGACATGCGAGCGTTGCGCGAGCTCGCGTTGACGCCATCCGAGTTCGTTCACGCGCTCTTTGATGACGTTGGCGACCGCCACCCAATCCTCCGTCACGTATTCCTCCGCGCTCCGCCGTCGCGGCGAGGCTAGCCGGTCTTCGAGATCTCACGGCTTGACACCCCGTTTTCTGCTGCGCCCTTACCTAATCGCGCGCACGTAAGAGCTGAAATCATCACAATAGTGATGAAATCCCAATTTCGACCAGGAGAACTCCAATGAGTACCGCAATACCCAATGCGAACCCGCCGGCGTTCTACACCGTCCGGGAAGCGGCGCAGATCCTGCGCGTGGACCCCGCCACCCTCTACCGCGCGATCCGGGAAGACGCCTTCCCCGCCGTCCGGGTCCGGACCCGCTACGTGGTACCAGCGGCAGCGCTGCACAAGTTGGTGACCGCGGCCGCCGAGTCCGGTGGGTGCGTCGATGTCGCCCGGCTCGCCAGCGAACGGCGCACGGCGCGCGAGATCGAGCGGTTGAGCGGGGGTCCGTCGTGGTGACCTATGACGACGACACTCCGGAGTACGCGGCCATGGCCGCCCGGCTCGACCGGCTCCAGCAGGTTCCGACCGATGTGCTGACCACTGTTGTGGTGCGCCGGGGGCTGTGCCTGTGGGGTCTGTGGCCCGCGCAGGAGCCGGACTGGGAGGACTGCGCCCCCAGTGACCGGGCGCTCGCGGAGCGGCTGTGCGAGGGGTGCCCGGTCATCGATCAGTGCCTTGAGCTGGAACTGCGCACGGCCGGGCCAAGTACGACGGGTGTGTGGGGCGCGCTGCCGGAGGACGACCGGCGTGCGCTGCACCGAGTGTGGCAGCGCCACCGCCAGCAACAGAACCAGAACGATCAGGAAGGAGGGGCAACGCCATGACCGTCGACCTCGGTCCGATGCAGGTGGTCGCC
>QHBZ01000132.1:7442-26497 GCA_003244055.1 Pseudonocardiales bacterium | reverse complement strand
GGGGACCACGTCGCGTTCACAGCTGAGGTCGACGTCCGGCCGAAGATCGAGATGCCGGCGTTCAACGAGCTTGCGGTGTCCGTCGACGACGTCGCGGTGACCGATGCGGAGGTCGACGAGCAGCTCGACGGGCTCCGTTCCCGCTTCGGCACTCTCACCGACGTCGATCGTCCCGTGCAACAGGGCGACTTCGTTTCACTCGACCTCTCGGGCACCGTCGACGGCGCGGAAGTCGCGGATTTGGCGACCACCGACCTTTCCTACGAGATTGGCTCCGGCCAGCTGATGGAGGGCATCGACGACGCGCTGGTTGGCGCCTCGCAGGGCGAAGAGCGAGCAGTCACCGCCGTTTTGGCCGCCGGAGAGCATGCCGGGCGCCAGGCGGAGGTCACGGCGAAGATCCAAGCGGTGAAAGAGCGAGAGTTACCTGCGGCCGACGACGAGTTCGCCCAGCTCGCCAGCGAATTCGATACCATCGATGAGCTGCGAGCTGATCTGCGCACGCGGCTTGGCCGGGTCAAAGCGATGCAGCAGGGCGCTCAAGCCAGAGACAAGATACTCGAGATCCTGCTTGACACCACCGAGGTCCCCTCGCCGGCGGCGCTCGTCGACTCTGAGCTCGAGTCGCGTAAGCACGAAACCCTGCGCGCCTTCGAACACAATGAGGCGCGTCTGGGCGCCTGGCTGGAGCAACAGGGCCTTACCGCCGAGCAGTTCAACAGCGACCTGCGCGACTCGGCGCAGGAGACGGTCAAGGCGCAACTGCTGCTCGACGCGATCGCCGATACTGAAGATGTCTCGGTCACCGACGGCGAGCTCAGTGAGCGCATCATGTTCCAGGCGCAGCGCCGAGGTGTCAGCCCCAACGACTACGCCCTGCAGCTTCAGGAAGCTGGCGAGTTGGGCACCGTCTACGCAGACGTCCGTCGAGGCAAGGCGCTGGCCGCTGTGCTGCGCCAGGCCGCCATCACCGATGCCAGCGGAAATCGGGTCGACATCGACTCGCTGATCGACTCGACGATCCCGGGGCACGCCGTCGCCGCCCAGTGATCCAGGCTGGCGATGACGTAACGCTCTGAGCGAACTGTGGGCGCGGCAGGGAGTAGTCGGTGGTCTCCTTCGTTAGGGTCGGCAGTGTCCACCGCGTTGGAGTTCGGATAGATCTCCCAGCCGGCCCCTCAACCACCCGCAGGTGGTCTTGATGACAGAAGGCAGGCACACGTGACTTCCGACCACATCGCTTCGGCCGTGCCGCTGCCGGGCGCCCCCACGATGCGGGCAGCCACGGCTGGCCTCAACCTGACGGACTCGGTGTATGAGCGGCTGCTGCGAGAGCGCATCATCGTGCTCGGATCCCAGGTTGAGGAGAACATCGCCAACCAGATCTGCGCCCAGCTCCTGCTGCTATCGGCCGAGGATCCAGACCAGGATATCCGGCTCTACATCAACTCGCCGGGCGGCTCGGTTACCGCGGGAATGGCCATCTACGACACGATGCACCTGATCGAACCCGACGTGGCGACCTACGCGATGGGCTTGGCCGCATCGATGGGGCAGTTCCTGTTGTCCGCGGGCACCCGCGGCAAGCGATACGCTCTCCCGCACGCCCGGATCCTCATGCACCAGCCGTCAGCTGGCGTGTCCGGCACAGCGGCGGACATAGCGATCCAGGCGGACATGTTGATTAAGCACAAGCGTGAGATGGCAGAGCTCATCGCCGAGCAGACCGGTCAGCCGGTAGAACGGATCATCGCCGACTCAGACCGTGACCGCTGGTTCACCGCGGAAGAGGCCCGCGAGTACGGCTTCGTCGACTACGTCCTGACCCGCGCCAACTCGCTGCCCGACGCGAGCCTCTGAGCTTTCGAGGAGCCCCGATGAATCTTTTGTCCGGAGGCGATATGCCCCACGATCGCATGCGCCAAGATTATATGCCGCAGTCGCGTTACGTCTTGCCCTCGTTCATCGAGCGCACCAGCTACGGAGTCAAGGAATCCAATCCGTACAACAAGCTGTTCGAGGAGCGCATCATCTTCCTCGGCGAGCAGATCAACAACACCTCGGCAAACGACACCATGGCGCAGTTGCTGGTGCTGGAGTCCGCCGACCCGGACCGCGACATCTGGATGTACATCAACTCCCCGGGTGGGTCGTTCACCGCGATGACGGCGATCTACGACACGATGCAGTTCATCCGGCCGGAAATCCAAACGGTCTGCCTCGGCCAGGCCGCTTCGGCTGCCGCGGTGCTGCTCGCAGCGGGTACTCCGGGCAAACGGATGGCGGTCCCCAATGCTCAGATCCTCATTCACCAGCCGGCCACCGAAGGGGTCTTCGGACAGGTTTCGGACCTTGAGATTCAGGCTGCAGAGATCCAGCGGATGCGTCGGCTGCTGGAAGTCACCCTGGCCCACCACACCGGCCAGACCGTGGAGCGGATCCGCGCTGACATCGACCGGGACAAGATCTTGACCTCCCCGGAGGCCAAGGAGTACGGGATCATTGACGACATCACCCAGATCCGCAAGCTCTCCGCAGTCAGACACTGACCCTGGGTAGGACGACACGCCGAGCGAGCAGCGCAGCCGCGTCTGCCGGCCAATGTCAGGAAAGCTGATCCTCCCGCACGGCGGGGTCGGACGGGTACCGTCAAGCACACACGCAGCCAGGCGCGCTGCACACCACGCGCCGGGAAGGACGAGAGGCCAGCGCCCATGGCACGGATCGGTGACGGCGGCGACCTGTTGAAGTGTTCCTTCTGCGGGAAGAGCCAGAAGCAGGTCAAGAAGCTCATCGCTGGACCCGGCGTGTACATCTGCGACGAGTGCATCGATCTGTGTAATGAGATCATCGAGGAGGAGCTCGTTGACGCGGGCGACGTCAAGCTCGACGAGCTGCCCAAGCCCAGCGAGATCCACGACTTCCTCAAGGCATACGTCATCGGCCAGGACGACGCCAAGCGCACGTTGTCAGTTGCTGTTTACAACCACTACAAACGTATTCAGGCTGGCGAGAAGGGCCGCGACGACGAGATCGAACTGGCCAAGTCGAATATCCTGATGCTCGGCCCCACCGGCTGCGGGAAGACTTACCTGGCCCAGACCTTGGCGAAGCTGCTCAATGTGCCTTTCGCCATCGCTGATGCCACTGCGCTCACCGAGGCTGGTTACGTCGGCGAGGATGTGGAGAACATCCTCCTGAAGCTCATCCAGGCCGCGGACTATGACGTCAAGCGAGCCGAGACCGGTATCATCTACATCGATGAGGTCGACAAGATCGCGCGTAAGTCGGAGAACCCCTCGATTACCAGGGACGTCTCCGGTGAGGGCGTCCAGCAGGCACTGCTGAAGATCCTGGAAGGGACCACCGCCAGCGTTCCACCGCAGGGCGGCCGCAAGCATCCACACCAGGAGTTCATCCAGATCGATACGACGAACGTGCTGTTCATCGTCGCCGGTGCTTTCGCCGGTCTCGACAAGATCATCGATGATCGAATCGGCAAGCGGGGACTCGGCTTCGGCGCGGAGCTACGGTCGAAGGCTGACATCGACAATTCCGACGTGTTTGCTCATGTCATGCCGGAAGATCTGATCAAGTTCGGGCTGATCCCAGAATTCATCGGTCGGCTTCCGGTGATCGCCAGCGTGACGAATCTGGACAAGTGCTCGCTGGTGCAGATCCTCACCGATCCACGCAATGCTTTGTCGAAGCAGTACTGCAAGCTCTTCGAGATGGACGGGGTAGAGCTGGAGTTCACCGCCACTGCGTTGGAGGCGATCGCCGATCAGGCCATCCTTCGGGGCACTGGCGCCCGTGGGCTGCGCGCCATCATGGAGGAGGTGCTGCAGGGGGTGATGTACGACATCCCCAGCCGCACCGACGTGGCGAAGGTGGTCATCACGGAGCAGACCGTGCGGGAAAATGTGAACCCGACAATCGTGACGCGGCAACCCACTCGGCGCGAACGTCGCGAGAAGTCGGCCTGAGCTCCCCGTTGGGTCGCTTCGAGCCGGGCAATTGGCGATGACTGAACAGTCGGTGCATCACGTGGACGCTGCCCTGCCGGCATTCCGGGGCGTCGAGACCGAGCTGGACCGCCGTTGGCCGGAAAGCCGGATCGAACCGTCGCTGGTCCGGATCGCAGCGCTGGTAGATCTGCTCGGCTCGCCGCAGCGCTCTTACCCGGTGCTGCACATCGCCGGTACGAACGGCAAGACGTCGGTGGCCAGGATGTTGGATGCGCTGTTGTCCGGTATCGGGCTACGGGTGGGTCGCTACACCAGTCCGCATTTGCAGCGGGCCACCGAGCGGATCAGTGTGGATGGCACGCCGATCAGTCCGGAGCGCTACGTCGAGGCCTATCGCGATATCGAGCCCTACGTCGCTCTGGTAGACGCCGGATCACCGGTTCCGATGAGCAAGTTCGAGGTGCTGACCGGGATGGCATTCGCGACCTTCGCCGACACCCCGGTGGACGCCGCCGTCGTGGAGGTCGGTCTTGGCGGAAGCTGGGACGCCACCAACGTCGCCGACGCGACGGTGGCGGCGATCACGCCGGTCGCCGTGGATCACGTCAACTATCTGGGCAGCGACATCGCGGGTATCGCCGCGGAGAAAGCCGGGATCATCAAGCCTGGGTCGGTGGCGGTGCTGGCACTGCAGCCGCCGGAGGTGGCTCGGGTGATCGCGGCCCGGAGCGTCCAGGTCGACGCGACCGTGGCACGAGAGGGCATGGAGTTCGGCGTGCTGCAGCGCGCCATCGCAGTGGGCGGCCAGCAGCTGAAACTGCAAGGTCTCGGTGGCGTGTACGACCAGGTCTTTCTTCCACTGCACGGCGCGCACCAGTCGCGCAACGCTGCGCTCGCGCTGGCCGCTGCCGAGGTGTTCTTCGGTGCGGGTGCCAATTCGTCGCTGGACATCGACGCGGTGCGCGACGCCTTCGCCACGGTGACCGGCCCGGGACGGCTGGAGCGGGTCCGCACAGCCCCCTCAGTTTTTCTCGACGGCGCGCACAACCCGCACGGGGCGCATGCTCTGGCGGCTGCGCTGCGCGAGGATTTCAGCTTCACCAGGCTGGTCGCGGTCGTCGGCGTGATGCGCGACAAGGACGCTCGTGGCATCCTCGCGGAGCTCGAGCCGGTGATCGACGAGGTCGTCGTCACCGTGAGTGGCTCGTCTCGTGCGATGGACGTCGACGACCTCGCCGTCGCGGCCCGGGACGTCTTCGGCGACGCTCGGCTGCGGGTGCAACGCCGGTTGCCGGACGCGATCGAGGAGGCCATCGGCTCGGCCACTGAAGGTGATCGGGATCCGGACCACATCTCGAGCGCCGGTGTGGTGATCACCGGCTCGGTGGCGATGGTCGGTGAGGCGCGGACTCTGTTCGGCCGAGAACCGCAGTGAGCGACCGGCCGGTCCAGCCAGATCCGCTGCGTGGGTTGCGCGGCATCTTCGCCGGAACCCTGGTGATGGAGGCGATCGTCGTCGGGCTCGCGCTGCTCGTCGTCAACCGGATCGGTGGCGGCTTGGGTGCACCCGCTGGCTGGTATACCGCCGGCCTAGCGCTGGCGATGGTCGTCGCGGCCTTCGTGCAGCGCCATTCGTGGGGCTTGGGACTAGCGCTGGTGTTGCAGGTCGCGATGGTCGTCGGCTGGTTCGCCAACCCCGCTCTGGGTGTGCTCGGCTTGCTGTTCCTGCTGGTCTGGGGCTTCCTGCTGTACCTGCGCTGGGCAGTGACACAGCGGCAGCGAATACCCGTCGGCGGCGGTGCGGACCCGACATAACTTGATCATCCTACCGTCGGGATCATTGCGCCGGTGAGGGGTCGCTACGCTCCTGGCGTCCGATCACCATTGTCACCCTGAGGAGAACGAGCTGCCGTGAGTGAGCGCACCCTGGTCCTGGTCAAGCCCGACGGTGTCGGCCGTGGCCTGGTCGGCGAGGTCATCGCCAGGATCGAACGTAAGGGGCTGACGCTGGCCGCGTTGGAGATGCGAATGGTCCCGCACGACCTGGCCGCACAGCACTACGCCGAGCACGCGGACAAGCCGTTCTTCGGCTCGCTGCTGGAGTTCATCACCTCCGCCCCGGTGGTGGCCGCCGTGGTGGAGGGGGAGCGGGCGGTGGCGGCGTTCCGGCAGCTGGCCGGGGGCACCGATCCGGTGGACAAAGCCACCCCAGGCTCGATCCGCGGTGATCTCGCGCTGGAGACCCAGTCAAACCTGGTGCACGGGTCGGACTCGGTCGATTCCGCCAAGCGCGAGATCGCGCTGTGGTTCCCCGAGCTCTAGGGCACCCAACTACGCTGAGCGCTATGGCAGGTACATCGGTATTCGAGCAGCTCGAGCCACTGCTGCCGCGGGTCTCCAAGCCGGTGCAGTACGTCGGAGGTGAGCTCAACTCCACGGTGAAGGACTGGGACACCACTGTGGTGCGCTGGGCGTTGATGTACCCCGACGCCTACGAGGTGGGGCTGCCCAACCAGGGGATCATGATCCTCTACGAGGTGCTCAACGAGCATCCCGACGTGCTCGCTGAGCGCACGTACGCGGTCTGGCCGGATCTCGAGGCGCTGATGCGCGAGCACGGCGTCCCACAGTTCACCGTGGAGTCGCACCGCCCGGTGGGGGACTTCGACCTGCTCGGAGTCTCCTTCGCCACCGAGCTCGGCTACACCAACCTGCTCACCGCGCTGGATCTCGCCGGGATTCCGCTGCACGCGAAACAGCGGACCGACGACCATCCCGTCGTCATCGCCGGGGGCCACGCCGCGTTCAACCCCGAGCCGATCGCCGACTTCATCGACGCCGCCGTGGTGGGCGACGGCGAGGAAGCGGTCCTGGAGATCACCGCGATGGTGCGGGAGTGGAAGGCACACGGACGTCCCGGCGGCCGGCCGGAACTGCTCGGCAGGCTGTCCACGATCGACGGCGTCTACCTGCCGAGCTGCTATGACGTCAGCTACCTTCCCGACGGTCGGATCGCCCAGGTGGTGCGCAACGCCGAGCGCGCTGCGCAGCGGGTGGCCAAACGCACCACGATGGACCTCGACGAATGGCCCTACCCGAAGCAGCCGCTGGTGCCGATCGCGGAGAGCGTGCACGAGCGGATGAGCGTGGAGATCTTCCGCGGCTGCACCCGCGGTTGCCGGTTCTGCCAGGCTGGAATGATCACCCGTCCGGTGCGGGAGCGGTCGATCCAAGGTATCGGCGAGATGGTTGAGCGTGGCCTGGCGGCCAGCGGGTTCAATGAGGTCGGCCTGCTGTCATTGTCCAGTGCGGATCACTCGGAGATCCGCGAGATCACCAAGGGTCTGGCCGACCAGTACGAGGGCACCGGCACTGGCCTGAGCCTGCCTTCGACCCGAGTGGACGCGTTCAACATCGACCTCGCCAACGAGATCTCCCGCAACGGTCGTCGCTCCGGCTTGACCTTCGCCCCCGAGGGCGGCTCCGAACGGATCCGCCGAGTGATCAACAAGATGGTGTCCGAGGAGGACCTCATCCGCACCGTCTCCACCGCGTTCGGCGCGGGCTGGCGACAGGTGAAGCTTTATTTCATGTGCGGGCTGCCGACCGAGACTGACGATGACGTGCTGGAGATCGCCCATATGGCGCATCGGGTGATCCGGGCCGGTCGGGAAGCAAGCGGCAGCAAGGACATCCGGTGCACGATCTCGATCGGCGCCTTCGTGCCCAAACCGCACACCCCGTTTCAATGGGCTGCTCAGGAGCATCCCGACATAGTCGACCAGCGGTTGAGCAAGCTCCGCGCGGAGATCAACAGTGATCGCAAGATCGGCCGTAACGTCGGCATGCGCTACCACGACGGCAAACCGTCGCTGATCGAGGGGCTGCTGTCCCGGGGAGACCGGCGGGTCGGCCGGGTGATCGAACGGGTGTGGCGCGACGGTGGCAGATTCGACGGCTGGAGCGAACACTTCCGCTACGACCGGTGGGTCGCGGCGTGCGCAGCTGAGCTGGTACCGCAGGGGGTGTCCCTGGAGTGGTTCACCACCCGCGAGCGCGGTTTCGAGGAGGTTCTACCCTGGGATCACGTGGATTCCGGCTTGGACCGGGACTGGCTCTGGGACGACTGGCAGGATGCGCTGTCCGGCCGTGAGCAGGACGACTGCCGGTGGACTCCGTGCTTCGACTGCGGGGTATGCCCGTCGCTGGGCACCGATATCCAGGTCGGGCCCAGCGGCCGGCAGTTGCTACCGCTGAGTCCGGTAGCTGCGAACAACGGCGGCTGAGTCGGGTCAGCCAGCGGCGGGTTGTGAGGTCACCGCCGTCAGTGCGTCGACGAGGCCGTGACCGTAGAACGCGTTACCGGCCTCGCCGGCACACGTGGCGGCTGGGTCATTGCGGTCGTCAAGGTCACTGCTGCCCGCTGGGCACGGCAGCGGGTCGGCCTGGTTACGCAGCAAGGTGGCCAGCTCCCGCGGGCCGGCCTCGGGTCGGACGGAGGCGAGCAGCGCCGCCACCCCCGAGGCATGCGGCGCCGCCATGGACGTGCCGCACAGGTAGCCGTACCCGCCAGGGACGGTGGACAGCACACATCCGCTGGAACCCGGGCCGGACGGTTGCGCCGAGTCCCCGCCGGGAGCCGTCACCCCGATCACACCCGACCCGTATGAGCTGTAATCCGACTTGACGCGTTGGGCGCCGATGGCGGACACCGCGACCACGCCGGGCAACTCCGCGGGCAACACGTTGCAGTGTCGGTCGACCGGGCGTGGCCGTGGGTCGGGCGCGTTGTCCGGGCTGCGCAGGTCTTGGCGGGGGTTGGCCAGATCCATCCGTTCGTTCCCGGCGGCGGCGATGCTCAGGACGCCGTAGGCCGTGGCGTACTGGACCGCGCGCCGGACGGCTTCGTAGGCCACCGCCTGACCCGGCACGTCGGAGCAGGTCAACAGCCATGGGTCCAGTGAGTAGCTGCTGTTGGCGATACGTATGTGCTGGCGTGCCGCCCACATGAAGCCGCACACGGCGTACTCCGGGTAGATGAACCCGTCGTCGTCCACCACCTTCACCGACGCCAACCGGACCCCGGGGGCCACCCCGGTGATGCCGTGCCCGTCGTCGGCCGCGGCGATCGTCCCGGCCACGTGCGTGCCGTGGGCAGACGTGCTCGGACTCCACGCGCTGGGCGCCTGGTCGGGGCTGCCCGACAGGCAGCCCGCTGACCGGGTTGGGTCGACGGCGGTGGCCAGATCAGGGTGCGTCGCGTCAACTCCGGAGTCCAAGACTCCGACCAGGACCTGCGGGCTGCCGCGGTTGATCGCCCTGGCCTGCGCAGCGTGGATCAGCATCATGTCCCACTGCTCGGCCGACCGGTCGGCACCTAGCGCTTGCGCGGCCCCGGGGACCCGGGTAGCCGTGGATGGGGCCGCGGTAGCCGGGACTATCGGGCTGGCCAGCTCCGAGCGCTGCGGGGAAGCGAGCGCCTCGGCCTGCGCGCTGTAGGCGCGATCGGTGCCGAACCGAGCTCTGAATGTCGGATCGCCGGAGATGGCGACTGCCACCCCGATCTGCGGGTAGTAGGCCGTGCTGGTGCCGCAGGCGGTCCGGACGGCTCGTGCCGCCTGCTGTGCGGGCGTCTCGGCGTCGAACAGCACCACGTAGCGCAGCGGGGGGCCCGTCGAGGCGCAGTCAGCCAACACGGGCGGCCCATCAGGGACCATCGGGCACGGCGGACCGGCCAATGCGGCCACGGCTGCCAGGGCCGCGACGACCCGCAGGATACGGAGTAACAGCCGCAACCTCCGGGTGGACAGGGCATGCGCCCGCGGAAAGGTCGTCGTGACCCTAGTAAGGCGCCCAGAACGGCGGCTCATAGGGGTCGTGAGTGGCGTTGAGTGTCATGACACTGTTACGCACTCACGATAGGTGGTTTCATGAGCCCTAACCCGTCCGCCGCACCAGTCTGCAAGGTGCGGCTGTGCTACGCCAAGCGTGGAAAGCTGCGGTTCACCTCGCACCGTGACGTCGCCAGGGCCTTCGAGCGAGCGTTACGGCGAGCCGGTCTGCCGATGGCGTACTCGCAGGGTTTCCACCCGCATCCGAAAGTGTCGTGGGTGGGCGCGGCGCCCACCGGAGCGGCGAGTGAGGCGGAGTACGTCGAAATTGCGCTCGTGGAGCATCTCGATCCCGAGATGGTTCGCGCGCGGATCGACGCGGCCCTCCCCGATGGGCTGGCGGTGCTTGAGGGGGTGGTGGCGGGCCCCGGCTCGCTCGCTGAACGAATCGACGCCAGCGCCTGGCGCATCGAGGTCCGCGGGGTGGCCGGACCACGCCTTCGGCAGGCGGCTGACCTGCTTCTTGCCGCTCCGGAGTTACTCGTCGAACGCGTCACCAAAGACGGCCTGCGGTCGCTCGACGCGCGGGCGGCGATCGTCTCTTTGGAGGTCGAGGATGATTCGAGGGTGCTGCCTGCCCCCGATCAGCTTGGCCGGTGTGGGATACTGGTTGCGGTCGTGCGACAGGTCAGCCCTGCGGTACGGCCCGACGATGTGCTGAGCGCGCTCGGCGCCGTCGCCGGACTTCCGTCGTCGGCGCTCGTGAAAGCGATCCGGACTGCGCAAGGCCGGCTTGACGACGACGGGGGTCTCGTCGATCCGCTCGCTGCGGACCGGGCATCCGCCCGGACGGCAGCGGCCGGGAAAGCTTTGGCGCAGTCCGACGATGGGTCGCACCAGCTCGACGTCGCGAGATACACCGGTTGACCGCTCCGGATCTCGGAGCTGCCGGTGAACGACAGGATTGCCGTCGCCGACCTCGGCGGCGGATGGCGCGCAGAGCCCCTGTGCGGTCGCGTTCCCACCTGTGGGACGCGCCCGGGGGCTGGAGGAGTTGAATGGCGAACACGACAACGCCCGCCGGAGGTATCGGCGGGTGGACAGACGCATCCGAAACCGACCGGGCTGATCTCGCAACCTCGCTGCCGAGCAGGTTACGCGTGCATGCCCTGGCCAAGCTCCTGTCGGTCAGCAGCAAGGACGTCATGGGAGCGCTGGCTGAGATTGGCATCACGGTAGGCAGCGCGCAGGCCAGCATCGATCGCGAAACGGCGATGCGGGCATTTGCGGTGCTGCTGCCGGATCCCGAACCAGAACCGATGGAGCTCGACGACCTGGCGCTGCAGGGCGAGCCAGAGACGCCGTTGCTGCCGGTGTTGACTCCGCCGGCGCCGCCCAACTCGACCGCGGTGTTCACTTCGCCGGCACCGCCCGCGGTGTTCAACGCGGCTGTGCCGGTGTTCCTCCCACCCGCCCCGCAGCCCGCTGTGGCCGATGAGCCTGACCTGCTCGACGACGGGGACTCCGACGATCCGGGCGCGGACGACGCGGATAGCGACAGTGCCAGCCGGCGCCGCCGCAGGCGCGGCCGCCGTGGCCGAGGTCGCGGCAAAGCTGGCGGCGATGCCGAGGACAGCTCAGCCGAGCAGGGTGACGATGTCCGCGACGAATCCGATGAACAAGACTCCTCGGACGGGCCGACCGAGGATGCGACGGCCGAGGAGCCCGGCGACAGTGTGGTTCGCCGTCGTCGTCGTCGCAGGCGCCGCCGGGACGGCGGCGACGAGGACGCCGTCGTCGTCGGTGAGGATGACCCGCCGGACACCGTCGTTCATGTCCGGGACAGCAAGAGCACCCCGCTGGTTGAAGACGAGGTCCAATCCATCCGGGGTTCGACCCGTCTGGAGGCCAAGCGGCAGCGTCGACGCGATGGTCGAGAGGCCGGTAGGCGGCGGGTCGCGATCCTGTCCGAGTCGGAGTTCCTCGCCCGGCGAGAGGCAGTCGCGCGCACCATGGTCGTGCGTGAGCACCCTGAGCGCACTCAGATCGCGGTGCTTGAGGATGACATCTTGGTGGAGCACTTCGTCACCACCTCGAGCACGGGGTCCCTGGTCGGCAACGTCTATCTGGGCAGGGTGCAAAACGTGCTGCCGTCGATGGAGGCCGCCTTCGTCGACATCGGCCGGGGCCGCAATGCGGTGCTCTACGCAGGCGAGGTGGACTGGGATGCCGCCGGGCTAGAGGGCAAGGCGCGCCGCATCGAGCAGGCGCTATCCAGCGGTGACAGCGTTCTCGTGCAGGTCACGAAGGATCCGGTGGGTCACAAGGGCGCCCGGCTGACCACCCAGATCAGCCTGCCCGGTCGGTTCCTGGTGTATGTGCCGGGTGGTCGGGCCACCGGGATCAGCCGCAAGTTGCCGGACACCGAGCGTAAGCGCCTCAAGGAGGTGCTCAAGCGGATCGTCCCCGAGGATGCCGGAGTGATCATCCGGACTGCCTCTGAGGGAGTCAGCGAGGAGGAACTGGCCCGCGACGTCCGCCGGTTGCAGGCTCAGTGGGAGGTCATCCAGACCAAGTCGGGTGTTTCCGCCGACAGTGCCCGCGGCAAGCCAACCGGACCGGAGTTGCTCTACGAGGAGCCGGACCTGCTGGTGAAGGTGGTCCGGGATCTGTTCACTGAGGACTTCCGCGATCTGGTCGTTCAGGGCGACGGATCGTGGGACACCGTCGAGGGTTACGTCAAGCACGTGGCCCCGGAGCTGATGCCCAGGGTGCGCAGGTACGCCGGCGCGGCCGATGTCTTCGCCGACTTCCGGATCGACGAACAAATCACCAAGGCGCTGGACCGTAAGGTGTGGCTGCCCTCCGGCGGGTACCTGGTCATCGATCGCACCGAGGCGATGACCGTGATCGACGTCAACACCGGCAAGTTCACCGGGTCGGGCGGCAACCTCGAGGAGACCGTGACCCGCAACAACCTGGAAGCCGCTGAGGAGATAATCCGGCAGCTGCGGCTGCGGGACATCGGCGGGATCATCGTGATCGACTTCATCGACATGGTGCTCGAGTCGAACCGGGACCTGGTGCTGCGCCGATTGACCGAATGTTTGGGCCGGGACCGTACCCGCCACCAGGTCGCCGAGGTGACCTCCCTCGGACTGGTCCAGATGACCAGGAAGAAAGTCGGCACTGGTCTGTTGGAGGCGTATTCCAGCACCTGCGAGCACTGCAAGGGTCGCGGAGTGCTGGTGTCGGCGGAACCGGTGAACGTCCGAAGCCAGCCGGCTCCGGCTGTGGGATCTTCGGGGGCGCCATCGGGGGCCAAGGACTCCGGCAACGGCAACGGCCGTCGGGCCAAGTCCCGCGGACGTGGTACGGGAGCTGCCCCTGCGGCATCGGAACAGTCGGTCGTCGACGGGCTGCTCGTGGCAGCGGTGGCGGCGGCACCGGCCGATGGCTCGCACCCATCGCCGATGCCGGACAGCGCTGCCCCGGCCGGGCCTAGCACGGCAGATCAAGTCGCTGCGGACGACGTCGCTGCAGGTCAGATCGACGTAGACCGGGTGGCCGCGGATGAACCGGGGGCACCGGCGACCGAAGAGCCGAAGGTGCCTGCGCAGCCGGCGAATCGCACGATGGCGCGGCGCAGGCGGGCTGCTTCGCGGCCTGCCGGACCCCCCGCCACAGAGCTGGCGGAGGGTGCGGAGCCGGCCGCCCAGTCCTTTGCGGTACCGCACGCGAGGTGAGGACCCCGGTTTGACCGAGCCGGACGGCGGGCCGTACGCTTCTTGGTGCGGCCCGCCCAGCTCGGCGGGCCTGAGATTTGTTCGCTGCACAGGCAGTAATCAGCGCCAGGGTGCAGCCGGTGCATGTCAGTGTCAGTCCAAGCAAGCCGAACAGCCAGGAGTACCACCCGATGTACGCGATCGTGAAGACCGGCGGCAAGCAGTACAAAGTGGCCGTCGGGGACATCGTCGAGGTGGAAAAGCTTGACGGGGACCCTGGCGCCGAGGTCAGCTTGTCCGCCGTACTGCTCGTCAACGGTTCCAGTGTGACTACCGACTCGGCTGCTCTTGGCGCCGCCTCGGTCCGCGGGAAGGTCGTTGCGCAGGTCAAGGGACCCAAGATCCGGATTCACAAGTTCAAGAACAAGACCGGGTACCACAAGCGTCAAGGTCACCGGCAGCAGTTGACCCGCGTCGAGGTTATCGGCATCTCCTAGTGACCTTTGCACATTGACCTTGAGAAAACTCCTGACGAGGGTGTGAGCACCGATGGCACACAAAAAAGGCGCGTCCAGCTCCAGGAATGGCCGCGACTCCAACTCCCAGCGGCTCGGGGTGAAGCGGTACGGCGGCCAGCTGGTCAACGCGGGCGAGATCCTCATCCGCCAGCGCGGCACCAAGTTTCACCCAGGGGTAGCGGTCGGCCGCGGTAGCGACGACACCTTGTTCGCTCTGGAGACCGGAACGGTGCTGTTCGGCACCAAGCGAGGCCGCAAGACCGTCAACATCGTCCCGGCGCAGCCCTGATCCCGGGCCCACCGAAAACTCCCCGACGAGGGGCGGCCCGGCAGTGACCGGCCCGCCCCTCGTCGACGTTTACGACCTCGTTGGTCGGTGACGTGTTAATGATGTGCTGCAGTACCGATTGACGAGGAATTGAGGAGAAGCAGAGGTGTCCCGCTTCGTGGATCGAGTGGTGATTCACGTCGCCGCGGGCGACGGCGGCCACGGCTGTGCGTCGGTGCACCGGGAGAAGTACACGCCACTGGGTGGTCCCGACGGTGGCAACGGTGGCCGTGGCGGCGACGTGGTGTTGGTGGTAGACCCCGGAGTGCATACCTTGCTCGACTTCCACTATCGGTCCCAGGCGCGAGCCTCGAGCGGCAAACCGGGCCAGGGCGGCCATCGTAACGGCGCCACGGGCGAGGACCTCGAGCTGCGCGTGCCAGACGGCACCGTGGTGCTCACTCCCGACGGTGAGGTGCTGGCGGACCTGGTCGGCGTGGGAACCCGGTTTGTCGCCGTGGCGGGCGGGCACGGTGGGCTGGGCAACGCGGCGCTGGCTTCCAAGGTGCGCAAGGCGCCGGGCTTCGCCCTGCTCGGCGAGGAGGGTGACGCCCGGGATCTGGTACTCGAGCTGAAGTCGGTGGCCGATATCGGCCTCGTCGGGTTCCCCTCAGCGGGCAAGTCCTCCCTGGTGTCGGTGCTCTCAGCGGCTCGTCCCAAGATTGCCGACTACCCGTTCACCACTCTGGTACCCAACCTCGGCGTGGTCACCGCAGGTGAGACGGTGTTCACCGTCGCCGACGTCCCCGGCCTGATCCCCGGCGCCAGCCAGGGCAAGGGACTCGGGCTGGAGTTCCTGCGGCACATCGAACGGTGCACCGTGCTGGTGCACGTCGTGGACTGCGCGACGATGGACCCCGGCCGCGACCCGCTGTCCGATGTGGACGCTCTGGAGCGCGAGCTCGCCGCTTACACTCCGTCGCTGGGCGGTGAACTGGCGTCTCGTCCCCGGCTGGTGGTGCTTAACAAGATCGACGTTCCGGATGCTCGTGAGCTGGCCGAGATGGTGCGTGTCGAGCTCGAGGCGCGCGGGCTGCCGGTGCATCGCGTGTCCACGGTGAGCACCGAGGGTCTGCGGGAACTGCGGTTCGCCCTCGGTGCGGCCGTGCGCCAGCACCGCGAGGCGCTGCCCCGCGCCGAGCCGACCCGGGTGGTGCTGCGGCCGACGGCGGTCGACGAACAGGGTTTCGAAGTCACGGCCGACCCGGAGCGGCCCGAAGGTTTCATCGTCCGGGGCGGGCGCCCGGAGCGGTGGATCCGGCAGACGAATTTCGACAACGCCGAGGCCGTCGGCTACCTGGCTGATCGGCTGGCCCGGCTCGGCGTCGAGGACGCTTTGGCCGGCGCGGGGGCTCGCGCCGGCTGCCCGGTCACGATCGGCCACGTCACCTTCGATTGGGAACCCGCGACCCCGGCTGGCGGGGGCGCGATCCGGCTGGGCGGTCGGGGCACGGACTGGCGGTTGGCTCCTGACGAGCGCATCGGCGCAGGCCAGCGCAAGGCGGCCCGCCGCGTGAGGCGCGACCCAGGCGCCGCCGGTGAGGTCCCGCAGGAGTGAGCCCGACCCGGCAGGCCGTCGCGCAGGCGCGGCACCTGGTGGTCAAGGTCGGCTCGTCTTCGCTCACCACGGCCGCCGGTGGGTTGGATCGGGCCAGGTTGGACACCCTGGTGGACGCGCTGGCCTCCCGCTTCGCGGCCGGCACCCATCTGGTCCTGGTGTCCTCGGGCGCCATCGCGGCCGGGTTGGCTCCGCTGGGACTACGCCGCCGGCCCCGCGATCTAGCTACCCAGCAGGCCGCAGCCAGCGTTGGGCAGCTGGCGCTCGGGTACGCCTACGCCCAGTCCTGGGCGCGGCACGGCCGCACCGTCGGCCAGGTGCTGTTGACCTCAGACGACATGGTCCGCCGCGCGCACTATCGCAATGCGCAGCGCACCTTCGCCCGGCTGCGCGGCCTCGGGGTGGTACCGGTGGTCAACGAGAACGACACTGTGGTCACCGACGAGATCCGCTTCGGAGACAACGACCGGCTCGCTGCCCTGGTCGCCCACCTGGTCGGTGCGGAGGGGCTGGTGTTGCTCTCCGACGTCGGTGGGCTCTACGACAGCGACCCCCGGCTCGGCGCCGCCCGGTTGGTTGCGGAGGTGACTGGACCGGCTGACCTGCACGGTGTGCAGGTCGGTACCGGTGGTGCGCTGGGAACCGGGGGAATGGCCTCCAAGCTCGGCGCCGCGACGCTGGCCTCGCAGTCCGGGGTGCCGGTCCTGCTCGCCGCCGCGACACAGGTCGGGCGGGCCTTGGGTGCGGCCGACGTCGGAACCGCATTCGCGCCTACCGGGGCGCGGTTATCGGCCCGCCGGTTCTGGCTGCGCCACGCCGCGGGTGCGGTCGGCCGGCTACGGCTCGACGACGGGGCGGTGAGCGCGGTGGTGCACCGCCGGCGTTCCCTGCTTGCCGCCGGCATCACCGGCGTCGAAGGTGACTTCGAGGCCGGCGACGTGGTGGAGCTGATCGACGGGCAGGGCGTCGTCGTCGCCAGGGGAATGGTCGGGTTCGACGCGGCCGAGCTGCCCGAGTTGATCGGCCGCTCGACCCGTGACCTGCCTGCCGAACTGCGCCGCGAAGTCGTGCACGCCGACGACCTGGTGCCGCTGTAAGCAGTAGGGTCGACAATCGTGCAGTTGCGAACCGACCCCGAAGCCCCTGCTGCGTCCGGCGCTGAAGTCGTCGCCGCGTGCGCGCGGCAGGCGCAGCGTGCCGCTCCGACTCTGGCAACCGCGTCCGATGAGGCCATCGATGCCGCGCTGGATGCCATGGCGCAGCGGATGACCGGCGCCGCCGCTGAGGTGCTCGCCGCCAACACCGCCGATATCGCCGCAGCTGAGCAGTCCGGGATGACCCAGGCTCTGATCGACCGGCTGCGTCTGGGCGAGGAGCGGCTGGCTGAAATGGCCGGCCAGCTCGCCCTGCTTGCCCGGGTGCCGTTCCCGGCCCGGGACCGGGTGCTGGAAGATCGTCCGGATGGGCTGCGGCTGATCGAGCGCCGCCGCCCGGTCGGTGTCGTGGGCGCCACCTTCGAGGCCCGACCCAACGTCACTGTCGACGTCGCCTCGCAGCTGGTGAAGTCCCGCAACGCCGGGGTGCTGCGCACCGGGTCGGCGGCACTGCGCAGCGCGCTGGCCTTGTGTGACCAGGTCATCGCGCCCGCCCTGACCGAGGCCGGGTTGGATCCGGGTGCCGTGCAGCTGGTGGCCGACCCACGCCGGGACACCGCCGTCGCGCTGGTGCAGCAGCCCGAGCTGATCCCGCTGGTGATCGTGCGGGGCAGCGGGGAGACCACCCGGATGTTGGCTGCTGAGGGGGCCCGTCATGGGGTTCGTGTGCTGGCCCACGCCGACGGCGGTGGCGTGCTGTACGTCGACGCGGCAGCCGACCCTGTGCTTGCCGTCGAGCTGCTGGTGGCCGGGCTGGATCGGCTGGGCGTCTGCAACCGGGTCAACCTCCTACTGGTAGCCGACAACGTCCCGGATCGGTTGTACGCGGCGCTGCTCGAGGCCGCCCGCCAGCGCGGGATCGCGCTGTCCCTCCCGCCGCACGATCACCCGCTGGGACACGAGTGGGCATTGGACTCCGGCCGGGAGGCGACGCTGACCGTGAGCCGGGTGACCGGTCCCGCACACGCTGCCCACGTTGCCAACCAGGAGACCTCTGGGCTGGCCGCCACCATCGTCACCCACGATGAGGCCGCCGCGAATGAGTTCCTGGACGGCTACACCGGCACCGGGGCGTTCTGGAACGCCAGCACCCGGCTGCTCGACGGGTTCAAGCTACGGCGGGTGCCAGAGACCGGAATCAACGTCGATCGGGTGCCCGGGCCGCGCGGGCCGGTCACCTTCGCCGACCTGTACCTGCGGCAGTTCGTGATCATCCCGGCGCACTGGTCTTGCGGATAAGCCCGAGGTAACCGGCGATTGCCAGCGTCGCCAGTGTCCACACCAGGGCTTGGAGTACCCAGGTGGACACGGTGAACGCTTCGCCGGCTGGACTGGATGTGTCGAAATCGCAGCGGTTTCCGATGCCTGCCGGGGTGAGCGGCACGCTGCGGTCGATGCCGACTCCGATCTGCTCGACCAGGGAGCACGGCGACTGAGGGTTGCGAGCTTGGCTGGTGTGCTCCGTGACGAATCGGCCTGGGCCCAGGGAGGTGTGCCCGGCGGCAATACCCAGCCCCGCCGCGACCATGAGCACCAGCACGAGGGCGATGATGGCACGACCGCTCCGGTAGCCGTACCCGGCGAGCGCGCCCCAGAGCCAGTGCGCGCCTTTGCTCAGTGACCCGCCGACGTCGCCGCGGCGGTAAAGGTCCCGCTGCTGGGCGATGAGGACTTCCCGTGCGGCGGATTCGTGGCCACTGGCTCTCAGCGCGGCGGCAAGCTGATGGTAGGGCTGAGGTCGATAGGCCCGGGTGTGGTGGAGGATCAGGTGCAGCCACTCCTGCCAGTCGACCGCGTGAAGTGACGTATAGGTAAGGCCGGATAGCGTGATCTGATGCGCTGGCACGACGCAACTCGACGTCTTGGCGGCACCGTCTGGGCAGATTACCTGCGAGGGTAGGAACAGGTGCTTGACTACCGCGTCCTCCAGGTCAAGGACAGGGCCGGCCGGGTTGGTCAGTTTCGCGTGGCTG
>QHBZ01000132.1:0-7369 GCA_003244055.1 Pseudonocardiales bacterium | reverse complement strand
TCTGGGCTGTGTCCGGTGGCGGTGAAGCCCTCGGCGAACATGTCGCTGTCCACCCGGAGGTGATCGGCGAGGAGAGCGGCTCCGGTGGGGTTGGTCAGTGCCGCGCGGTCGAGGTTGAGCTGCCCGGCGATGTGGGCGTCCGGCAGCCGGACAGCGCCGTCTTCGCCGTGTCCAGTGGCGGTGAACCCGTCCAGGAACACGCCGCCGTCCACTTCGAGGTGGTCGCCGATGAGGGCTGGGCCGGCCGGGTTGACCAGCGCCACGCCATCTAAGTTGAGCTGGCCGCTGATATGGGCGCCCGGCAACCGCACCGCGCCGCGGGCGTAGTGGCCGGTGGCGGTGAAGCCCTCGGCGAGCACCAGACCGCCGTCGACCCGAAGCCCGTCTGCGATCAGGGCAGGCCCGGCCTGGTTGGTCAGCTCCGCGCCATTGAGGTTCAGCTGTCCGGTGATGTGGGCACCGGGCAGCCGGACCGCCCCGAGCTCACCGTGTCCGGTGGCGATGAAACCCCCGCCGAAGAGGTCGCCGTTGACGTGCAGCCCGTCACCGATGAGGGCTGGGCCGGTCTCGTTGGTCAGCAGTGCGCCGTTGAAGTTGAGCTGGCCTTTGACGTGGGCACCGAGCAGCCGTACGGCACCGTAGTCGCCCTGTCCGGTGGCCATGAACCCGTCGCCGAGTAGCGCATCGCCATCGACCTGGAGGCCGTCGCAGTCCAGAGAGCGCAGATGCGAGCCCGCCAAGGTCAACCACGGCAAGCGGGCACTGACCAGCAGCACTGGGCTCTCGAAGAAGCAGTCTCGCAGCTCAATGCCCACCGCGGCCGGAACATGGGTGAGATCGAGTGTTCCGGCAATCCGCGCCCCATGGACCCGCACGCCCAGCGGATCAAGGCCCTCACCACTACGGCCCAGCACCAGCTCCCGGAGCAGCTCGGCGCGGATGGTGTACCGGGGGTTGTCCGTTGCTGCCAACTGTTCAGCGGTCAGCTTGCTGCACTCGACCACGCAGCCGGATGTCAACGAATCGATGAGCGAGCGTTCTCTCGATGAGACCTCGCTGAGACTGCTGCTCACCAAAGACTGTCCCACCGTCAGTTGCTCCCGAAGTTCGCCGCCCGCCGAGGATTCAGCTTATCGCCGCCGGAGCCCACCCGAACGGCTCGCCTAAGCTGCGCCCATGTCCGGCCGTCGCCTCGGAGTCATGGGCGGGACCTTCGATCCGATCCACCACGGTCACCTCGTGGCCGCGAGCGAGGTGCAGGCCCGGTTCGAGTTGGACGAGGTGGTGTTCGTACCCACGGGGATCCCCTGGCAGAAGGATGATCGGGAGGTCAGCCCGGCCGAAGACCGCTACCTCATGACGGTCATCGCCACCGCGTCCAATCCGCGGTTTTCCACCAGCCGGGTCGACATCGACCGCCGAGCTCCCACGCTGACCGTCGACACCCTCACGGACCTGCGCACCCAGTTTCCCGATCAGGAGATGTTCTTCATCACCGGCGCCGACGCGTTGGCGCAGATACTGTCCTGGAAACGAGTCGACGAGCTGTTCGACCTGGCCCACCTGGTCGGGGTGACCCGACCCGGTTTCCATCTCGACGGCAAGCACCTGCCTGATCGGGCGGTGAGCCTGGTCGAGGTGCCCGCCATGGCGATTTCCTCCACGGACTGCCGGCAGCGCGTCGGGCGCGGCCAGCCAGTCTGGTACCTCGTGCCCGACGGGGTGGTTCAGTACATCAGCAAGCGCGGCCTGTACCGGTGATCGTGATCGGCTTTTCGATGAGGTGCGGCTCGGGCTCAGAGCCGGTTGGGGCGAACCAGGGTTCATGCGCGGGCGCGTTCGGGCGCAGCGTCCACTTCCGACCGACCCGGTCGATACCAATCGGGTACACGGTCAGGGCACCGTCGGTCTGGATGTGCAGACGGAGAAAATGCTTGAGGTCCTGATGATGCTGGGCTGCGTACCCCTCGGTTCCGTGCAGGCCAAAACAGTTGGCGACCCAGAGGTAGCCCGACATCCCCACCATTCCCCCGATGCCGCCCACCAGGAAGATCAGGCTGAGGAAGGCGACCAAGGACCACACGCCCCGAAGCCCGAAGGCAGACGACATCCAGGAAGAGACGATCATGAACCCGGCCGCGCTGGCCAGTTGCATCGTCGAATGGAGCGTGCCGACCAGGAATCGATGAACGCCGCGGGCGTCATGGGCGAAGCGCACCATCCCGGCCACGGACACCACCACGAGCAGGATGAGAAGGAAGAACGTCGGGCTCTCCCACACAGCGTTGAGCACGTCGCCGAGGCCGAGCCCGACGTGGCGGTCCCCGAGATGCAGACCCAGCATCAAAGCCAACAGCACTTGGACGGCGCCGAACACTCCGGCGAGGGGAAGGTTGTACGGGGCGAGCAGCCAGATCCGCTTCCTCAGCCGTTTCGATACGTCCGGTGAGGGATAGGTGCAGGCTTTGCGATAGGGGACCGGTCCGTCTGCGCCAGGGAGGTCCATGCGCTCGGGGAGGTTGTGGGTGGGATGTAAGAAGGCGCCGCCGCCGCCCGAAGCGATGTGCTGACGAAAGCCATCCTCCTGCTTGTAGCGGGCGTAGTAGTGTTTTCCACTCTTGATATACAGCACCAACCGGGCCCCACAGGGCTGGATGATCTCGCGCTCAAGGAACTCCACATCCCGGTCGGAATGGATCTCGATACCCTTCCGGCCGCTGTCGACCTCCTTGGCCGTACACAGAATGATCCGGTCCCCATGCTTCACCTGGTCGAGGGCGACCCGAGCGAAGTACCGCAGTTGGGCTTCGTCGATATAGGACCCGAACTGGATGTCGATTCCCCACAGCCACCAGCGGTTCGGGAGCTTGACCGCGAAGTAGCTGCGACGTTGGCGCGTTCTCCACCCACCGATCCAGCGCTTGCGGCAGAAGACGCTGGTGAAGTTGACCAGCCCGTCATACCAGTCGTGGCTTCCGGGAACGGCGAAAAGCTCCGGAGCTTGTCCCGCGGTGTACGGCAGCGCTGCCCGGTACGGACCGAGCATGCGGTTCTGGTACTCTGCGGCCTTGGGCACCGGGTAGACCTGATCGCCGCCCATGACCAGGATGCGCCCCCGCTCGGTGGCGTGGGACTCGCCGTCCCAGTCGAGCTTGAGCCCTTCGGTGGCCAGCAGCCTGGCCACGGTGTACGTCGAGTTCCACCCGTCGCCGAGGTCAGCGACGTAGTCCAGCCACAGATCGGCTTCGCCAGAGCGATCCGGGAACTCGGCCGGCTCCAGTGCCTGCAACTCGCGGTAGTCGGCGTAGGCGCTGAAGACACCTGACAGCAGCACCCGGACTGCGGTGTCGACGAGCTGGTGGGGATCGAGCCAGCGCACCATGGGCCTGCGCACGAACCCCAGGGTTGAAGGATCGGTGGAAGACGGGCGAGGGCGGCCCGGTGGTGAGCTGTTCACGATGTTCGCCGCCGAAGCTGGTGCTCGCCCAGGGCCGCGACGTCGACGTCATCCAGCGTGGTGACAACAAGATCGGCATGTGCGGCTGCCAAGAGTTCCTCGTCGTCGGCCCGGGCCAGACCTAACGCCGCCATGCCGCCGGCCTTGGCCGCCTGCACCCCGCTGGCTGCGTCCTCCACGACGATGCAGTGCTCTGGGGCGACACCGAGCTCGGCGGCTGCGGTCAGGAAGATCTCCGGGTGTGGTTTGCCCTGGGCGAAATCGCGCCCAGAGATGTCGACGTCGAAGAATTCCAGCAGGCTCAGGTCGGGCCGTAGGAAGTCGTAGTGCAGGCCCTGCTCCGCGGCGAAGGTGTCGAGCCGGATCTGGCGGAGGAACAGTCCAGCATTCTTCGACGATGACGCGGCCGCCACCGGGATTCCCGCGTCGTGAACGGCCAGCAGGAGACGTAGCGCGTCGGGGTAAGCCTCGAAGTCGCCGGCCTCGATGAGTTTGATGACCATCGCTTGTTTGTTCGCGGCGTATACCTGCGCCAGTTCGGCGGAGTTGGGAACCTTGAAGTACTCCAAGGCGGCCAGCGCTCCGCTCATCCGTGGCTTGCCCGACAGCACCTGCTGGTAGACCTGCGGCGTGAAGCGCTCGTCGGACCACGTGGTCTGGTCGGCGATGTCGGCCCAGTCGTGTTCCATCAGCTCGCGCAGCGAGTCCTTCCACGCCCGTTCGTGCGGGGAGTCGACCAGCACGCCGTCCACGTCGAAGATCGCTGCCTGGAAACCTCGTGTCGGCATGATCCCCACTTTCCCACCTTTGAGAAGGGTGCGCTGCCAGCGCAGCGGCGCTACCCACTCCTGCCCGGCAGTCAGCTCTCGGACCTCGTCGCCGATGGCGACGCGGACTGGCCGGCTGAAGCCGTCGGCCAGGGTGTGCACCGTCAGCTCATCCCCGGAGATGCTGACCCTGATCGAGGTACCGCGGAACTGCATCGGGAAGCTGAGCCCGTCGAGGCGGTCGGTGAGCGTGGGGTCGAAGTGCAGAACCCCGTCGCGCACGTTGGCACCGACGTAGCCGCGCTGCAGGAGGTCCAGTGTGCCGGACATGACGCCCATGTGGATCCCCTCCTTGGTGGTGCCGCCCTGCACGTCACCCACATCGCTCTCCAGCGCGACGAGGAACCGCTGCCACGAGCTCTCCGGGTCCAGCCCGCCGAGCACGGCGGCGTGCGTGACCAGGCTCAGGGTCGAGCCGTGCGAGGTGCGCCGGTCGTAATAGTCGATGGTTCGGCGCGCGAGGTCGGGGTCGTAGTCGTACCCGAGCCGATCGAAGAGCTGGCGGAGTTCGTCGCTGGCGAACAGGAAGAACAGCATCACCGCATCGGCCTGCTTGGCCAGCTGGTAACGGTTGGGGTCGTCGCCCGCGGCCTTGAGGATGCGGTCCAGGCGCTGGATGTTGGGGTGCTCGGCGCGGTAACGCGCCCAGTCCAGCTCCTCGAGATCGGCGTAACCCTCGAACTGGCTGAGGATGCCGTCCGCATGGAATGGGACGAACATCTTGCGGCTCATCTCATCCCACGTGCGCACCTCGTCGTCGGTCAGCCCGAGGCGAACCCGCAGTGCGGCACGACGGCTCCGCGGCAGCAGATCAAGCACCCGTGGGGCGGTGCCGGCGATCCAGGCCACCATCAGGTTGGTATAGGCGTTGTTGCGCAGACCATCTTCGTCGGCACCGGGGTAGCGCTCGTGGAACTCGTCGGGGCCCATCACGCCGTGGATCTCGTACCGGTCGCGCTCGGCGTTGTAGTGGGCGATCGAGGCCCAGAAACGGGCGATCTCGAGCATGAGCTCAGCACCATAGTCGCGGAGAAACGCCACGTCCTCGGTGGCCTGGTAGTATTGCCAGACGTTGTAGAAGATCGCCGCGTTGACGTGGCGCTGGTTGTGGCTGTGGTCGGGGTGCCACTGCCCGGACACCGGGTTGAGGTGCACGACCTGCGTCTCCTCGGTGCCGTCGCTGCCGCTTTGCCACGGGAACATCGCGCCGGAGTAGCCGGCTTCCCGCGCCGCGGCCCGCGCCTCGGCGAGGCGACGGTAGCGGTACATCAGCAGCCCGCGGGTGACCTCCGGCAGCCGGAAGTTGAGGTAGGGATACACGTAGAGCTCGTCCCAGAACACGTGCCCGCGGTAGGCCTCGCCATTGAGCCCCCGAGCCGGAACACCCGCGTCGTGCCGGGCCGTGTGCCGCGAGCACACCTGCAGCACATGGGACACGTGGAAGCGCAGCAGCAACTGCACCCGGGGCTCGTTGGGCAGCGCGATGTCACCGATGTCCCACAGCTCGGTCCACGCTGACTCGTGTTCGGTCAGCGCCGCGGCGAAATCCGGATAGCGCGCGACGTTCTTTCCCGCCGCGACCAGCGTTTCGGCGATCGCGTTGTCGTGGGAGGTGAACAGCGAGATCATCTTCTCCACCCGCACCGGGGCGCCCTGCTCGACGTCGAAGGCGAGAACCTGCTGGATGTAGTCCTCCATCTGGTCCAGGCTGCGGGTAACCTCAGGGTCGACGGTCGGCGCTGCGCCGCGGAACACGCGAGTACGCGCGGCTTCGGCGATGTAGATGTTCGACTGCCGGGTCTGCACCTTCAGCGCGATGATCTCCGGACCGAACGTGCGCGGAGACCATGGATTGAGGTGCCGTCCCTCGAGCTCGCGGTAGCGGGCAACCATGTGGTTCGTCATCCGGCCATCGAGCCCTGAGATCACCTCCACGCTCCCTGACCAGTTCTCTGGGATCACCGTCCACTCGATCCCGGCCAGATGGCTGTTGGCCATGCTCACGAAGCGGCGGCTGCGCAGGGTCGTCACGCGACTGCTGCGGTCGCGGAACCGGACCTCGCGCTGCACCACGGCGTTGCGGATGTCATAGGAGTGGCAGTAGGAGAGCACCTCGACGTTGTCGAGCCGGATCGCTTCCTCGCCCTCGATCCGCAGCTTCATCAGCAACCAGTTCGGGAGGTTGACCAAGTCCTCGTTGAGGACCGGGCGACCACCGAGGATGGTCGTCTCCCGGTTGAAGCAGCCGTGGGCGTAGGTGCCCGGGTAATGGACCGCGCTCGCGTCCTCCCATTCCGCGGCTCCCCGGGAAGCGAAGTAGCCGTTGCCGGTGGAAGTCAGGGCCTCGCGCAGGCCTTCCTGCGCTGGATCGAAGGCGTCGTAGGTGAGGGTGAAGTCAGCCACGGGTCCCTTCCCCAAAGGTTGCGCCGGTCGGCAATGGGCGCGATCCCGGCCGGCATCGGCACGTGCCCACCTTGCGTCTACCTACCTTGCCGCAGAGCTCCACCGTGACCTAGGACCCCGACAGGACGCAGGACCCCGTAGGGACGTAGGACACCGATGGGATACAGGACACCGACGCTAACATGTGATCAGGCACCTGCCCTCGAAGCGTGGCGAACGCCTCGGACTAGTCTGTTTACACCAACCTGAAGGATGCCATGCTTACCGACCGTTCGACGCTCACCCAGTTCCTGATAGAGGAGGGGCGCCGCCATCCGGGCGCGACCGGAGAGCTGAACTCGCTCATCCTCGACGTTGCGCTCGCCTGCAAGGCGATCGCCAAGCGGGTGGCCTACGGGGCGCTCGGCGGTGTGCTCGGGGCCGCGGCGACGACCAATGTCCAGGGCGAGACGCAGCAGAAGCTCGACTTGGTCGCGAACGACCTGTTTCTGCGCGCCAACGAATGGGGCGGCTTGGTCGCCGGGATGGTGTCCGAGGAGCTGGAGGCGCCGTATCTCATCCCGGAGCGCTACCCGCGGGGAAAGTACTTGCTGTTGTTCGATCCGCTTGACGGTTCGTCGAACATCGACGTGAACCTCTCGGTTGGCAGCATCTTCTCGATTCTGCGTGCCGCGAATCCAGG
>QHBZ01000131.1 GCA_003244055.1 Pseudonocardiales bacterium | reverse complement strand
TTATGATCCATTTCCCGCTCGGCGTCGTGGAGTGCTTGTGCGGCGTTGACCAGCCCGAGGTGGCTGAACGCCTGGGGGAAGTTGCCCAGCAGCTCACCGGTGGCGGTGTCGATCTGCTCGGAGAACAGACCTAACTCGGTGGCGAACCCGGCTGCGCGGAGCAGGATCTCCCGGGACCGCTGTACTTGACCTGTGATCGCCAAGGCGTGAGCCAGCCAGAACGTACACAGCAGGAAGGTGCCTTCGGGCCCCTCGAAGCCGTCGCCGCCGCGGTAGCGGTAGATCAACCCACGGTCATCGCTCAATGTGCGTTCGACGGCGTCGATGGTCGCCAACTGACGCGGATCCTCAGGTGGGAGGAAGCCCACGATGGGCATGAGCAGCGCCGAGGCATCAAGGGCGTCGGAGCCGTAGTACTGGGTGTAGGCGCCGGCCCGATCGTTCCAGCCATGCTCGAGGATGGAGGCGCGGAGCTCATCGCGCGCCGCTGTCCACGCCCCAGCCCGATCCTCGGAGCGGAGCATGTCTACCAGCGCCAGGCCCCGGTCGAGTGCCACCCAGCACATCAGCTTGCTGTGCAGATACGGCCGGGCCTCACCGCGGATCTCCCAGATGCCCTGATCGTCGTCGCGCCACCGGGCAGCGGCCGCCTCTACGACTGCCACCAGGAAGACCCGGGTGTTCTCGTCGAGTTGGCCCAACTGCTCGCGCAGCGTGTACGCCGCGTCGATCAGGGAGCCGTACACGTCGAGCTGGCGCTGCGCCCACGCTCCGTTACCCGCCCGGACCGGCCCACTGCCGCGCCAGCCCGAGAGATGCCCGATCTCGCGTTCGGACAGATCCCGCTCGCCACCGATCCCGAACATGATCTGCAGATCCACGCCCCGGTCGAGTTGGGTAGCGCCGGCGCGGGCCAGGAACGCGAAAAACCGGCCAGCCTCATCCGGGCACGCGGCGATGAACAGACCCTGCAGCGTCATCGACGCATCGCGAACCCAGGTGAAACGGTAATCCCACGTCCGACCGCTTCCCACCCCCTCGGGCAGGCTCGTGGTGGGCGCGGCGACCACCGCCCCGCTGCGGGCGTAGGTCAGGCCACGCAGCACCACACCGCTGTGATGAACGAGGTCCCGCAGCGGCCCGTCGTAGCGTTGGTGCAGCTGCGACCAGCTCTTCCAGGATGCCTCGGTGCCCTTGAGGCGGCGACGGATCTGCCGGGGCGTCCACACCGTCGGCTCGGGCCCCCACGCATCGAAGCACTGCAGCGCGAACACCCATTCCTGACCTTCCTCCAGGACCTGGGTGGCCGAGGCCCGGGCTCCGGCGAGGTCCAGCGCCACGTTGGTGCTGAGCACCAGGACGCTCGCCCCACCGTTAGAGATCACTGCGCCGGGCGTCGCAATCAGGTGGGGATTCACCAGCCCGAACTCCGGGCGCGGAACGTACTCCACTCCTACCGCCACCGTCCCACGGCTACATCGGGCCTGCCGCAGCAGCACCCCCGGGGACGTGTGACCCAGCTCGTGCCCACGCTCATGGTGACCCAGCGCCATCGCATCGACCACGACGAGCTCACCGTCTGGGCCGGACCATGTCGTCTCCAGCACCAGCCCGGGCGGCCGGTAGCGCCACTTCGCCGACCAGGTGCCGGCCGCCGGGGCGATCAGGAAATGCCCGGCGGCATCGTCGAGAAGGCGCCCCAGCACCGGCGGGCTGTCGAACCGCGGCACGCACAACCAGTCCACCGACCCGGCCGCAGTCACCAGTGCCGCCGAGCCGCAGTCCGACAGCAGCGCATGCCGACCCAGCGCCACATCGCTCACCGGTTCACCGCTGGCGGGCGTGCGCGGCGGCGCAGTCGCCAGGCGGTCGTGAGCACGACGACCGCGGCGAGGACGGCGAGCAGCGCGGTGTCGGGGACTCGCGCGCTGAGCCGGGTGATCGCGTTCTGGGCGGCCAGTTGGGTATCGGTGCTGGCGGTCAGGCCCAGGACGTCGCTCAGCCCGGCGGTGCCATCGAAGACCAGGAACAGCACTCCGATGCCGATGAACAACAGCCCGGAAATGGTGCTGGTGGTGTGGAGGTGCAGTGGGCCGAGACGCAACTCGCGTCCCCGCAGCCAGCGTCGGCGGCCGAGGTCATAGCGTTGCCACAGGGCGGCCAGCAGGAACATCGGCGCGGCCATGCCCAGGGCGTAGACCGCGAGCAGGGCGCCACCGCGCGCCGGCTGCCCGTCGACGGCGGCGATGGTCAGCACCGCGCCGAGGATCGGTCCGGAGCAGAACCCGGCCAGCCCGTAGGCCGCGCCCAAACCGAACACCGCGATCCCGCCGCCGCGTCCCGCCATCCGCTGCTGCAGGCGCACCGCCGGACCGAAGCTGAACCCGCGACCGAAGATCTGCGCGACGCCCAGGCCGATGATGACCCAACCCGCGATGAGGATCAGGGCCTCGCGGTGGCCGTAGAACAGGCCGCTGGCCGCGGAGGATGCGACCCCGAGGGGAACCAGGGTGGCGGCCAGCCCGAGGTAGAACACCGTCGTACGGGCCAGCAGCTCGCCGCGGCTGGAGAAGGCGTAGGCGAAAAATGACGGCAGCAGCAGCGCGCTGCACGGACTGAGCAGCGCCAGCACCCCGCCGAGGAGCGCGGCGAGGTAACCAATGTCGCTCACCGTGCCGCGTCCGCGCCCGCGGGATCCAGCCACAGCCGATGCCGGTCACCCACGTGCCGCCCCACGCCCATACCGCCCCCTCATCACAGCGCCGCACCCCGGTCTACCATCAAATCCCGGCAACTGGCCGGGCCCGGCCACGCCTGTAAGGACCTTGCAATGGTCAGAGGCTGAACCGGCTCAGCGTTTCTCCGATCCCCGGCGGGAACTTCTCGCCGGTTAGCGAAGGAGCAGCACGAGCTTGCCCGTAGTGCGGCGGCCCTGCAGGTCCTGGTGGGCGCGGCCGGCCTCGGCGAGCGGGTACCGGCCACCGATGGTGATCCGCAGCGACCCGTCCAGGATCGCGTCGAAGACCTCCCCGGCGCGCCAGGTGAGCTCCTCGCGGGTCGCCACGTAGTGCCCGAGCGTCGGGCGGGTGAGGAACACCGAGCCGGCTGAGTTCAGTCGCTGCGGATCCACCGGCGGCACCGGCCCGCTGGCCGCGCCGTAGAGCGCGAGCATCCCGCGCCGGCGCAACGAGGCGAGGCTGGCGTCGAACGTCGACGCGCCCACCCCGTCGTAGACAGCGGCAACACCCGCACCGCCGGTCAGCCGGCGGACCTCGGCCGCCACGTCGTCGACCTCGGTGTAGCGGATCACCTCCACCGCTCCGGCCTCCCGGGCCAGCCGCTCCTTCTGGGGAGTGGATACCGTCCCGATCACCCGACCACCTCGCGCGGTGGCCAGCTGGGTGAGCAGCAGCCCCATCCCGCCCGCCGCGGCGTGCACCAGCACGGTCTCGCCGGGCTGCACAGCGTGCACCGACACCGCGAGGTAGTGCGCGGTCATGCCCTGCAGCAGGCAGCCCGCGGCGATCTCGATATCCACTTCATGGGGCACCGGCACGGCTTGGTCGGCGGGCACCACAGCAATCTCGGCGTAGCTGCCGGGGCTCATCGCCCACGCCACCCGGTCCCCGACCGCCGCATCGCCGACGCCGGGGCCGACCGCGGTGACGGTGCCGGCACCCTCCGAGCCGGGGATGAACGGCAGCGGCATGGGGTACGCACCGCTGCGGTAGTACGTGTCGATGTAATTGACCCCGGCCGCGGCGAGCTCGACCAGTAATTGGCCAGGTCCAGGCGCCGGATTGGGCAGCTCGGCCAGACGCAGGACGTCCGGGCCGCCGGTCTCGGTGATCTGAATCGCCCGCATGGCGCCAGCCTACGAGTCGCCGGCCAGGGCACGCCTGGCCAGGCCGAGAGGCAGGCAGCCGGAACCGGCCAGGGTGTTGTGGAAATCCCGTAGCTCGCCTGGCCACTGGGCGCGCAGTTGCTCGATCTCCAGGCATCCGGTCAGGTAGGACGGCGCTTGGGTCGGCCACGCGCAGTACCGGTCGACCTCGGCTTTGACGGTGCCGGGCGACAGCGACGCATGGGTGGCCATGAACTCCTCGGCCTGGGTCGGATCCATATCCCCGCAGTGCAGCGCGGTGTCCACGACAATCCGGGCCGCCCGGAAGATCCGGGCGTCGAGGTGCGCCAGCTCGTGCGCCGGATCGGTGAAGTACCCCTGCTCGCGCATCATGCCCTCGGCGTAGAGCGCCCACCCTTCCGCGAAATAGCTGCTCCGGTGCACCGCCCGCACTGCTGGCGAGGCACCGGCCGCCCAGGACAGCTGCCAGTGGTGCCCCGGGTAGGCCTCATGAACGGCGATCGTGGGCAACTGAGCGCGGGCGTTGGTGCGCAGCCGCTGGGTGATCTGCTCCTCGGTGGCCCCGTCCGGGGTATAGGGCACGAAGAAGTGGCCGATGCGCGATCGGGTCAACGCAGGGGGTACCAGGTAGGACGCCACCGCCAAGATCGGGCGTTGGAAGGCCGGGGCGGGCACCACTCGGCACTTCTCTCCCTCTGCGAAGGTCACCAGCTCGTGCTCGGCGAGAAAGGCCCGCGCCCGCGCGGTCTCGGCCTCGTACTCCGCGCGCATCGCCTGCAACGTAGGCGGGTGGTCGTCCTGCAGCGTTGCCATGGTGGCCCGCCAGTCGGCGCTGCCGCCAGGCACCCGAGGCGCCAGCTCCTGCATCTGTGCGTCGAGCTCATCCCAGGCGGCGATGCCCCTACGGTGCAGCTCTCCGGCCCCGTAGCTGAGTAGCTCACGCTGGGTCAGCAGCCCCGAGTAAAGCGTCTCGCCCATCCGCCAGTCACCGGTGGCCCGCTCGGCGAAGTCGGTGAGGAACTCCACGGTCTCCTCGAACGCCTGCACCGCTGGCACCGTCGCGTCCACCAGCATCGCCCGTAGCGCCGGATCATGGACCTCGGCGGGCAGCGAGTCGCGCAAGAACGCCGGGCCGGCCGCGGCCTGCCTGAGCGCACGACGGACCAGGCGTGGAGCGGACAAAGCGGGGTCCAGGTTGGCTCGGCACGATGCGAGCACCTCGGGCACCTCCGCCAACCGCGCCAACGCCCCGTCGACCAGCTCCGGCTCGGGGCGCAGCCGGTGCAGGAACGGCAACAGCAAGCCGGCGAACACCGGGCTGAGATACACCGACGGGTCGCGCCGCCAGGCCGGCCAGCCGGCCATCAGCAGGGCACCGCGCAGGGCCGAGACGACGAGGTCTCGGTCGATCCCGGCTGGCTCGGCCTCGAACCGGGCCAGCCAGCCAGCGGCGTCCCGATCTCGGCTGTCGAAGGCCGCGGCGCTGAAGTCGCCGAGGCGGTCACCGTACCCGGGTGCGCCGAGCCCGTCGGCGTGCACCGGGTGCTGATCGAAGTACCAGTCGAGGTAGGCGGTGATCTGGTCGGATGCGGGGTCGTGGCTCACGACTCCCGAAACTATCCCAACTCGATCAGCCGGGCAGTCGCCCGACCGGACCCGGGCGTAAGACCCGGGACAACCCGGCTGTTCACACCGCATGATGTAGCCATGACCAGCGAGGTGCCTGGTCGCACCCGGCGCAGCACGGCGGCCGCGTTCGCCCTGTTCGGGCTGGCGGTCGCCGAGGTACTGACTGCGGTGATCGGCTCGCCGGTCGTGGGATTGAGCCTCACCGAGAGTACTGACTCCTTCGTCGTCACCAACTCCGCGATCGGGCTGTTCTGCGCGGTAGCTGGGGTGCTGATCGCCTGGCAGCGACCGCGAAACGCGGTCGGCTGGCTGCTGCTGGCGGCAGGTTGCTTCCAGGCGGCCACCGCGGCGGCCGTGCCGCTGGTCAGCGGCGGCATCGCGCAGGGTTGGCCGGAGCCCGCAGTGCGCACCGTGGCCACGGTCGCGGCTTACTCCTGGCCATGGTCGATCGGGCTGTGCCTGCCGCTGGCGCTGCTGCTGTTCCCGGATGGCCGGCTACCTGGCGCTACCTGGCGCCTGGTGCCATGGGTGGCGTTCCTCGCCGCTCCGCTGTTCGCACTCGAGGTGGGCGCGGACCCGGCCGGCTTCCCCGGAGCCGGACAAATCCGGCCATGGCTGGTGATCCCCGACTATGCCGACCTGGGCTTGCTCTGGCTGGCCGCCGAGCTGCTCAACGACCTGGTCGTCCTGGCCGCGCTGGTCGGGTTGGTGGTGCGCTACCGCCGCGGTGACGAGTGGCTGCGCCGGCAGTTGCTGTGGCTGATCCTCGCCGTGCTCGTCGTGGCGGTGCTCTTCCCGTTGTGGGGGATCTACCAACTCACTCCGATACTGGCGCTGCTGCTGATCGCCCTGGTCCCGGCTGCGATGACGATCGCCATCCTGCGCCACCAGCTGCTGGACATCCAGCTGGTGTTCTCCCGCACTGTGCTCTACGGACTGCTCACTGCTGCGGTGATCGGCACATACCTCGGGCTGGTGGCAGCTGCAGGCGCCGTGCTGCGCGATGGCGTCGGACGGGGCGGCTCGGTGCTGGCCACGCTCGTCATCGCGGTCGGGTTCAACCCGATCCGGGTGCGGTTGCAGCGGGTGGTGGACCGGGCGCTCTACGGCGATCGGGCGGACCCGGTGCGCGCAGTGGCCCGAATGGGCGAGCGGTTGGCCGGCGGCACCGGAGCCGACCCGACCGACGTGCTCAACGCCGTGCGGGAGGCGCTGCGGCTGCCCTATGCGGCGCTGCGGGCAGACGGCACTGAGCGCGCTGCCGTGGGTGAGCCGCCCAAACTGCTGGAGTCGATCCCGTTGATCTACCGGGGTGAGCGCGTCGGCGAGCTGGTGGTCGGGGCTCGCTCCGGGCAGCAGCGGCTCGATTCCGCCGACCGGGCCGCCCTGGAGTTATTGGCTGCCCCGCTGGCCGTGGCGGTGCACGCGACAGCGCTGTCCGCAGCGGTGCAGCGCTCCCGGCAGCACATCATCGCCGCCCGCGAGGAGGAACGCCGCCGGCTGCGTCGCGACCTGCACGATGGCCTCGGGCCCGCGCTTACCGGGATGGCCTTCCAGGCCGACGCCATCGGCAATCTGTTGCGCACTGAGCCGGACCGGGCTGCGGAGCTGATCACTGCGTTGCGCGTCAGTGCCACCGAGGCGATTGGTGATGTCCGGCGGTTGGTCTACGCGCTACGCCCCCCGGCGCTGGATGAATTGGGATTGGTGGGAGCACTGCGCCAGCGGGCCGAGCAGCTCGGTGCCGGCGGTCGCGAACCGGCAATCCGGGTGGACGTTCCCGAGCCGCTGCCGGCCCTGCCGGCCGCCGTCGAGGTCGCCGCCTACCGGATCGCGGTGGAGGCGCTGAACAATGCCGTCCGGCACGCCGGTGCGGCGCGGGTGGACCTGCGGCTGGAGGTCAACGGGGCACTGGAGATCGCGGTCAGCGACGACGGTCGCAGCGACGCGGGGAGTTGGACGGCGGGCGTCGGGTTGTCCTCGATCGGGGAGCGGGCCGCCGAGCTGGGCGGGCAGTGGCGCGCGGGGCCGGCTGACGGCGGCGGGGGACTGGTCTGGGCCCGGCTGCCACTGGGGTCGGCCGATTAGGCTGCAGTGACCGGGCCAACCTCGGGTGGTCGCGGCGAGGATGAAGAACACGACGGCGGCGGCCAGACAGGAGTGGCCGGACAGGGGTGAGGAGTGGGGCTGAGGGACTATCTGGGACGGGTTTTCCGGCGGGGCACGGGCGGCCTTTCCAGTCAGCGAGCGATTCGCATCCGGCGCGGTGGCTACCAGAGCATGCTTGATCGAGAAGCTACCGTGGATGACCTTGCTGACCTGCGTCGCTTTGTGACCAGCAGGCGTGGTGTCGAGTTTTACGTCGAGCCGGAAACGGCGGCGACCGATACCACGGCGGTGGCGGTTGCCTCCGATGGCGAGTGGATCCGCCGCCGGGTGGGCTCTCCCGCGGTTGCCCGTAAGCTGGCAGCCGAACTGGGGATCCCGGCCTATGACGCAGCGATCGTCGGCTACCCCGATGCGATGCGCCGGTACCGCCGGCCCGACAATGGCCACTGACCTAGATCATTTACGCTGATCCACATTTTCATGATCGTCAGCCTGGTCGGGTCGTGATCGACGTGGGTAGTGATCTTGGGGTGGCTGGGGTCCCGATGGGGTTGGAGCCGGTCTCAGGCGGTGGCGAGGTCAGCGGCCCAGGCCCAAGCCGGGTGGGACCTTTAAGATCTTGCGTCTGGCGTGGGTGATGAGCCGCGCCGGGGCGGACAGCAGCCGGAACCGCAGGGTCATGGTGCCGGCCTTGGCCAGGTCACCGTCCAGGGCCAGGTGGCGCAGCCAGGCGGTCAGCGAGGTCGCCAGCGCGGCCAGTTGCCGCCAGGCGGCGTTGCGGTCGTAGTCGATCGCTGGGCAGGTTGCGTGCACCTCAGGCCTTGAGCTGCTTGACCCGGTCCTCCACATGCGCCTGGGTGCGGTGACGGGCGTCGAGCTGGCGAGGTAGCCGGGTTCAGCGTGGGTGCAGGTGCGGTGGGGACGGGGCCGCCGCTGCTGCTACGACCTAAACGTCCTTGTAACGCTCCGAGACCGGTCAGCGACAGAGCGTACCGAGAGCACTAGCGCAACCCCCCATCCTGCGCTGGGCTCGGGGAAGATGGTCTCTCGATCGAGGAGGATTCACTATGTACCTAGGTCGGACAGCACTTCGCGGAAGTGTCCTAGCGCTCTGTGCCGCTAGCGCTCTGACGCTCGGAGTGGGCGCGGCGTCGGCCAGCACGCTCACCCCGGCTCCACAGGCGGCTGCACTCAGCTCCAGTCACCCGGCGGACTGCTGGGATTGCGATGGCTGGCGCCACCACGGCGACTGGCGCTGTTATGGGGATCGCTGGGGCTACTACTGCGATGACTGGGGCTACCACGGCGGCTGGCACTGTCACGGCGACTGCTGGGATTGATGATGGCGATGGCCACCGCTGGAACCATCGGTGAGCAGTTCGAAACTGTGTTTTCGTGGTTTGTGCGGTGAGGATCCCGTCACTGGCTCGTTAGCAGACAAAGCTGTGGTGTGTTGTAGGCAGGATTTCTCCCGGGCGTCGGGGCCGAGACACCAGCCACGACAGCCGTTAAGGAGGACTTGAGGTGATCCGATGCCGTTGACCCTGGCCGAGGTTCGTGACGTTAGCTTCGGTACGCCGCCGGTCGGGGAGCCCGGCTACCACCGAGACGAGGTGGATGAGCTCCTTGACCGTGTTGACGCCGAGCTGGCCCGCTTGATTGAGGAGAACAACGAGTTGCGCAGCCGTGCGGAGCAGCTCGATCAGCAGCTGCGCGCCGTGCCCGTTGACCCCGGGCGCAACCCGGGGCCGCTGCCGTGCTCGGGGCCGGTGATGCCGCCGCTGCGGCCACCGTTCAGCGAAGGGATCTCGCCCGGTGCTGATCACGATCTGCGGGCCGCGAAGATGCTCGCTCTTGCCCAGAAAATGGCTGACCAGCTCAGCGAGCAAGCCCACGCCACGGTGGACAGGATGCTCAGCCAGGCCCAGAACTACTGCGCGAAGTTGCTCTCCGAGGCGCGCGTGACGGCCGAGGACATGGTTAACCAGGCCCGAACCCGGGTCGAGGCCATGGTCTCGGACGCTCGTATCGCCGCCGAGACCCTGCAACGGCAGTCCGAGGACAAGGCGGCGTCGCTGGAGCAGGACGCGGCCCGGCAACGCGCTGAGATCCTGGACGCCCTTCAGCAGGACAAGAGTTTGCTGGAGAACACTATCGATGATCTGCGGGGCTTCGAGCAGAAGTACCGTATTCAGTTGACAACTTACTTAAAGTCACTGTTTCACGAGCTCGGCGGGCCCGAATTCGCCGTACCAGCAAGCCCGATACGTGCCCCGCAGGACCTGGTGGGCTCCGGGCTGGGCGCGCGCGGTGAGACCGGTCAATCCCCGCCCTGATCAGATGCCATCTACATCCAGGATCAAGATCAGGTCGGGGCGTACGCTGCGTCGAGACCTTGAAGACGAGTTCGGAGGACTGAGATGACCACCGCCACCCCGCTCGCGTGGCGGATCTCCAGCCGCAGCGGTAACGGCGAGCACGGTGTTGAGGTGGCTCCGGCAGCAGACGGCGTGGTGATGCGACACAGCACGCACCCCGCCGCCGGCACGATCACCTTCCCCGGCCCCGCATGGAGGGCGTTTGTCCACGGCGCTCGCGAGAGTGTAGCGAACACGAACGGCGTCGTCACCATCACCAAGATCGGCACCGACACCCTCGTGAAGTCACTCCATTCCACAGTCGCGCTGCTCTTCGACGCCGAGGAGTGGTCGGCCTTCCTCGGCGGAGCCGCCGACGGCGAATTCGACTTCACCAGCGAACTCGCGTCAGCGCACAGTTCCGCCGCATTGGTCGAACCCACCAGTCAGTTCTTCGCTACGGCCGATATTCCGTATCGGGCTACCGTCAACACCGTCAGTAACGGCGACCTCTGGGTGAGCTGCTGGGCTAACGATGGCGCGCTGTATGCGGCCAACGGGGATGGCCGCGGCTTCTCAGCGAACGCGAAGGACTTCGCCGACATCGTGGTGAACAGGATCACCGGTACGCCACCGACCGGCCTCAGCGGCGTCCGGCTCAGCGGTGGGGCCCAGGTGGCAAAGATCTGGACCGCCGGCAACTACAACCGCAAGCCCACGGGAATGGTCGCCGTTGACGGCAATGGCGACGGCCGTGACGAGCTGTACCTGGCCGTACAGGACCTCTGCACCGGACCGGGTAACCTCACCTTCAACGACGCCCCGGCCGCGAGCGTGTCGGTCTCCACCGACTACGGCAGAACTTGGCGGATGACCACTGCGCCGATGTTCACCAGCCACGTCTTCACCACGATCTTCTTCCTGGACTTCGGCCAGAGCAACCGCAACGCTTCGGTGCTCGGCGCGGGTGGCGCGGCCTACGTCTACGCCTATGGACTGGACAACAACTGGCGCGACTCGTACAGCAACACGGTTGCGGATCCGCAGAACCTCTACCTGGCACGAGTACCGAAAGGCTCCATTCAGAACCGCGCGAGCTGGCAGTTCTTCACCGGCGCCGACGGCTCCGGGGCCCCCACCTGGAGCAGCGACATCGGCCGCAGGGTCGCGGTGCTGCATGAGGAGCGCCGGGAGTATCCGGGCACGGTAACCTCGGACGGTTGTTCGGTCCTGTCGCAGGGCGGTGTCGTCTACAACGTCCCGCTGCGCCGCTACCTTTACACGTCCTGGACCGAGTTCACCCACGAGTTCTACGAGGCACCGAATCCGTGGGGGCCGTGGAAGCTGTTCTTGCACAAGGACTTCGGGCCATATCCCTGGTGGGGCGATGGCTCGACCATTGGGCCCAAGAACGGCGGGTACGCCACAACCCTGCCGTCCAAGTTCATCAGCTCCGACGGCCGGCAGATGTGGATGCAGTGCAACTGGTTCGCCGGACTCGGCGGAGGAAGCGACAACTACAAGTTCTCGCTGCGTCCGCTGACGGTCAGCCCCTATCAAGCGGGCACGCCGAGTAACCCGGCAAACCCATTGGTGAACCTGGCACGAGCCGGGGACGCGGTACCGATCGACAAGACCTCCCACTACGGGAAACTGGCCTATCTCAACGACGGCAATCCGTCGAACAGTGAGGACAGCTGGGACGGCTCGCCCAAGGATGCCGACCGCTGGGGCATCACCTGGTCAAGGCCGTACAACCTCGACCGGGTCGTCTACACGACCGGAGCGATGTTCCCCGACGGAGGCTGGTTCGCCAGCGGGTTGACCGTCCAGGTCAGAAACAACTTCGGTTGGACAACCGTCACCGGCCTCGTGGTCAACCCCGCCTACCCCTACGACGCCAACGCGGGTCCCTCCCGACGGTTCACGCTGACCTTCAACAACACCTCCGGCGACGGGGTCCGCATCGTCGGCAGCCCGGGCGGCAACGTGCACTTCACCTCGATCAGCGAACTCGAAGTTTACTTCGACGGTTGAGCACGGTTCATGTCAACCGGGCGCCACGGTCGCCCAAGCGCGCGAAATGCTGGCCGCAGTGGGAAAAGACGCGGAACGGAGCGCTCGGCCCCGGCTACCGTGGCAATCTCGGAGGCCGCCCCAGGCGCTTGACGACGAAAACATTAGACGACGACAGTTGAGCGCACCGGGGCCGAACAGCTCCTCCTGCGCGGTCATCGCCTCCACGTCGGACAGACCCGACGCCACCCGTCCCCGCCCACCGACCCCGACCGTGAGACTGCTCGCCCATCCCAGCGCGGGATCCGCCACCTGTCCGCGACCACCTGTAGCCTTCACCTGAAAGTGCCCCCTCCCCGGGTTCATGCAGATCTCGACAATCCGTATCGTCCCAGGTCACGGATATCTTTCCTCGTGTCGACATCCCAAAAACCCATGATCACATCACTGCCATGAATACCTGAGGCTGACGTGAACCCTACGAGCATTCCCCCGTCCGGGCGCCAATACACGATCCGGCATGGCGAACAGGTCGCCGTGGTGGTGGAGGTCGGCGGCGGGGTACGGGAGTATCGGGTCGGCGAGCGGCCCGTGCTCGACCCCTTCCCGCTGGACGCGATGTGCGACGGTGCGCACGGTTCTCCGCTGGTGCCCTGGCCCAATCGGCTGGCCGACGGGCGGTACCGGTTCGATGGTGTCGAGTATCAGGTGGCGATCACCGAACCGGACAAGGGCAACGCGATCCACGGCTTCCTGCGCTGGCGATCCTGGGACGCAGTGCGCCAAGAACCCAACCGGGTCACCATGGGCACCCGGCTGCATCCCCTGACCGGCTATCCGTTCCTGCTCGACGTCGAGGTGGACTACCTCCTCGATGACGATGGCTTGACGGCCACCACCACGGCGACCAACCGGGGCGAGCGGAATTGCCCCTATGGCGCTGGGCAGCATCCATACCTCTCACCCGGCAGCGGTGTGATCGATGATGCCGTGCTGAGCTTCACGGCCGGCGGCCGGATCGTCACCGACCCGATCCGTCAGCTGCCGACCGGGGTCGAGCCAGTGGCCGGCGGGCGGTTCGATTTCTCCGAGCCTCGCCCTCTAGGTGATTTGCGGATCGACTACGCCTTCACCGACCTCGCCCGGGACGAGATGGGGCGGGCGTGGGTCCGGCTGGAGGGACCGGACGGCCGGTGTGCCGAGCTGTGGGTGGACGGCACCTACCCGATCGTCGAGCTCTACACTGGCGACACGCTCAGTCCGGACCGTCGCCGCCTCGGGCTGGGTGCCGAGCCGATGACCTGCCCGCCGAATGCCTTCCAGTCCGGGCAGGGAGTTCGCCGGCTCGCACCGGGCGAGGCGGTCACGACCCGTTGGGGCGCCCGGTTACGGGCTGGCTGAGCACATTAAACGCGGTCCGGCCATGCCAGTCGACGTCCTGAGGCAGGCCTACGTTGATCGAGAGCAGCGTCCCGGCGCGATGGTCGGGCACCCGGTTACCGATACGCCACCCCAGCGCGCGGGTTACGTTCGGGGGCGGGAAATGTGGTGGCGGCCTGGAACAAGGAGACATAGATGCAGTTGGGGATGATCGGGCTGGGTCGCATGGGCGCCAACCTCGTGCGACGGCTGATGCGTGCCGGCCACGAGTGCGTCGTCTACGACCATGCTCCCAAGGCCGTCGTGACGCTGGCCGGCGAGGGCGCGACCGGGGTCGGCTCGATGCAGGAGTTGGCGGCGAAGCTCACCGCCCCACGCGTGGTCTGGGTGATGGTGCCGGCGGGAGAGATCACCAGATCCGTCATAGCCGATTTGGCCGATGCACTGGAATCCGGTGACACCGTCATCGACGGCGGGAACACCTACTACCGCGACGACATCCGGCACGCGAAACACCTGGGTGAGCAAGGTATCCGGCTGCTGGACTGCGGCACCAGCGGCGGCGTGTGGGGCCTGGACCGTGGGTACTGCCTGATGATCGGCGGCGACACCGATGCCGTCGCCCAAGCTGAACCGATCTTCGCATCGCTGGCCCCCGGTGTCGGCACCGCGGAGCGCACCCCAGGCCGCGGCGGTGCGGTCGCACCGGCGGAGCAGGGATACCTGCATTGCGGGCCCACCGGCGCCGGGCACTTCGTCAAGATGGTCCACAACGGCATCGAGTACGGCATGATGGCCTCCCTCGCGGAGGGCCTGAACATCCTGCACAACGCCGACATCGGCACCCGCACGCAGGAGGGCGACGCCGAGACCGCCCCGTTGGAGAGTCCCGAGTACTACCGATACGACATCAACATCGCCGAGGTCGCCGAAGTATGGCGACGCGGCAGCGTGGTCGGCTCCTGGTTGTTGGACCTGAGCGCCGCCGCGCTGCACGAGTCGCCGGAGCTGCGCGACTTCGCCGGGCGGGTGTCCGATTCCGGTGAAGGCCGCTGGACCTCCATCGCGGCCATCGACGAGGGAGTGCCAGCACCCGTGCTGACCGCGGCGCTGTACTCGCGGTTCGGCTCACGCAACCGGGACGAGTTCGCGGACAAGGCGCTGTCGGCGATGCGCAAACAGTTCGGTGGTCACGACGAGAAACCGGAAGGGGGCGGCTAAGAGATGGCGAAACCGGTCGCCGTGTTGTTCGACATCGACGAGACCCTGATCCACAGCGGGGGTGCCGGGGGCCGCAGCTGGGCGTGGGCGTTCGACCAGTTGCACGGGGTTCCCGCCGACATCGGTGAGCACACCTCGGACGGGGAGACCGATCCCCAGGTCGGTCGGGGGACCTTCCGTGCGGTGCTCGGCCGGGACCCGAGCTACGACGAGATGGCTCGGCTGTACGCGAAGTATCTCTGGCACCTGTCCGAGGAGATCTGGACGTCGAAGGCTTACCGGGTCCTCGACGGTGCGGAGGATCTGCTCCAGCGGCTTAGCGCTGCCGGGATCATCCTCGGGGTGGTCTCCGGCGCCATGGAGGGCGCCGCGCGCACCAAGATGGAACCGGGCAAGCTCAACCGATACTTCGTTTTTGGTTCCTACGGGTCGGACTCCCCGGATCGGACCGAAGTCACCCGGCTGGCGATAGCCAAGGCCGCCCGGCTGCATGGCCGGGACCTCGCTCCGGAACATGTGTACGTCGTCGGAGACACGCCACGCGATGTCGCGGCCGGTCGGGCTGCTGGAGCTACCGCGATCGGCGTCGCCAGCGGCCACTACGGTGTCGACGAGCTCAGCGCGGCGCAGGCCGACCACGTGTTGCAGTCATTGACCGACCCTTTCCCGGGCCTGTGACGCCGGCGGTCGACTCGGTCAGGTCGTGCCTGCACTGGCCAGCGGGCGCGCAGCGCCGACGCTCATGGCGGTCTCGTGGTCGCGGGTCCGGCAGCTCGTCCAGAGCGCGGCCATCGCCACCACCACCGAGGCAGCGCCCAGCACATGTAGTGAGACGAGGACCTCTGGTACCCCAGTGAGGTATTGCACGACGCCCAGCGTGCCCTGCGCGAGCACCACGCAAACCAGCACTGTGAAGCGCCGCCAGACACGGGGGGGCACCCCTACCGCGCGCAGCGCGAACCCCAGGCCGGCGAGCAACCCGAGGAAGCCGACGAGCAGGTCGGCATGCAGCTGCGCCAATGCCGGGATTCCTATCCCGAGTCGGGGCGTGGCGGTGCTTCCGGCGTGCGGCCCGGCCGAGGTCACCAGCGTGCCGGCGATCAATAGCGCCGCCAGCACCGTGGTCGCGGTGCCCAGCAAGCCGCGCAGCGGCCCGGGTAGGTGCCAGCGTGCCGGGTCGTCGCCTTCCGCGAACGCGGCAACCAGTAGTACCGCCAGCCACACCAGCACCATCGAGACGAGGAAGTGCACAGCGACGGTCCACCACGCCAGTCCGGTCAGGACTGTGAAGCCCCCGAGGACGGCCTGGGCCACCACCCCCAGCGGCATCGTTGCGGCCAGCAGCACCAGCCGTCGGCGCCGCGGCCGGACCAACAGTGCGACCACCAAGCAGACCAGCCCGACCAGCCCGACCAGGCCGGTGAGCATGCGGTTGCCGAACTCGATCCACTGGTGGAGCGTGGCGACCTCGGGATGCGGCTGCGGCACCAGGCTTCCAGGGAAGCACTGCGGCCAGGTAGGGCAACCCAGGCCCGAACCGGTGACTCGCACCACCGACCCGGTTACTGCGATGCCACCCTGGGTGATCACCGCGGCGATCGCCGTAGCCCGGGACAGCGCGGCCAATGAGCGGTGCGGAGCAGGTGCGGCAGGCACGACACTGATAGTAGGCAGCCGATGTGCGCGAGGAGCCGGCAGGAGTGTCAGCTCTGGCTCTCTGCGGAATCCAACGCTGTCAGAAGCAGGGGAAGATCGACGGTCACGGTCTGCCACAGTACGTCGAGATCGATGTCGAAGTAGTGGTGGATCAACCTGTCCCGGGTCCTTGCGGCGTCGGACCATGGGATGTCGGGAAATCTGGCGCGAGTCTCGGGGCTCACCTGCTTGGCGGCCTCACCAATGATCTCCCCCAACTTGGTCAACGCCAGCGAGAGCATCGGGTCGGAGTCGAGGTCTGGTCGAGGACGACCTGCCACGAAGGTCAGCGCCTGCTCGGTCGCATCGCGTATATGCGCAAGTCGAGCAGTGCCTTCAGGCGGCATAGGCTACTCGTGCGCTGGCCACGACATCGTCTCTGACCCGATTCCTCGGGTCTGAAGTAACGGCTTAGGTCATGGTATGTCCGCAGGTCGACTGTCCGGCCAATCGCTGCCGCCAGCTCGCGCTCCATCCTGGCAAGGGCAAAGAGTCCTGGAGTGCGGCCAGCCTCAAATTCCACGAGTATGTCTACGTCACTGTTCTCATTGAAATCGCCCCGCAGCACCGAGCCGAAGAGCGCCAGCCGCGCGATGCCGTACGTGCGGGCGAATGCCTCGAGCGCTGAATCGGCGACTTGCAGGCCTGGACGTAGCTCCATGACGTGATGATCGCAGATATCCGTATGCGACAGGTACACCCTCGGCCGAAGAACAACACTGACATACCCGCGGTGGGCGTCTTGCCCGGCCGCGCAACCCGTCGCTGACTCCGCGTGCGTGGGTCGCGGATGAATTCGGGACCGGCCGAAGGCCGCAGCCTGCTGCAGCGAGTGGGCTCGGGAGAGTCGTAGCGTGCGGGGGGCGAGCTGGCGTGCGGCCAACCTCGTACTGGCTGGCGACCACGCCCCGGCCCGCGCCGGACCGGCTACCCGGCGCGGCTGGCAGCTACAGCTAGGACGGGTACACCGCCGGCATGATGACCGCGGCTCAGCGACGATCGGCTGCGGTTAGTCATCACTGACCAGCAGTTGGTCGACGATGGGGACAGTGTCGATTTCACGCCGCTGCCGGCTGCGGCCTGGCCGGTCGACCCCGACGACTCCCTCGAGCACGACGGGGACACCGTCAACACCTGACCGGCACACCGCTCAGGACAGGCGGAGGGTCCGGGCGGCCAGCAGGGCGGCGGCCGCAGCCCAGGCCAGCAGAACGCCCAGCGCGCCCCACGGTGTGGCGCCTTGCATCAGGGCGGTGTGCAGACCTTCGGCCAGCGCGCCGGAGGGCAGCACGGCGGCGATCGTGGCGAGCGGACCGGGCAAGGCCTGGACGGACAGCACGATGCCCCCCGCTACAACCAGCAGCAGCCAGACCATGTTCGCCACCGCGAGCACCACCTCGGCCCGGAGCGCCCCCCCGAGCAACACGCCGAGCGCGCCGAAGGCCGCCGTTCCAACGAGTATCAGCAACCCTGCGGGTGCCAGACCCGCCGGTTGCGGGTGCCAGCCCAACGCGGCGGCTACCGAGCCGAGCACGACCAACTGCACCAGCACCACCCCGAGCACAGCGAGCATCCGGCCGGCAACCAGGGACCAACGCGGCAGCGCGGTGGCAGCTAGCCGCTTGAGCACCCCGTAGCGGCGGTCGAAGCCCAGCGCGATGGCCTGCCCGGTGAACGCAGTGGACATCACAGCCAGCGCCAGCACCCGCGGGGTGATGTTGTCCACTCGCGGGTTGGGTACCGGAAGCACCCTGAGCAGGGTGAATCCGACCAATATGCCCAGCGGGATGAGCATGGTGAGTAGCACCTGCTCCCCGTTGCGCAGGGTGAGCACAAACTCGGTGCGCGCCTGGGTGAGCAGCATCCGCGACAGCCGGCCACGGCCTGGTGCGGGCGCGAAGGTGCCGGGGGAGAAGCTGGTCACGGCCGCAGCTCCCGTCCGGTGAGTTCGAGGAACACGTCTTCCAGGCTGCGTCTGGATACCCGCAAATCCTCAGCGAACACCCCTTGCCGGGCGCACCACGCTGTCACGGTGGCCATCACTTGCGGGTCGATCATGCCCTCGACGAGGTACCCACCGGGGCGCGGTTCGCTGGCCCGGCAACCAGCGGGCAATGCGTCGCACAGCGTGCTGAGGTCCAAGCCGGCCCGGGCCCCGAACCGCAGTTGCCGCTCCGTGCCATCCGAGGTGAGTTCAGCGGGGCTGCCCTGGGCCACCACCCGGCCATGGTCGATGATCACCACCTGGTCGGCTAGCGCCTCCGCCTCCTCCATCAGATGAGTGGTGAACAGCACGCTGACGCCGTCTGCGCGCAACCTGCTGATGATGTCCCAGACCAGCCGTCGGGCCTGCGGGTCCATACCGGCAGTGGGCTCATCGAGGAATACCACCTCCGGCCGCCCGACCAGCGCGCAGGCCAATGCGAGCCGCTGCTGCTGGCCGCCCGACAGTCTCTTGTAGGGCACCCGCGCGACGGCGTTGAGCCCGAGCACGTCGAGCAGCCAACCGACGTCCAGCGGTCGTGCCGCGCAGACCGCGACCAGACTGAGCATCTCGGCGGCCCGCACGCCCGGGTACGCCCCGCCGCCCTGCGGCATCACCCCGACTCGCGGACGCAGCGCGGCGCTGTCGGCGATCGGATCCAGACCCAGCACGCGGACCACCCCGGCGTCCGGCCGCAGGAACCCCTCACACGCCTCGACCGTGGTGGTCTTTCCGGCCCCGTTGGGTCCCAGCAGCGCCAGCACCGTGGCCGGCTGCACCTGCAGATCGAGCCCGTCCACCGCCCGGACCGCACCGAAGCTCCGGACCAGGCCGCGGACCTCGACAGCAGCCGGTCGAGCGAGCGGGGTCACGATCACAGAGCCTAAGTCCAGACCCCTGATCCCGGTGTACCGGCCGGGGCTTGGTGGCGAATGCATCCTCGTTGATCACACTCGCTGGCGCCGGATACGCTGCGATGGGGCATCGGGATGTGCTGGATGCATCAGGCCCAGCAGGGTCCTCAGCGCCTCGTGTGGCGGACCCTCATAGGCCCAGACCACGACCCCGGGGGCGAAGATATCACCGTGTCCCGTTTTTCGGCACTCGTGCCGTGGTGACCCGATCGAAGTCTCGGATGGTCATCAGATCGACGCAGGCGTACTGGTCCCACTCGTAGCAGGCGACCAGCGCATTCGGTGCGGTCTTGGGGGCGCAGCAGTAGAGTGTGAACCCGTCGGCGGCCACGTCGACAAGTAGTTCTTCGCCACTGTTGACCGTGATGAGGGCTTGCTGGCGAGGGCCTGGTCATGCGCTGCTCCCTGCTCAGCTGGAGGATCAGGTGGGGCCTGCGGCCGCACAGCTGGCGTCAGGGGATGTGGAGGAGGCGCAACAGTTGACGCTGACCTCCCTGGAGACTTTTGCTGATCGGGGTTCGGTTGCGGGCCTGCATCGGATCCAGGAGTTGCGCGGGACATCCCGGGCCAGAGGTCACGTCAGCGCTGCTGCGGCCATCGATGAGCGGGCGCGGGCATTGGGGGTTGTACCGGTGTGACTGGACCCGTCGGGCCGGACGTTGCGTCGGTTGATGCCGTGCAGTTCGTCGGGGAACAGGTGTACTGGCTCGAGGGCCGGGCGGGTGGCGATGTTCTGGTCCGGTCATGCGGGTCGGGTGGTGTGGAGGATGTCCTGCCGCCTGGCGTGGCGGTAGCGTCCTATGTCCACGAGTACGGTGGCGGCGCCTACCTGGCAACCGAGGACGCCGTCTGGTTCGTCCGTGCTGATGACCAGCAGATCTGGCGGGCCACCCGGGCTGGGTTGTACGCGGTCACTGCGGCGCCACAGCATGGTGAGGACCGTTACGCCGATCTTCGCCTGAGCGCACCCGGGATTCTCGTCGCCGTGCGGGAGCGCCACGACAACGGAGGTGTGACCAACGAGTTGGTGATGCTTCCGGCCGACGGGTCGGCCGCCCCGTGGCCGGTGGCCCAGGGCTGGGACTTCTACTCCTTCCCACGGCCGAGTCCCGACGGGAACACTCTGGCCTGGACGACTTGGCGGCACCCGCTGATGCCCTGGGATGGCACGTGGCTGTGGACGGCCGAGATTCGGCAGGACGGCACACTCGGCCCTGCTTGGCATATTGCCGGCGGCCCGGAGGAATCGGTGTTCCAGCCGGAATGGAGCCCTCGGGGGGTCCTGCATTTCGTGTCTGATCGCACCGGATGGTGGGACCTGTACGCCTGCCCGCCGGACGGTGCCATCGTCTCAGAAGTTCATCTTGAGTCAGCAGAACTGGGAACGGCGCAATGGGAGTTCGGGTACTCCACCTACGCTTTCCTGGATCGCGACCAGATCGCTCTCCTCGCGCACCGGGGCGGCTCCACGCAGCTCAACATCTGGGATCCTCGCCGGCCCGAGGTCCGCGTCGTGGAGTTGCCCTATACGTCGATAAAGCCGTATTTGGGAGTGCGCGCTGGACAGGTCGCGATGATCGGGTCGGCTTCGGATCGGATGCCCGCTGTCATCGTGGTTGACATCGCCAGCGGAGAGTCGCGCGAGTTGACAGCGGCAGTGAGAGTAGCGCCCGGACGGCGGGCGCCAAATCTCGAGGTTGCCGATATTCGCGCTCGGGACGGCGGCCGGGTGTATGCCACGTTGTACCGGCCACCGACAGAGGGTGCTGCGCCGCCAGTGGTCGTCCGTGTGCACCCAGGGCCGACCGCGAACGCTCCGTTGCGCCTCGACCCGTGGGTTCAGTTCTTTGTCGGCCAAGGATTCGCGGTGCTCGACGTGGACTACCGGGGTAGTACCGGCTACGGTCGCGCCTACCGGAACGCGCTACGGGGCCAATGGGGCGTGCTGGACGTGTCTGACTGCGTCGATGTTGTCGAGGCGGTCGGACGAGATGGATCTGTTGATCTGGCCCGCGTAGTCATCAGCGGCGCGAGCGCGGGCGGCTACACCTCATTGCAAGCCGCCACGAACACGAAGAAGTTCCGCGCGGCCACCATACGGTCTGGCATTGTCGACCCTGCCGCATGGCGTACAGTCGCACCAAAGTTCCAATCGCACCATGCTGATCTTCTCCTAGGTCCCACCAGCGCATGGCGGGACCGGTCTTTACTCCGTCCCGGTATCACTGCTCACTGTCCCATCCTCGCCTTTCACGGTGAACAGGACGCGGTCACACCACTTCGCCAAGTCCAGCAACTTGTCGCGATCCTCGGTGAGCGGGTATCGCTCGTAGTTTACCCGGACGAGGGTCATGGACTGAGCCGGCCCAAAAACATCGAACACGCGACCTACGTCGAGCTGGCGCATTATCGCGCAGCATTGAACAGCTGATCTTGCCAGCGGACCATTCCCGCGTCAGTTTTGGCCGGGCTGTGACCTGGCCGCGATATGCGGCGCGGACCATTGCAGTGCCCCCGATAGCGGTGGGGTGCGCCCGCGAATCAGCAACATCGGCACAATCAGAGTGATCGCCGCCGCCGCGATCGCCGATGGCACTACCCAAGCCCGGAACAGAAAGTCCGAGCCGGTGGGCGCCACCACGACGGCGAGCGCCGCTGAGGCCGCGGTGGCGGTCAGGCGAAACACCCGATGAGTCGCGGACGCTGCCAACGGGATCACCGCCCACAGCAGATACCAGGGGTGCACGACCGGCCCCAACAGCACGACGGCGCCCAGCGCTGCCCCCAGCGCAGCCAGCGGCTCGATCCGTCCTCGCCAGCACCGCCACAGCAACAGCAGGCAGACTCCGCCAGCCGTGGCCAGCCCGATGGCCCGGGCCAGCGCGAGCACCGAGGCGGTGTGGTCCCCGAGCCCGAGGACGCTGCCGATCAACCCGGCCAGCAGGCCGAGTTCGGTCACCACCGACATCCAGCTGCGCACCACGTTGGGCGTGCCCAGCGCACCGATCCAGCCAAAACCGAGCCCGGTGCCCAGCCCGATCGCCACCGTGGTGGCCAGCGCCACCCCACCGATCACCGCCGTTGCCCAGCCCAGATCGCGCAACCGACCGCTCCGCAGCCGGGCGCACCACACCATCACGAACCCGAGCGCCATCACGGCCGGAACCTTCACCTGTGCCGCGGCGGCGATCAGCGCGGTGCCACCGAGCAGGGTCGGACCGATCGCTGGGCGGCGCAGCGCAAGCTCGAGGCCCACCAGCATCAGCCCGATCATCAGTGCCTCGTTGTGCACGCCGCTGACCAGATGGAACAAGACCAAGGGGTTAGCGACACCGAGCCACAGCGCAAACACCGGTGACGCGCCCACCCGGCGAGCCAGCCGCGGCAGCGCCCAGACGATCATCACCAGACCGGCGACCGCGACGCTGCGGTGCAGCAGGGTGCCGAGCACCACATCGTCCCCCGCGATCCAGTCGATCGGTCTGCCCAGGGTGAGGAACAACGGGCCATAGGGCGCTGGTGTGTGGCGCCAGATCGTGGGGATTCCGCGCACCAGCGGGTGGTCCACGCCCAGCGCGTCGGCTGGACCGAGAACGTAGGGATCCAGCCCACGGTTGAC
>QHBZ01000130.1 GCA_003244055.1 Pseudonocardiales bacterium | reverse complement strand
CGGGACACCACGAACGGGTCACCGGCCTTCAGGCGCACCACGCACGCTCCGGTCCGGCCGAGGTCGACGAGCAGCGCATTGATCTCGTGCTGCGGCGGTGCCGGGGTGGCGCCGTGCTTGCCGACGCAGTGCCGGATCGCGGTGGGGGCCAGTGCCAGGATGCCGGCCATCGAGGGGCGGTCGTAGACGACGTGCTCGGCCTGGACCAGCAGCGCCGCGCCGCGCCGGGTGATCAGCTCGGGGTCACCGGGTCCGGCGCCCACCAGATGAACGGTCACCTCGGCGCGTGCAGCGACCGTGCGGTCACCAGCCAGTCGCCCAGGCGGCTGGTACCTTCGCCGCCGACGATCACCACGGTGTGCATCCCGGCTCGGTCGGGGTCCAGCTCGGCCAGCGTGGTGAGCTGGACCCGCTCACTGTCTCGGCCCGCGTCGGTGACCAGCCCGACCGGGGTGTCATCGGGCCGGTACTCGGCCAGGACGTCGCGGGCCCGGCGAAGCTGCCATGGCCGCCCCCGCGAGCGGGGGTTGTACAGCGCGAGCACCAGGTCAGCGGCGGCCACCGCGCGCAACCGGGCCTCCACCGCTTCCCACGGCGCAAGCAGATCGGACAGGGTCAGGCAAGCGAAGTCGCGGGCCAGTGGGGCTCCCAGCAGCGCTGCCGCCGCAGTGGCTGCGGTGATGCCGGGCACCACCCGAACCGACGGGCGCCGCGCCAGCGGCAGGGCGGCGACGGTGGTCAACGCCAGCGAGGCCATCCCGTAGATGCCGGCGTCACCGGAGGACACCAGCGCCACCCGGGAACCGTCGGTCGCCGCGCGGACCGCGTCCTCGGCGCGCTGTTGCTCGGCGCCTATTTCGCTGGGTACCAGGTCCTGGTGGGGGCCGGTGAGGTCGGCGCAGGCTGCGAGGTAGGCGTGATACCCCAGGACGATCTGCGCGTCCCGCACGGCGTCCCGCGCGGCCTGGGTGCGATGTGCCGGACCACCCGGTCCCAGCCCGACGATGCTGAGTTCGCCGGTCACGGGCGCCTGCGCTTGGTCGTCGGGATGGGCCGTCCCACGGTGCTGCCTGATTCCGACCGGCGGCGGCAGCCGTGTGAGTAGGCCGGATCGTAAAGCCGGCTCCGGCACCCCGCGCTGGCCAGCGCCGGCCCCACCAGGACCAGCGCCGCGGTGCGGATCCCAGCTGTGGTTAACGCATCGGCGAGACCGTCTACTGTGGTGGTGATCACCGTCTCGTCCGGCCAGCTGGCTTTCGCGACGATGACCGCCGGGGTCTGCGGTGGGTACCCGGCCAGCAACTGCTCGCGCAACGCGGCCGGCCGGGCCGCGGACAGGTAGATGGCCATCGTGGTGCCGTGGCTGGCGAAGCCGGCGACGCTCTCCCCGGGGGGCATCGACGCCTCGGTCCGGCCACCGCCGAGCCTGGTGAGCACGGCACTTTGCGCCACCCCGGGCGCGGTGAGCTCCACCCCCGCGGCGGCTGCGGCTGCGGCCAGCGAGCCCACCCCGGGCACGATCTCGAAGGCTCGGTTGTGACTCGTGCACCAGGTGATCTGCTCGGTCAGCGCGGAGTACACCGAGACGTCTCCGGAGTGCAGCCGCACGATCGCGGCGTCCGGGTGCGCCGTGTACACCGCGAGCACGTCCTCCAGCGTCATGCCCGCCGAATCGTGTAGCTCGACACCCTCGCGGCAGTGCGCTACCACCGCGGCAGGCACCAGCGAGGATGCCCAGACCACCAGGTCAGCGGTAGCGAGCCGGTGCGCGCCCCGCAAGGTGATCAGGTCCGGCGCGCCGGGTCCGGCGCCTACGAACGAGATCAACCCGGTACCCATAATCCCAGGGTAACGCGCTGGCGGTCACTGCTCGGCGAGGGTGAGGCAGGCGACTCGAGCGCCTGCTGCGCCTGCGTGGCCCGGATCCGTGGCGGTCCGCATCGCCTCGTGCATCACGATCGAGCCGGGCGCCCGATCGGTGAGGACGAAGGGCAGCGTGGTGCTCGACGTGCCGGCGCCGGCGGAATCCGTGTGCACGTCCAGCCAGATCTCGTTGTTCGGGTTGGCGTACCGGGGGTTGCTCGACGGATCCTGGGGTGTTGCCTTGGGATCGATGTGATCCTGGAAGTGTGGTCCGGCCGCGGCCGCGGCCTCACCACACTCCCTGGTGTGCGCCTGCGCCGCGTAGCCCCGGTCGGGTAGGAGTCCGGAGACCGTGAGCTCCGCCCGGGTTGACCCGTCCGACGTCGGGATCAGGCTGGCCGTCATCGCGGCACCGATCGGCGCCAGGTCCGGGTTGTAGGTGATAGCTTGCGAAACCGGATTCGGCGTCGTGAGCGTGCCGCTACCGAACAGGGCAACCGCGGATCCCGGGCTTTCGACGGCCGCTGGGGTGAGCATGCCGATACCCTGGTACGCATAACCAATCGGTGCCATGACGGTGCCGACGATCAGGAGTCGACGCAACGCTGTGTGAGATCTCTCCCCCCAGCGGCATCCTCGCATGGTGTACATAGTGCCCCACCTGTGTGCTTGCGGCGAGGCCGATCACTTAGCGTCGGGGTCACTTTCCATGGCGAGGACGAAATTCTGCACGTACTCCAGCGCTAGTTCGCGACGATCGGTTGGGTGGGGCGCCCAGGCGAGCGCGTCCCCGGCGAGGCTCAGCAACTGATCCTCGTTGAGTCTGGAGACGATCAGTTGCGCGAGCTCAGCTCCCTCGAGGTCCGGACGCAGGCGCCGGGCGAGAACATACTGGGTGGCTAGCTCGTCATCGTGATCTTCGACGCTCATCTACGGTCTCCGTTCGGCCCGCCACCTTCGGTGCAGCACCATTGTGGCGGCAAGCTCTACACCGTGCCGAGGGCCGGAGGGGACGACATGACCCGCGCTGCGCATCCGATCGAGGTCGAGTCCTACCGGATCCTCCGATCCCAGGTGGATACCGAGCGGCTGCCACCCGGGACCCGCGCGGTCACCGAACGGGTGATCCACGCCAGCGCGGACCTTGATTACGCCTCTGACCTGGTCTGCGACGAGGATGCGTTGCACGCGGGGCGCTGCGCGTTGGCCAGCGGGGCGCCACTGGTGGTCGATGTTCGCATGCTTGCCGCCGGCATCACATCGCGGCAGTGTGTGATAGCCCTTGATCTGGCACCGGACTCGTCGCTGGGGCTGACGCGCTGCGCGGCGGGAATACGGGCGGCTGCCGCCCAACACCCCGAAGGAGCGGTGTGGGTGGTGGGCAACGCGCCGACGGCCCTGCGCGAGCTCATCCGTCTCGCCGCGGACGGTCTGCTGCGCCCCGCGCTGGTGATCGGGCTTCCGGTGGGGTTCGTCGACGCCGCGCAGGCCAAGGCGGCGCTGCGGGACTCGCGTCTGCCTGCCCTGTCCAATCGCAGTGCCAAGGGCGGAACCGCGGTCGCTGCCGCGGCGGTCAACGCGCTGCTGTCCTGGGCGCCGGGTCAGTGAAGCCTTACCTGGTGGGGCTCGAGCTGGCCGGACGCCGGGTCGTGGTGGTCGGTGCGGGCACCGTCGCGCAACGGCGGCTGCCGCGACTGATCGCCGCCGGCGCCGATGTGCTGCTCGTCGCTCCGGAGGCCACCCCGGCCGTCGAGGCGATTGCCACGGCGGGCGAGTTGCGCTGGGTGGCCCGGGTTTACGCCGACGGTGACCTGGAGGGCGCCTGGTATGCCCTGGCTTGCAGCTCCGAGCCTACGGTCAACGCCGCAGTGGCTGCCGAGGCGCAGCGGCGGCGGGTGTTCTGCGTCCGTGCCGACGATGCGACCGGTGGTAGCGCCGTCACCGCGGCCACCGGAGTACACGACGGGTTGCTCATCGGCGTGCTCGCCGGGCGCCGCCCGCGCCGCTCCGCCGCCGTCCGGGACGCGTTGGTCGACGCCCTGCGCACGGGCGTCGTCGATGACGCCCCGGACGCCGAAGACCACGTCGCGACTCCGGGGGTGGCGTTGGTCGGCGCGGGGCCTGGCGATCCCGACCTGATTACCGTGCGCGGGCGGCGGCTGCTGGCCCGGGCCGACGTGGTGCTGGCCGACCGGCTTGCGCCTAGAGAGTTACTCGACGAGCTCGGTTCGCACGTCACGGTGATTGACGCGGCGAAGGTGCCCTATGGCCGAGCGATGGCCCAGGAGCAGATCAACGCGCAGCTGATTGAGCACGCCAGGGCCGGCCGGTTCGTGGTGCGACTCAAGGGCGGCGACCCTTACGTCTTCGGGCGCGGCTTTGAGGAGCTGCTGGCCTGCGCGGCCGCCGGGGTGCCGGTGACCGTTGTTCCTGGCATCACCAGTGCCATCTCGGTGCCAGCGGCGGCGGGGATTCCGGTGACGCACCGAGGCGTGACCCATGAGTTCGTCGTCGTATCCGGGCATGTGGCGCCGGACGATCCCACCTCGCTGGTGGACTGGTCGGCGCTCGGGCGGCTGCGCGGCACCCTGGTCCTGCTCATGGCGGTCGAGCGGATCGGCTTGTTCGCCGACGCTCTAATCACCCACGGCCGGCCACCGGACACGCCGGTCGCCGTGATCGCCAACGGCACGCTTCTTGGCCAGCGCGTGGTGCGCTGCACCTTGGCGGACGTCGCCGTCGCCGCCAGCGGTATCCGCCCGCCCGCCATCGTTGTGATCGGACCGGTGGTGGCGCTGCGCGCCCCGTGAGTGGCGATGCGAGCCAGGGCTCGCATCGCCACTCACGGGTTGTCCACAACCCGCGCCAACGCGCGGGTTGTGGACAACCCGTGGCCCGGGTAGGTACTCCTGGTGGGATTCGACGCATTGGACCTCGACGTGCTCAGAGCGCGACGGACGATGAAGTGGTCCCGGTACCCGCCTGACGTGCTCCCTGCCTGGGTCGCGGAGATGGATTTTCCGCTGGCCCCTGCGGTGCTCGAGGCCGCACGCGGGGTACTCGACGCGCACGACCTGGGTTACCCCGAACCGGCGGGCCTTGCTGAGGCGTTCGCCGGATGGGCCGCCCGGTATCAGGGCTGGCGGCCCGATCCCGCGCTGGCCTGCCCGATCGCCGACGTGATGGCCGGGCTGGAGGCAGCCCTGCGGGTGCTCACCGAGCCGGGCGACGGCGTCGTACTGCTCACGCCCGCCTACCCACCGTTCTTCGCGTTGCTCACCCAGTTGGGCCGGGTTGCGGTGCCATGGCCGCTGCTGGACCGACCCCGGGGGTGGGCATTGGACCTGCAGCGGCTGGACGACGCGCTGCGAGACAGTGCTCGCGCGGTGCTGCTGTGCCATCCGCACAACCCCACCGGCCGAGTGCTCACCAGCGAAGAGCTGGCTGCCGTTTCGGAGATCGTCGATACCCGGGGCGCCCACGTGATCTCCGATGAGGTGCATGCCCCGTTGCTGGCCACCGATGTCAGTTTCACCCCGTACGCCGCGAGCGCACCCGCGGCCGCTGCCCACTCGGTGACCGTCACCAGCATCTCCAAAGGTTGGAACGCGCCTGGCCTGAAGTGCGCACTGCTGCAGGCGCAACCCGCTACCGCGCAGGTCACCGCTGCAGTGCCGCAGTATGAGCGGCTGCGTGCGTCGGTGCCCGGTGTTGCGGCCAGCATCGCGGCCTGGACCGACGACGGTGGCTGGATCGACGAGTTACGGGTCCACCTGGACCGGACTCGCGCCGAGCTCGCCGACTGGGTCCGGCGTGCCCCTGGCGTACGGGCACATCCCGGTCAGGCCGGCTACCTGGCCTGGCTGGATCTTCGCGATACCGGGCTGGGCGAAGACCCGGCCGGGGCGCTGCTCGACCGGGGCCGCCTCGCGGTGAGCCCGGGACGCGACTTCGCCCTGCCCGTCGAACAGGGCAACGGCCGGATCCGGCTCAACCACGGCACCTCGTTGCCTTTGCTGCGCGAGGCGCTGCGCCGCATTGACCGCACGATCGGATAGGCACGATCCATGTCGCGGGCGACCTCGACTTCCGGAGCACGCTGGCCGTTTCCAAGGAGGTGCCCGTTGGCTTCCGGGCCATCCGGCTCGCCCGACTTCTCCTCGAACTGGGAGACGGTGTAGCCGAGACTGCCGTTCGGCTACCCGTGATGGCTGCCGACACAGAACTCGTTGCCTTCAGCAATGGGTGAGATATAACATCCCATCTGCCGGACTAGTGGTGACGCCCGGGGCACGGTAGTCACAGTGGGGCACCGCGCCCGGGCCGGGCACCCAGCGCAGCACGCGGCGGCCCGTGCAAAGCGGGCCCGTGTAGCCGTTCGGGTGGTGGTAACACACATTACGGTGTAGCCGGGATGTCCGATTTGCACGGAGATCATGGCGGCGCTGATCACCCGCGCACCCAGCTACCGGTGACCTAGTTCCTCGGCCATGGCATCCTCCAGCGCTCGGCGCGCAGCGTCTTCCTTAGGCTGTAGCGCCTCTAGCCCTGCCAGCATGGGCTTAAGCGCGCCGGGAGGCGCGTCGGCCCTTACCGACCAGTACTCGCCGCAGCGCCAACTCAGCTTCTCTTCCTCGTTGTCGATCTCCGTGATGACGGATCGCCACCTGTCGTACAGCTTGCGAGCGTTGACGGAGCCGAAGACCCCCAGTTGTGCGGCAATCGTCACCTGATCAGCGGCAGTTTCGCGCACCCTCGCACGCATTTGCTCCCTCGCTTGCGCCACCTCCCCGCGGGATAAAGGCTCAGGTTCGGGCGGTAGCTCTTCGTCTAGGGTTCGCCAGGCCGTGATGCTGGCCCGGACTCGCTGACCTTCGCGCTCGACGATGCGCAGCACCTCTAGAGGGCTGTGGCCGACGAAG
>QHBZ01000129.1 GCA_003244055.1 Pseudonocardiales bacterium | reverse complement strand
GTGGACGGTGACCCCGGCCGATTTGGGGGTCAGGGCCGGGGTCACCGTCGTCCTGGTGGGGTTGCTGGAGCGCTCAACGGCGAGCCCACCGGAGCGCTCCAGCAAGGGGGATACGCTTGTCACTGCCTTGCATGCAGCTCGACTGTAACCTGTATACAGTTTGTGTGCAACTTTCACGATCTTAACCCGTCCATCGGGCGACTGGGCAAGGAGGCCCCATGGCGCAGCGCAAGACCATCCGGTCCCGCCGGTTGGGCAAGCAGATCCGACGACTCCGCGACGATGCCCAGCTCAATCAGGAGAAGTTGGTCGAGTTGATGAACACCGACCAGCCTCGCCAGCGCTGCATCTCCGCCTCGCACCTGTCGCGGGTGGAGTCCGGCATAGCCCGGATCAGCTCCGAGCACCTGGACCGGATCGCCACGGTGCTCGACATCGGCACCGAGCAGTCGCAAAAGCTCGACGCGCTACGTCACCGAGCTGACGAACCCGGCTGGTGGCAGGAGTACTCCGACATCGTGCCCGAGACCGTCGAGATGCTCGTAGAGATCGGTGAGGACGCCGCCACCGCGCACAGCTACGACAACGTCTATGTGCAGGGGCTGCTACAGACGCGGGCCTACGCCGAAACCTTGATCGGAAACGCCCGGGCCTTCGTGTCCCCGATCAACGTCGACCGGATGGCCGACCTGCGCATGCGACGTCAGCAGCGGCTCGGTGAGGACGATTTTCAGGGTCTGGTGGCTGTGCTCGCAGAGGGTGTCATCCGTACCCTGGTGGGTGGTCGAGACGTCATGCGTGAACAGCTCCGACACTTGATCGAAGTGACCCAGCAGCACCCCGTGACGATCCACATCCTGCCCTTCACCGCTGGAGCGTTACCCGGTACTGACAACTTCGTGATCTTCGGGTTCCCGCATGAGCTCGACGGCGAGGTGGTGTATGTGGACAGCGACACGGCGCAGCGGATCTACGAGGAGCGCAACCCCGTGCGGCAGTACACGTACATCTTCGACGCGGCTCTGGCCCAGGCTCTCTCAGCACGCGAGTCACAGGACCTGATCCGCACAGTCATGGAGGAGTTGTGACCCAGTGGCCCGCATACCCAACCCGTACCCCACTCTCGATGATGCGAAGTACGACACCGTGGTCAACGGCCGGTACCTGAAATCGACGTTCAGCAACGGCAACGCTGGATGCCTCTCATTCGCTGCGGCCGACGGCCTGATCGGCTTCCAGGACGACAAGCTCCCGCTAGCCGAGCGCAAGGCTCGCACCCTCATCTTCAACCAGCACGAGATGGCCGCCTTCATCGCCGGTGCCAAGAACGGCGACTTCGACCACCTGCTCGAGTAACCTCACCGCGCAGCCAGTTGGCGAGCCGACTTGCTGTGCCCCGCAATGGTGGCAGATGATCAGTGCCGATCCCTGCTGTCTCAGTGTCGGCCACGGCAGCTTGGCCCCAACGTGCCTGTAGCTTGCCGGCAAGAGCGCTGACAGCCGGTGGATCCACGCGCGCCAGCGCGGCCATGGCATTCGTCCATTAACCGACCGTGAGAGCCTCGGCGAGGAGGCGTCGCGCCCGAATTATCAGTGGCGAACTGCTCTGTACGTGTTCTGGAACCCGTGAGGTCTTCTTGCTCATTTCCACGAGTGTTATAGAGAGCCGGGCTAACGCCGACGCCCGCGCGGAAGGATTGGTCTCCTGCCGGATGAGCGCCTCGGCCTCGTCGGCCAGCCGAGTGGCCCGGTCATGGTCACCATAGATGACCGCCGCCTGCGCAAGCCATGCCAGCGCTTCCGGGTCGCATATGTCGGTGACCTGCTGCATGATCGCCTCTGCCAGATTGGCCAGGCGAGTGGCCCGATCATGGTCACCGCCAACGGCCACTGCCGTGACGACTTGGGGTAATACGAGCCGAAGGTCGGCAGGCCATTTCAACGGGATGAGCGCCTCGGCTTCACTGGCTAGCCGAGCGGCCCGGTCGGGGTCACCATGAGCGGCCATCACCTCCGCGACCTGAGCGAGTGCCACCGCTCGTCTGATCGAGTCGGGGATCTGCGGGATGAGCTCCTCTGCCTCACCGGCCAGCCGAGCGGCTTGATCGTGGTCACCACCAACGGCCACCACCGCAGCGAGTACGGCGAGCTCCACCGCTCGCTGATTCAGGTCGGACATCTGGGCGCTGAGCAGCTCGGCCTCACTGGCCAGCCGAGCGGCCCGGTCGTGGTCACCGCCAACGGCCATCGCCTCCGCGACCTTAACCAATGCCCCCGCTCGCCAATGCTGATCGGGGATCTGCGCAATGAGCGCTTCCGCCCTGTCGTGGTCACCGCCAACGGTCACCGCCTCCGCGAGATGGGCCAATGCATCCACTTTCAATCGTTCGTCTGAAGCGGGAATCTGCGCGATAAGCATTTCGGCCACATTGGCCAGCCGAACGGCCTCGCCGTGGTAACCATCAGCGGCCTTGTCCTTGGCAGTGTCGGCCAACATCCTCGCCCGCATACGCGGATCGGGAAAATCCGAAAAGAGGTTCTCGATCTGACACTGCGTGAGAGGACGGTAGATCTCACGTGAATTCGAGTCTGCCGCACGTGCCGCGACCACAGCCCGGCTCTGGGCGAATATGCCGACTACTTTCGCTCGCCAATCCTGATCGGGGATCTGCGCAATGAGCGCTTCCGCCCTGTCGCGGTCACCACCAGAGGCCACCGTGAGAGCAAGATCGGTCAAGGCGGTCGCTCGCCGGTTCAGATCGTCGACCTGCACGACAGCGCCGCCGCCCTGTCGTGGTCACCACCACCGGTCGCTGCCGAAGCGAGCGCGAGGATTGCCTCCGGCCGCATGTCATTAGTTCCGGGGATCTGCGCGACGAGCGCCTCGGCCCCGATAATTAGCCGGAGGGCACGGGCGAGGTCACCAGTAGCGGCCACCACCTTAGCGACCTCTGCCATCGCTTTGATACGTGATGACAGGCTGGGAATACTGTTAGCGAGGGCTTCGGCGCGGGTGAGTTGGCCGATCCGTGCCCATACGGCAGGCAGTTTGATGGGGATGTTTCTGTTCCGGTCGGTGAGTTGATCTCGCTGGATGGCGATGAGTGCAAGGCTGGTGAGGTCGGGGACGGGTTGGGCGAGGAGTAGTTGCTGGGCGGTGCTGATTTCGGTAAAGGCGAGAGCATCTCCACCGGTTATGTCACGCATTCGGTTGTGTCGGGCCTGGTCAGTGGTGCAGGCGACGAGCCCGGCCAGGTCCTCGGTGCTGGCGAGCAGGCGGGCGTAGCTGCGCAGTAGGTAATGCGGGGTGTCCGCCGGCCAAACCCGCTGCCGGTAGACGTCGGCCCAGCGGTAGAGCCAGCCACGGTAGGCGGCCAGGCTCTTGCCGAAACTCTGCTCCGCAGTGAGCCGCAGCGTCTCGTGAGTGAATAGATACACCCGCTCACCTGAGAGTCCGCTGACTGGTGTGCGGGTCCGGGTTCCGACGCTGCGACCGAAGATCCCACCCAGCAGGCGCTCGATCTCATACCGTGGCTTTTTGGTCAGTTCTTCCAGGTCGCCCAGGGTGAGACCACCACCAGCAGCGGTGATCAACCCGAGTATGTCGCGTTGCAACTGAGCTCCGGCCAGGAGCTGGGTGAGTTCACTCTTCGCCCGGTATTCGACGCCCCGGGCGTGCTCTGACACGTCAAGTTGTCTGGGGCTGATCGCCCGAAGTGGGTGATCTCCGGTGACGTCGTCGGGGATCGGTGGGTGAGGTCGGCTGGCCACCAGGACGCGCGCCTCGGCCGGGGGTCGGCAGGCTAGCAGAGCGGCGATGCTAGGGCCGGTGGCGGTACCGCTGTCCTCGTCAAGGCCGTCGATCACCAGCAGCAGCCGTCGCCCGGCTTCCCGTGACCGGCTCGCCGCGTCGTCCAACAGTCGGAGCAGGGTGCCCCGCCGCGCACCGGGCGTCAGTAGGCCGGCCGGGGACTCGCCGACTAGGGCGGCGAGCTGCTCGATCAGGGCGTCGATGCAGGCGTTGCTGTCGGACTGGCCGACCAGCCGGGCGGTGACGAAGAACGACACCACATCCACTCCGGCGGGCGGGTGCAGCACGAACCACGCCATCAG
>QHBZ01000128.1:5094-8853 GCA_003244055.1 Pseudonocardiales bacterium | reverse complement strand
GACGCTGTCGTGGTCCTCGACCGGGTTCCCGGTAGCTCACTGATCGCCGGCACGCCAGTGGGAGCCGGCTGGCCACGCGGTGCGGGCTCGTTCGACTCCGACACCCGGTCTCGGCTCGGCGAGCGGGTGGCGAAGGCGGTCAGCACGGACTTCGAACGCACCGCGGCCCAGGACGTCGGCTACGGGTTGCGGCAGCTCACCGACGTGGCCATCAAGGCACTGTCACCTGGGATCAACGACCCGACGACCGCCGTCCACGCGCTGAGCCACTCCTCGGCGCTGCTGTGCGAGCTGGCCGGCCGTGACCTCGGACCGAGGCTGCTGCGCGACGAGCAGGGCGAGCACCGGGTCGTGCTGGCCAGCCCGAGCTTCACCGAGCTGCTCGAGCTGGCGGTGACCCAGCCCCGCCGCTACGGGGCCGGTGACCCCCTGGTCCTGGCTCGGCTGTCATCGCTGCTGCGTGAGCTCGCCTGGTGTGTGGAGCTGCCGGACCAGCGCAGGGAGGTCGCCGACCAGCTCATGCGGCTGCGCGACACCATCGCCGAGCAGGACTTCGACGCCAGGCAACGGGCCCAGCTCGCCGGGCTCGCTGAACAGGTCCAGCACGCTCTGGACGGGCACTGGACCCCCGACGCCGGGAGGACCTCATGAATCTGCAACTGGTCGAGGCCCTGCAATCCGCGACCCCCCGGGTATAACGGTGACCGCGAGGCCCGGACCGAACGCGTGGAACAGCTCGGACCGGGCAACCAGCAGCGCCGCGACACCGGCCGCCACGATCACAGCGGCGGTCAGCACGATGGCCAGGTACTCGCCGACGGCCGCACTGGTGGCACTCGGGTTGGTCTGTCCGGCCCGCAACCGGCGCCGCGGGCCGGACAGGAAGAAAATGCTGTAGCCCGTGGTGATCCCCAACATCAGGCGATCAGGATCGGCTCGATCTCCACGGGCACGGTCAACTCGGCCACCGCGGCCAACCACCCGATGACCCGGTCCGCGATCAGGTAGCCGATCGCAGCGGTGACGAGGGTGACCAAGGGCGCGACCACCGAGCGGAAGGTCAGCCCGACGATGAGCGCGATCGCCGCCAGGGTGGCGGCCTCGACCAGCGGCAGCGATCGGTAAAGGATCGTTCGCGCCTGGGCCTGGGTCGGGATGGTGCCGGCCACCCCGACCAGCGCGTCGCCCGGTCGGTCAAGCCGCGCCGCGTAATCACGAGGCACCCGCTCCTGCCCGCTGAGCCCGAGCGACCGGCACACCATGCCCGCGGGCCCCCTTCGCGAACCGGGCGCGCCGCAGGCCGATTTGCCTCAGCCGCGCGGCCATGCCGGGGTGTTGACCTTGTTCCGTATTGAGTGAAATATGACCATTGGGTTAAATCCGGGACCACGGCGAAGCCCCGGACTCCCAGCGAACGGTCGGGGAGAGGTCAGCGATGCGGATTCGATTCGGGTATCTCATCTGCTCCGCGGCACTGCTGCTCGCCGGGCTGGTCGGTTGCGGTGGCAAGAAGATCGCCGAGCCGGTCACCAAGGTGTCCGATCTGGTGGGCCTGTGCAGTGGCCGACATTCCACCACCGCGGCTGCGTACACCGGAGCACCCCCACATCCGATCCTCGTGGTCAGGCCACACGGCGCGGTCCAAAACATGTTGGAGAACCCGAGATTGGCCGGGCTGGGGCCGGCCTGGAACCCCCCGGACCCGGCAACCGTCCAGCTGGTGGCCTGCACGGAGAGTGACGGCGGCGGCGCGGACACGGGCCTGTTGTGCCCGTACCCCTCCGGACGGTCAGCGTCGCTGCGGATGGCGGGCTACACCGTCACGGTCTACGAGGCGCGCACCGGTGCCAAGGTCGGCCAAGCCCACATTGAGGCCCGCGACACCTGTCCGTTATCGGCATCGGTTTACCGGGAAGAACCCCAGGTGTATGCGACGCCATCACGTCAGCAGTACGTCAACGCACTCGAACCCTTTGTGAGCCGGAGATAGCCTTTCCGCAGCGCTGAGCAGCGACTTGCTCCTATTCGACGGTGCCAGGAGTCGCTGGTCTGTTACATGGCTTCCTTGATGCCGCGGCGGATCAGCCACACATTGGCCGGCCAGGCGGTGGCGAAGCCGAGGATCATGCCGAGCTGCATGAAAAACCAGTACACGGGACTGTCCGGATGGAGATGGGGGTGGGGAAAGAAGACGTAGGACATCAGCGCCATCCAGCCGAACAGGCCGATTTCGAAAGCGGTCAGGGACAGGATGTCGGCCTTGGCGGCCTCGATGAGACCCTTCCCGACGGACAGTCCCCGCATCGGGGCAATCGCAAAGTACTGAAACACGATGCCCAGGCTGACCGCGGCCAGGTAGTCGCCGAGGTACTCGGCGAACAGCGCCTCACCGGCCAGGGTGGCAGCCAGGCCGAAGACGGCGAACTCGGCGATGATGTCGCCCAGGGTGCATCCGGCACCGCAATGGCTGACCCCTACCGCGGTGACCGCCCCCCAGTGCGCACCAGGCCGGCACCGTCAACCAGAGCGGTGGCACCCTGTGATCCTCCCACTAGGGAACGCCGGGCTCGGGTTTCGGCACTGACTGGTTTCGGCACTGACTCCGCAGGGTACAGCCCTGCTAACGAGGGTAGTTGTTGGCTGGGGAGGCGAGATGCGCGGGCGTCATGGTCGGTCGGGCGAGGAGCTAGTGACCGCTTCGCGGGGAATCCGCAGCGGTCGACGTAGAGCGCTGGTGGTGTCGGCCGTCATCGGCGTCGGCCTGCTGCTCGGGGCCTGTTCCACCACCAGCTCCGCAGAGCGCGACGAGGTGACCAGCCAGTACGGGACCGAGTACAGCACCACGGGTACGGGGCCGATGGTCGCCCCCACTGTTCCGACCACCCCAAGTGTGCCCACCGATTTCGGCACCATCGCGGGCTGCCGGGATTCCCAGCCATTGAGTTCACCGGCCCCGGCCAACCAGGGCTGTACCCGGGTCTTCCACCTGACCGCGGAGCAGTTCACCCAGCAGATCGCCAACTTCCCAGTCAAAACCGCCGCGGTGTGGGGATACAACGGCAGCACCCCCGGGCCGACGCTGGTGTCCTACGCCGGCGAGCGGGTCCAGTTCGTGGTCACCAACCACCTGCCCGAGCCCACCACTCTGCATCCGCATGGGCTGCACCAACCCAATGCCGATGACGGGGTTCCCGCGATCAGCCAGCCCGCACCGATCATGCCCGGCCAGACCTACACCTACCCGGCCTTCACCCCCGGTCACGTCGGGTCGTTCGCCTACCACTCGCACTTCTCCAGCGCCGTGGAAGAGCTGCGGGGCCTAGATGGCATGTGGACGGTGCTGCCCCGCACCGAGCACCAGTCGGTGCACGTCGACCAAGACTTCGTGATGACGCTGCAGGAATTCTTCTTCACCACGGAAAACGAGCTGGTCAAGCCGTTCCCGCCGATGACCGGTGACTTCGACTTCTTCACCATCAACGGCAAGACCGGTGACGCCTCCGGCGGCCCGATCACCATCGAGAAGGGGCAGCGGATCCGTATTCGCCTCTACAATGCCTCCCAGGATGACCACTCCATGCATCTGCACGGCCAGGACGAAGTGCTGGTCTCCAAGAACGGGCACGCCAACTCCTCGGTCCGCGAGACCACCGAGGACATAGGCCCGGGGAACTTCTCGGAGATCATCTTCATCGCGGACAACCCCGGCAACTGGGTCTTCCACTGCCACTTCCCCCACCACACAGCCAACATGAAGAC
>QHBZ01000128.1:0-5011 GCA_003244055.1 Pseudonocardiales bacterium | reverse complement strand
GGATTGTGATCGCGCTGCTCGGCGCACTATCGGTGGTGGTGCTCGCCCCCGTGATGCAGTGGCGGTAAGGTGCCCCGGGCGGGGCGGCCGGATCCAGTTCACGGCGGGGCCGGGGTGCACTCCGACGCTGGCCGCCGGTGTCCGTGGCCGTGTTGAGCGCTTGGTGGCCCAACGGGTGCTGACGGCCAGGTTCGCGTGTCTATCGTGGGCCGAGCTGCCCTCACCGCGCACATCGAACGCCTCGTTGCCGACGCCCCACCACTGACCCAAAACCAACGGGCCGCACTACGGGCCATCCTCCCGCGACCCGCGCCATCCTCTCGGGGAGCGAGCAACCGGCGGGTACAAGAGTCAGTACTGCCGGCGAGGCGACCGCGACCGCACAATCCAGCTCGGCCTCGGCCCAGCTCGGCCTCGGCCATCCCGAAACGCGGCGAGTTCTTCTTGGGGGGAGGTACACCTGATCGGCCCGGCGGTCCTCAGCGACGTCTTGCCCGTGCTCGATCAGCTGCAGGGCGGTGAACCCTCGCGGAGCCAGTCGCCTGCGGTGAACCAGCTGGTGTAGACGATGGAAGAGGTGCGCTGGATTGTCGACGAGCACACCCGCCCAGCCCAATCGCCAGCAGTGCCAGCAAACTGACATGTCCAATACACATCGTGTCGTCCCGCGCGGTGCGCGGGACGTCGCCGTACGTTGTAGTGCGATCTGTGGCGAGCACGGACGAGCTTCTTCCGCTGGGCGTCGTCCCTTCGAGTCACCACGCATGCACGCGTAGCCCGCTGGCGGCCGACCGACGGCTCTGGAGATCCCAGTGAAACACGGATAGACCTGACCAAGTCAAGGATAGGTTACTTTCAATGTTCGCGATCGCGGCTCTCCTGCTCGTCCTGGCGATCTCACTGCTCATCACCCGGGTGGCGACAGTGATCCTCACCGCCAGCGGCATGTCCAGCCAGTCCGCCCGCTTCCAGGCCCGCTCAGCGTTCACCGGCGCCGGGTTCACCACGACCGAATCCGAGAGCGTGGTGAATCATCCGCTGCGCCGCCGGGTGGTCGCCACACTGATGCTGTTGGGCAACGCGGGTATCGTCGCCGCTGCCAGTTCGGCCATCATCGGGTTCCGTGGCGGTGCGTTCGGCAGCGCCTGGTGGCGCATCCTCGAACTCGGCGTCGGTTTGATCGCCCTGGTGTCTGTCTCCCGCAGCGCGTGGGTTGACCGCCGGCTCACGGCCGCGATCAGCCACCTCATCCACCGGTACACCGACCTTCCCAGCCGCGACCTGGCCGGTCTCCTTGACCTAGCTGGTGAATACTCGGTCACGGAATTGGCGATCAACCCGGCTGACTGGGCCGCCAACCGCTCACTCAGCGACCTGGCGTTGCGTGACGAAGGCGTCGCCGTCCTCGGGCTCTATCGTGCCGATGGTCACTACCTTGGTGCGCCGACCGGTCGTACCATCGTGGCCGCCGGCGATATCCTCGTCGTATACGGACGCGGGGAGCTGCTGCGCGAACTCGACGACCGGCCCACCGGACCAGACGGCGATCTGGCACACCGCGCGGCGGTGGCGCGTCAACAGCGCCTGGAACGCATCCAGCACGACACCGGTGTCACCTGAATCTGAGATGGCATGGCATCGGCCGACTATCTCGACACAGCCGCTGCTGGAGTCCTCAGCATCGGTGCGAGCAGGGCTGCCAGCACCGCACCGAACACAAGGTGTACGGCCAACTCAAGTGGCTGGTTGGTGACCTGCAGGAAGGCGGAGAATTGCGGCACCAGCCGGGAGAGTACCTGGAAGTCGACGATGTAGATGATCCCGCCGTAGAGTAGCCCGGCCCACAGCAACCAGCCTGCCGATCGGTTGCGCATCATCGGAACGACCAGGACGGCGAACACCAGTCCGAACACCGCCGCGAGCAACGAGTGGATCACCATGCCGATCCAGATCGCGGCGTGCGGTGGTGGCGGGCCCTGCGCCAGCGTGGCCACGGTCTTAAACGGTGCGAGTGCGGGTTTGCCCATAGTGGTGGCGAACCAGGAGTTCAGCGCGATGAACACCACCCCAGCGAGGAAGCCGGCGACAAGACCCGAGCCCGCGTACTTCGTGATGGCGGTGCGCCCTGGCGCGTATTGATTAGCCTGTTTAGTAGTGGTCGCCATGATATCGATCTCCTCCCGACGCTGATGCGTCACACTTCGTGTACCCGGACTGTGCGGGAGGAAACGTCGTATCCCGCGGCGCATTCGCTCAGCCGGGCCGCCGCCTTTCAGCTCAAAAAGAACGGACGTGAGAAACGACATGTCATGGATCAGCGGCGACTGGCCGGAGCTCGGGATCGTCGCGGGCAAGGGGGCTCTGATGTACGTGACCGCGCTGGTCGGCCTCCGGCTCGGACAACGGCGGACGCTGGCCCAGTGGTCGATCATCGACTTCGTCACGGCCGTCGGGATCGGAGCGATCGTCGGTCGCACCGCGGTCGCCGGCAGCCAGTCGTTCGTCACCGGAGCTGTCGCCCTGGTCACGCTGATCGTGGTGCACCGGCTCGCCAGCGTGGCGCGGTTCAACGCCGTGTTCAGCACGCTCGTCGAGCACCGGGTCCGGGTTCTCGTCGAGCACGGCCGGATCAACCGGGGACAGTTGCGCCGCGGCGGCCTGACCGACGACGACCTGTTCGCACAGCTACGGCAGGCAGGCGTGCACCACCTGGAGGACATCCGGTATGTACTCTACGAGGCCAGCGGCGGCCTCACGATCGTGCGCGAAGACACCGATCCCGACTCCGAACTCGTCGAGGCCGGTCTCAAGGGAGCCGTCGGCCTCAGCGCTCATCGGCGATAATCCTTTGTGACGATCACGATCAGGCCCGGGCTGGCGTGTGCGATCCCTGGGAAGCGCGGCATGACCCGCATCCCGAACTCGGCACCGATAGCCTCAGCGTCGGCACGCTGGCCGGTCCCCTCCTGGTAGTACACGGTGGTCGTGGGAATCGTCCCGCACGGGTAATTCCCGACATCAGCCACCGTCCAACCCTGGGCGGTGAGATCACCCGCCGCGCGCGCGGCCAAGCCCCGGATGGTGCTGTTGTTGTAGACGCGCACCTCGGCTCTGCCCACCCCCGATTCGCCTTTACCCTGTCCCGCACCGGTCACCGGGGAATATGGCGCCGGCTCCGGCGGCCCGGACGCTGGTACCTCAGGCGCTTGCGCGGAACCCGAGGGCGGCGGATATGGCGCTTGCGCGGGTCCTGAGGTCACTGGCGGCGGATAGGGAATGACGGAAGGAGCCGCCGGCCCGGCGCTGGGAGCGTGGGGTGGCGTGGCCAGCGGTGGGCCGCTGCTCTCCGAGCTCTGCTGCCTACAGGTGACCGCGACCAGTCCAATGAGGACAGCAATGAGCGCCAATCCCAGCAGTGCGCCGGCACGATGCCTGCGCCAGCTCGATCCGGTCCCTTTGGGTGTGCTCATGGTGCTCCTCAGCTCATGATCACGCGCCTGGGAATAACAAACGTGAGATTCTCCGGCGTAGTGAATCACGCGCCTGGTTAAGAAGTCGGCGGCGCGCCGCTGCGCCATGTCCCCTTACTGGCGAGCGGGATACCGGGCATGACCGGTGGCTCGGGACAGCGCCAGGTCCGCCGTTCGCGGGAAACCGACCTCGAATAAGTCAGCTGGTTACGCTCGCCCGGCTGGTGTCCGACGTCGAAGGAGCATCGAAGGTGACCGTGGCCTGGGTGAAGCCGAGTGAGCGGGCCAGCGTGGTGAGCATCTGGCGGGTGTTCTCCTCGCCGCGCCGGGTCAGGTCGCTCGTCTTGGCGGCGTCGTTCAGCTTGGCGCTGGCGAGCTGGTAGAGCTCCTGATCGTCGCTGGTCGGATTATTCTCGAACACGGCGGCGACCCGGTTGAAGATGCCACGCTCGCGGCCGATCACGCGGCTCGCGGCCGGATCGATGACGGCAGGCGCCAGCCGCGGGGCCGGGAGGGCGAAGGTGACCGAGCGCCGGTCCGGGGACACCGTCACCCGATTGGTACCGACACCCGCGAAGTCGACCATCGCGTCGACCGAGCCGCGGCCGAGGAAGGTCGTGCGCTCGCCGCTGATCAGCGGCGACACATGGGCGGTGTCGTGCTCGACATCTACCACGACCTCAAAAGTGCCGGTGGCGGCGTGGTATTGCGACAGGTTCTGCAGCGCCAGCATCAGCGGCGCCGGACTGTGGTCCACAACCTGTGACGCGAACGGATTGCTCCAGTGCGGGAAGAAGCTGCCGAGCTGCGTGCCGATCGGCACCAGGATCGCGATTGTGGCTACGGCGGCGAGTAGTCTCCGGCGGGTCCGCCTGCGGTTGTCCGACTGGGCCAAGTACTCGACCGTGTCACGCTCGAGCAGCTGGGGCATCCGAATCTCCAACGGTTGGTGCGATGCTTGAGCGTGGCCACGTCAGGAGGCTTGCGTGCCAACCACACTAACGGCTACCTCCGATGTTTGCTCCCTGGAACCCGATCGTGGGACCATCCCTTACCGTCACCTGATTACGGTGTCCCGAGACTCCGTACGGTAGCGCGTGATGTCAGCCAGTGCCGAACCCGAGCCGGCCTGGCTGCGGCTGATGACGCTGAGCTTCCCGTTGCTCTCCAGCACGATGGCCGCGACCAGCTCCAACCCACCGATGCCACTGGTGCGTACGGCCTGTCGCAGGCTGTCGTGGGTGACCCGCTGCGCGGCCAGAGCGGCCTCCAGCGGCTGGCCGTCGCGCAGCAGGAGGGTTGGACCCGCGGTGACAGCGCGCCGCAGGACCGAGCTGCGGGTGGACAGCCATGCGGCTAGCAACTGCAGTACCGCAAGCAGGGCCAGGGCCAACGCACCTTCGGCCAGTGCGACGGACTTCGACAGCAGCACCGTGGCGAGGGTGGACCCCAGCGCCACCGTCACGATGAAGTCGAAGGCATTGAGTGCCGCGAGGGTCCGCTTGCCGCTGACCCGCAGCACCAGGATGAGCCACAGGTAG